>JAZKEV010000702.1:1271-4446 GCA_040386765.1 Verrucomicrobiota bacterium | reverse complement strand
GAGGAGCAGGCGCGCCTGTTCGGCCTCGGCGCGCTCCTCGTTGATATTGGCAGCCGCATCGACGGAAAAGAGCGTGATGGCAAAACCGCAGAGCACGAGGCCGCTGACGAGGAGAAGCACGCCGTCGTTCAACGCGACGAGGTCGCGTTGCAGCAGCCAGGCGAGCGCCGTACCGAAGAACAGCGGCACCAGCGCCACCCCGAAAAACAGCCGGCGGGCGAGCAGGCCGGCGGATGTGCGTTCGAAGAGGATGCGCACGTGCGAATCCTCCGGGCGGGCCAGCAGGGTGCCGGTGCCGAGGGCGATCAACGCGCACGCCAAACCGGTCGCGAGGTGCAGCGGGCGACGAATTTCGGGATCGGGGGTGAATTCCTGGGCGAGCAGGCCGGCGATGCCGATCGCGAGCGTGAGATTGGCGAGCCAGGCGGAGAGGGGCCAGCGCTGGCGCTGGTGTTTTATCCGGAGACAATAGATGGCGACGGCGCTGCCGATGATGCAAAGCGCCGCGTGCGGCGCCATCCGCAGGCCGACGGAGAGAGCGAGATCGAAGGCCCGGCCAAGGAGGGAGGCGAGGGCGACGACCACCGCGACCGCGAGGCAGGCCGTGGCGATGCGCAGGAAGCCCTGCACGTGGTTCCAGAGGGCGGCGCCGAGAAACGCGACCGCGACCGCGCCATGCAGGCGCATGACCGGAGCGTTGCCGGTAGTGAGGTTAGTCCAGCCGGCGAGCGAGGCGCCCACCACGGCGAGACCGAAAGCGCAGACGAGCAAGCCCAGCCAACTGGACGCTCTGCGGAGATAGGGGTCGATCGGCATTAAAAGAATGTGAAATCGGTACGCATCCAACGGGTGGTGCGCAATCGAGGAAAGTACCCTCTAAAGTAAATTCGGTTTTGGCCGACAGACTTCAGCCGGGCTCAGGCCGCCCAGCACCCCGCCTGATGCAAACGATGCAATAAACCCACTCAAGTTGTCGTGCGATGTGCCGAACGGACTTGGGTATCTCCTCATTGTCATGAAAAAATCTCTTAGCTTCAGCCTGCTGGCCCTTGCCATCTCGATGCCCGCTTTCGCCCAGACGAAAGCCGAACCGCCGGTTCCCGTCCGGACCGCCGCGCCCGACTATCCCGACGAGCTCCGCCGTGAAGGCGTCTCCGGCCTTGTGATGATAAAGTGCGAGATCGATGCGCAGGGCAATGTGACCAGCGCCGAAGTCGAGAAGTCGAGCAATGCCGCCTTCGAGAAGCCGGCGGTCGCCGCGGTCAAGAAGTGGAAGTTCAAGCCCGCGAAGCAGGACGGCACGCCGATCGCGATCAAGGTCTCCATTCCGATCAAGTTCGTTTTCGAGAGCTAAGCGCCGGCCACCCCCGACGCCCGAACAAACACTGCGCCCCAACTCCAGACTCCTCCCATCATGTCGTTTAAGAACCTTACCATCGGAAAGAAGATCACGTTCGGTTTCGGGCTTTCGTTCGGGCTGCTCGCGCTCGTTGCCGTGATCGCGTATACTGCGGTCAATGGCGCCGGCCGGCGTCTCGCGATGTTTGCCGAGAGCGCGGAGGAGACCTATGCCATCGCCTCGCTCGAATCCTCGATGCAGGGCCTGAAGCTGCAGGTAAACGACTTCCTGGCCACGGGATCGGCGGAGAGCATCACGAATTACGAGGCGGCCAAGAAGACCCTCGATGCCGAGATCGAGCGGGCGGTGAAGTTGACCGAAGATCCGGCCCGGGTGCAGCAGATCGGCAAGGCCCGCGAGCTCCTCGAGGCGTACGAAGCGGCCTTTCGCGACCTCGTCACCAACCATCGCGCCAGCACGGCGATCGAGAATGACGTGCTCACGCCGCAGTCGAAGATCATCGCCGATGGCCTCCAGCAGATGCTGAAGCAGGCCCAGACGCAGGGCGACATGAACGCGGCGTTCCAGATTTCAAACGGCCTGAAGGCGTTCTTCGAGAGCACCAGCCTCGTGAACGGCTTCCTGCTTACGTCGGACGCGAAGAAGGCGACCGCCGCAGCGGACGCCCTGAAGGTGACCGTCACGCAGATCCTGCGCATGGAGAAAGACCAGGCGGAGCTCGAGAAGCTCGACGCCTCGATGAAGGACGATGCCAAGAAGGCTCTGCTGATTGCCCTGCAAAAAGCTGCCGCCTCCTATGGCAAAGGCCTCGAGGAAGTCGTCACCGGCAAGACCGCCCGCGACCAGATGGTGGCGGAGCGTCTCAACCGCGTGGCACCGGAATTCACCGCCGCCCTCGGCAAGGTGAAGGCCTCGGTTAACGATTTTCAGCGCGATCTCGAGAGCCGCACCCGCGTGGAGCAGCGTCGTAATGAGCTCATCGTTTCCTCGGTGACCATCGCCGGCATCGTGCTTGGCGTAGTGCTCGCCTGGATGATCATCCGCAGCGTCGGCCACCGCATCACGCACGTCGCCGGCCGCCTCGCGACGGAGTCCGACAAGGCCAACGTCTCGGCCCAGCAGGTAGCGCAGGCCAGCCAGGCCATGGCTTCGGGCGCCACCCAGCAGGCCTCCTCCCTCGAGGAGACCAGCTCCTCGCTCCACGAGATGGCGAGCATGACCTCGCGCAATTCCGACAACGCGCAGAACGCGAAGACGCTTGCGAACCAGACCCGGCAGACCGCCGATGCGGGCGCCGCCGACATGGAGCAGATGAAATCCGCCATGAGCGCGATCAAGGGCTCCAGCGTGGAGATTTCCAAAATCATCAAGACGATCGACGAGATCGCGTTCCAGACCAACATCCTCGCGCTCAATGCCGCGGTGGAAGCCGCCCGCGCCGGTGAAGCGGGCCTTGGTTTCGCGGTCGTGGCTGACGAAGTGCGCAATCTCGCGCAGCGTTGCGCCGGTGCCGCCCGTGAGACGGCCGACAAGATTTCCGCCTCGACCGAGAAGAGCGAGCAGGGCGTCCGGATCAGCGAAAAGATGGCGGTGAACCTCGCGGCGATCGTCGACAAGACCCGCCAGCTCGATGAGCGGATCGCCGAGATTGCCCAGTCGTCGCACGAGCAGAGCGAGGGCATCAACCAGCTCAACAGCGCCGTCGCGAGCATGGACAAGATCACGCAGGACAACGCCGCGCTGGCCCAGCAGTCGGCCGGCGCCTCCGAGGAGCTCAAGTCTCAGGCCGAGCAGGTACGCCTTGCAGTCGCCGAT
>JAZKEV010000702.1:0-1261 GCA_040386765.1 Verrucomicrobiota bacterium | reverse complement strand
ACATCGAGCCCGGCCAGGTGCGGCTGGCGGTCGCCGATCTCATGCGCATGGCCCGCGATGGGGGAGAGGCGCCCGAGCAGGCGACCGAGCCCAGGGTGGCTGCGCACGAGCACGTGGCTACGCCTCGCGCGACCCGGCTGAAGGTGGGCACCAACGGCAGGCACGCCAACGGTACGAATGGTCTTCACTCCTCCCATGCGACGAACGGCAATGGTGCTCACAACGGTGAGGCCGCGCACAAAGGGTCGAATGGCACAAACGGCTCGAACGGCCACGCCGAGCTGAGCTTCTCGCGCAGCAGCAACGAGGATCAATCGTTCGAAGATCACCGCTAAACGGCCGACGACCCTCTCATTCATCCAGGCGAACGGCCGCTAAAGCAGCGGCTATAGCCCCCTTAGGAAGGCTATATTTTTAGCTACCTATATTCGAAGGAGGCGCATAAAGTGCCTCCTTCGCCGTTTAGAATGTAAAATTCGTGCCGATGATTGATATTGGCGCATATTTTCCGGCGGCGCCCCGCTTTAGCATGTTACCCGCGAGAGAAACTTCTGGATCGCTCGACTTGGCCCTCCTTGAAAGGGAGCGGTCGTCCATGCGGTCTCCGCGCGCGCTAGAAGTGGAGTGGAGCAAGATCGCGGCCCAGCTGCCTGGCATGGTGTTTCAGCTCAAACAGCGGCCCGATGGCACGCGGTGCGTGCCTTTTGCCAGCGAGGGGATTCGTGACATTTTCCGGATCGGACCAGAAGAGGTCGCCGAAGACTCCAGTTTGCTGTGGAGCCTGATTCATCCGGACGACGAGGCGTGGCTGGCGGAAAGTATCGAAACCTCGGCCAGGACGCTGGGACGATGGCAATGCGAGTATCGCGCACGGTTTCCGGATGGGGCCGTCCGCTGGCACTGGGGCACGGCCCTGCCGGAGAGGGCCGCGGATGGGACGATCGTCTGGCACGGGTTTATCACCGACATCACGGCGCGGAAGCTCGCGGAGCAGGCGCACGAGGAGAGTCGCACCCTGCTGCAAAGCGTATTCTCGAGCGTGGACCTCGGCGTATTTGTCGTGGAGGTCACGATGGGTGGCGAGTTTCGCTACGTCCAGGTCAACCCCGCTTACGAGAAACTGATCGGCATCGCGAGCGCGCAGCTGCAGGGGCGCGGACCGCGACAGCTGGTGCCGTTGATCTCCGAGGAAATGGCGGAGGTCCTCCGGTCGAATTTTCGGCGCGGAGCGGAGTCGACGGGGCCGATCGAGTATGAGGAG
>JAZKEV010000701.1:0-5173 GCA_040386765.1 Verrucomicrobiota bacterium | reverse complement strand
AGCATAATTAAGTTCTTTCCGGACTCCTCGTGCGTCCTGCCTTGGGACGCACCGTCGAACCCTCCCACGCCACCTCGCGCCGCCCATCGCCATCATGTCCGCCACTCCCTCTTCTTCGCCTCTTTCCTCCCTCACCCGCCGCGACTTCCTCAGCACCAGCGCCAAGCTCGGCACGGTCCTCGTCGCTGCTCCCTATATCTCCCGCGGCGCTGAAGTCGGTGCCGCGCGCAATGCCGATACCGTCAACGTCGCCCTCATCGGCTGCGGTGTCGAAGGCAAGATCCTCACCACCGCCACCCTCCCGATCCCCGGCATCCAGTTCAAGGCGGTCTGCGACATCTGGCCCTACAATCTCAACCAGTCGTCCCGCCTCCTCCAGAAGTACAAGCACGAGGCCAAGCCCTTCGAGGACTACCGCGAGATGCTCGATCAGGTTAAGGACCTCGATGCGGTCATCATCGCGACGCCGGACTTCGTCCACGCCGAGCACACCAATGCCTCCCTGAAGGCCGGCAAGCACGTGTACTGCGAAAAATTGATGGCTCACACCGTCGAAGCCGCGCGCTCGATGGTCGTGACCTCCCGCGAGACCAAGAAGCTCCTCCAGATCGGCCATCAACGCCGCAGCAATCCCCGCTACCTGCACGCGCGCGACAAGATCGTCCGCGATGCCCGCCTGCTCGGCCGCCTCACCAATATCTCCGGCCAGTGGCACCGCGCCGTCACCGACGATCTGGGCACACCCAAGGGCCAGGAACTCTCGGCGGAGAAGCTGCAGAAGTACGGCTACGCCAACATGCACGAGTACCGCAACTGGCGCTGGTTCAAGAAGTACGCCGGCGGCCCCGTCTCCGACCTCGGCGCCCACCAGATCGACGTCTACAACTGGATGCTCGGCGTCAATCCCCAGATGTGCATCGCGAGCGGCGGCGTGGACTACTACAAGACCCACGAGTGGTACGACAACGCGATGGCGATCTACGAGTATCCGACCAAGGAAGGCATCGTCCGCGCGACCTACGAGGTGCTCACCACTACGAGCGCCGGCGGCGGTTACCACGAGTATTTCATGGGCGACGAAGGCGCGCTCAAGATGTCGGAAAATCCCAAGTTCACCAAGATCTACCGCGAGGCCCGCGCTCCGGAGTGGGATCAGTACGTGACTTCCAAGATCATTTCGCGCCCCGAGGGCGGCGAAGGCGCCCTCACCGGACTCAAGCCGTGGGACAAGCCCCGCCAGAAGCTCCCGATGCCCGCCAAGGTCCCGACCGGCAGCGGCGGCGCCGGCCCGGCCACGGTGGACGTGCGCGAGACGGCCCAGCTCTCCGCGTGGGATGTCCCCGTCACGCTCGACAAGGCGATCCACCAGCCCCACCTCGAGAACTTCTTCGACGCCATCCGCAAGGGTGTCTCGCTGAACTGTCCGGGCGAGGAAGCCTTTGCTTCCGCCGTCACCGTCCTCAAGGTCAACGAGGCCATCGCGGCCCGCAAGATGCTCACCTTCAAGCCCGAAGACTTCCTCATCGGCGGCGTTTGATCCCCCGCAAAGCACACGCGTCGACGCGAATAGTTGAATTTATTCGCGCCGACTCACGTCAACTATCGGACCAACCCTTATCACTTTCTCATCCATGAATCGCAAACTCACCCTCCTCCTCGCCGCGCTCGCCGTCGCTTCCTCCGCGGTCGCCGCCGATAAAGTGCCGCTCAAGGTCGAGCTGCCCCGCCCGCTCTTCGCGGGTACGCCGCGCCCGATCTCGCTGCCCAATCTCGAGGCCGCTGGCACCAAGCGTCCCGACATCATGGTCTCCGCGGACACGAAGCTCCTCTCCAAGGGCAAGACCGTCACCTCCAGCGACTCGCTCCCCGTCATCGGCGAGCTGTCGTTCATCACCGATGGTGACAAGACCGGCACCGATGGCACGTATGTGGAGCTCGGGCCGAGCGTCCAATGGGTGCAGATCGATCTCGGTGCTTCCGCCAGCATCGCGGCCGTCGCGGTCTGGCACTTCCACTCCCAGGCCCGCGTCTATCACGACGTCGTGATCCAGCTCTCCGACGACAAGGACTTCAAGACCGGCGTCACCACGATCTTCAACACGGACGACGACAACTCCGCGAAGCTCGGCAAGGGCTCGGACAAGGGCTACATCGAGGAATTCAAGGGCCGCATCCTCGACGGCAAGGGCACCAAGGCCCGCTACGTCCGCCTCTACAGCAACGGCAACACCTCCGACGAGCTGAACCACTACTGCGAAGTAGAGGTCTTCGGCACCGCGAAGTAAGCACTGCCGCCAGTCAAGATTTCTTAAGATTCTCAAAACAAAAAGCCGGGCCACGCTTCGCGTGCGCCCGGCTTTTTTGTGGGCTCGTACAGGGATGAGCGCAGTCGGCCTGTGTGTAGAGCGCCGGACCGCAAGCGAAAGGCAGGTCGTTCTAATACCAACGTCCTTTAGCTTTTAGTTTTTAATTTGTCATTCTGAGCGCAGCGAAGAATCCATGGGTTCCAACGTGATATCATGCTCGCACGCGTGGATTCTTCGCTGCGCTCAGAATGACAGGCGTTTGTATTGAAGTCTAAAAGCGAGGGGACGTTGGTATAAAACACCCCAATTTCCGCGCTACGCTTCCCTCACTCCACCTTCGCCGCTTCCTTCCGCAGCCGCTCCAGCTGCATGCGCGCTTCCGTTTTCGTTTCGAGATCGGCGTCGCGCGAGGTGAGGACTTCGGCGAGAGCCTCCGATGCGCCGTTTTTGTCGGAAGCGGCGAGAGCGATCGCTCGATCAGTCGCTTCGCGCTGGTCGAGCGCGCGCAGCGATTGTTCCAACCGGGCGCGATTTATCGGCGAGCCATTGCGCAGCTCTTCCTGGATGCGCGCGCGCAGGCCGGCGTGGTCCCGCTGGAGATGCAGGCGCTTGAAATCGGCATTGGTATCCTGCGCGGCCTTGGCGGCGAGCAGCGCCTCCGCCTGCTTGCGCAGCGGCGAATACACCCCCAGCGGCAGCGCGACCACGCGCTCCCAACCGCGCCGCGCCTCGTCCGCTCTGCCCTCCTCCACATCGATCGCCGCGAGGTTCATGTGAAACAGCGCCTCGGTGGGCCACCGCTTCACCGCGTGTTCGAGGATGACCCGGTCCTCAGGTTGGCGCGGCTTCGCAAACCCCAGCGGGCCGGCGAGCAGCTGAATCGTCTCGAAATCGCCGGGGTTGCGACGCGCCGCCGCGATGAGATCGTCGGCGATCAGCCGCGCCTGCTCGGGGTCGAGGCGCTTGCCGGCGGGCGCTTCGAGCTTCATCCGCACCCAGCCGCGCCAGAAGTACGCGCACTCGAGGTCCATGCCCAGGCCGATGCTCGCATCGAGGTGTTGCAGCGCCGTGGGATGATCGTTGCGCGCCAGCGCGATCTCGGCGAGGGCCAGCCAGGCAGCGGCAGCGTGGGGCTTCGCGGCCTGCGCGGTTTGCAGGAGGCGCGCCGCTTCGTCGTAGGAGCGTTGCGCGAACCGCACGCGGCCCAATGCCAGTTCGAGATCGCCTTCGGCCGCCGGCTCTCGGCGGAGTTTGGCCAGCAACGCCGCGCGATCGACGGGCATCTTGCTCACGCCATAGCGGCCGGCCTTCACGTGGGCGCCGATGCGCTGCTCCATCTCGGCATAGCCGGTGCCAAACGCCGCGCGAAACGCCTCCTCGGTCGGCGCCGCCGGGGGTTGCGCGAGATACTTCATCGCACCCGTGCGGAGCGCCGTGTCGCGGTTGAGATACATCACGTGCGCGAAGGCCCACGCCTGCGCGTAGAAGAGATTCGTGCGCGTCACCTCGTTATATTGCCACGAGTCGCGCGCCACGCCGAGAAACGCTGCCATCGGCATCAGTGGCTCGCGCTTCAGGATCGCCGTGTGCGTCGCGATCGGCATGCCGAGCGAGCGCTGGCCGCCGGCTACTTCGAAGCTGCTGAACAGCTCCGCGAGTCCTTCCTGAAACCAGAGCGGATACCGCTGGCCCTGCGCGCCCATCGCCCAGTGCACCCCGTCGTGGTAGATGAGGCGGCGCTGCACCTTGTCCGGATCCTTGGCCGACATCAGCACCACGGAGCCCGAGCGCAGCCGGAAAGTGAGCGCGGCCGAGGGATGCGGGCGGCCCTCGAATAGCGGCTTCCATGGGCGCACCGCCTCATCCTTCGGAAACAGGAGGATGGTCAGCGGCGCTCGCACCTGTTTCGAGGCAGGCAATGTCGCGCCCACTTCGGTGAAAAACGCCTCGAACTCCACTGCCCAGTCGAGCGTGTCGCTCTCAGGGGCCGAGGAGAGCAGCGTGAAGGAGGGCGACGTCACCTTCGTCCACGTCTCGACGGCATTCGCGCGCAGAGCGAACGCAAGGAGGCAGCAGACACCGGCGACACACCGGGGCAGGGTGCTGAGCTGGAGGGGCATGGGTGTAACTGTGAAACCCAATCTCCGGCCGCATCGCAAGCCCTGCGGTATGTCTTAGAATGACAACGTTAGAGGATGCGTAATCTGAAAACCCATCCACAGGCCCCTCTCCACATCCCCACTCCCCTCAGAAACTCACCGTAGCCGTCAGCGAATAATTCCGCGGCACCACAAACGAGAACTGGCTCGGCGTGGCGACGCGCTGCGGGTTCGAGATGTCGCCGCCCGGAGGGCGCTGCGTGGTCGTGTAGTAGAGCAGCATGTCCTCGTTGAGCAGGTTGCTCACGCGGAGGTCGAGCTTCACGCGCACCTTCGGATTCAGGCGGAAGGAATAACCGACGACGCCCGTCACGAGCGTGTACGGATCGCGATAGACCGGGGTGGTCGCATCCACCGCCGGATCGTCGGCCGCCGTCGTCGGGCCGGTGCGGATCGAGTCGCCGCCGCGATAGCCGATGACTTCCTTGCCGCGGTAGTTGAGACCCAGGCCGAGGCGGACGTTTTTAAACATGCCCTCCCGGAGAGTGTAGTCGGTGAAGAGATTTCCCGTGCCCTCGACGAGGCGGGCGACCTTCTGCTCAGCCGACGTCAGGTTGCGCGCGATTTCGTTCATCTGATTGTAGGACGAGACCGCACCGGCCGCATCGGGCGAGTTCTGACCGGTGGTGCCGGCGCGAAGGACGGCCTGGCCATTGACGATATCGACGCCCGCATCTTCCTGAATTTTGACCGCCAGCAAGGTTGCAT
>JAZKEV010000700.1:18230-23929 GCA_040386765.1 Verrucomicrobiota bacterium | reverse complement strand
TCGGGCGGAGCGCGAGCGAAGGGCCTCGCATGCCAGAGTCACGTCCGTGTCATCGGGACCGGCAGCTGTGGCGGACGCGAGCGCCGCCTTGCCGGAGCATGTGGTGGAGGGGACGGCCTTTCTCCAGCGGCATCCGGATGTGCGTGAAGCGTTGGTGCGGTGGTTTCGCACCAAGGCGAGATTTCAATACAGCCCGCTCTATCGCGAGCTGGGGCTCTCGCCTGCGCAGAGCGATGCGCTGGAGGAGTTGCTGCGGGGCGAGACCTTCTTTGGCCATTGGGGGCCGGCGGGAAAGTTCCTCGAGTTCAACGTAGGCTTGGGCTTGAAGGCCGACGAGCGCCAGGAACGGATTGCAGCCCTACTCGGAGATGAGGGGATGAAGCGCTCGCGCGTATCATCGCGAGGTGCAGGCGCGGGAGCTGACCGCGCAAGTGAGCAGCCAGCTCTTCTTCTCCGAGACGCCGCTCGATACGCAGCAAGCCGAGCGTTTGACGCGGCTTTTTGCCTCGGCTCCCGGATACCGCGGCAACTGGAGCGGTGCACTGGAGGAAGCACGCGGCTTTTTGCGGCCGGAACAGGTGGAGGTCGTGGCGGGCTTGCAGGCGGCTTCCAAGATGGAGCAAGAGTTCGATGCGGCCGTGACGCCGCCCGCAAAATGAAACTCAGCAACGCACAGCGATGGCTTCTTGCGGGTGCAGTGCTCAGCGGCGTTGTAGGACTGGGCATCGCGTGGCGGGCGAAACAGGCGCGGCTGAGCGCGGAGGCGGAGCTGGCCGAGTTGCGATCGCAGCGGGTGGTGCAGGAACAGAGGCAGGTGAGAGTGCGGGCCGAGCGAGCGGCGATTGTGGCTGAAGAGACCGAGTCTCGCGCCGTCCGCCAGCCCACGACTGCACCTGCACTGGCGCAGACGCCAAAACATGCCGGAGTGGAGAAGGTGGGCGAGTTCTCGGGCCGTTTGAAAGAGGCGGCGGAAGACCCGCATGTGCAGAACACCGACGCGCGGATGCAGCGCGAATTTTGGCGCTCAGGCCTTCGCGATTTTTTTCGGACGATGCGGTTTACGCCGCAGCAGGTTGAGCGCTTCCTGGATATCGAGATGCGGCGGTATGCGCGGAGCCTGGATGTGGAAACGGTGGGGCGCGCTCGCAGTCTAGCCCGCGACGATGCGGCGGTAGTGGCGCTGAATGCAGAAATCGGAAAATCCCACAGCGCCGAGATGCGGGCGGAGTTTGGCGATGGGATGAATGAGCGGTTGATGACCTTTCGGGAGACGAACTGGTCGCGGAATATCGCGGCCGGTTTCGGTGGGATGGCGACGATGGCGGGGATGCCGATCGATGCGGCACAGGGCGAGCAGTTGCTGGCGGCGATCGTCGCCGCTACGGAACGGAACACGCTCGGGCGCATCGAGACGCCGTGTCGGATCGATTGGCGGGTGGTTGACCAGCAGGCGAAGCAGATTCTCTCCGCCGAGCAGTGGAACCTTTTTCGCACGACGGAAGCTCCGGGGCACCACGGTGGTGGCACGCGCTTCGTGACGGAGCTCAATGACGTGCTGCTGCAAGCGGCGCGCCAGGAGGAAGCGGCAGCGCGCCAGCGGCCGGGTGGGTGAGGGGCGAAGCGATTTTGTGCCCGAAGCGGGACGAGGATTGTTCGGTTTGGCGGTTGGCGGCAGCTTTTAACCGTACCCATGAAGACGGATGCCGAGCTGTTGCGGGAATTTGCACGTGAGGGGGCGAATGCGGCCTACACGGAGCTGGTGCAGCGGCATATCGGGATGGTGTACGGCGCGGCCCTGCGACACGTGGGAGGAGATGCACATCTGGCGGAGGATGTGACGCAGACGGTCTTTGCCGCGCTGGCGCGGAAGGCGGAGGGCGTGGCGCAGCGCGGGGCACTGGCCGGATGGCTTTATCTCAGCGCACATCATGCGGCGGCGCAGGTGGTGCGCACGGAGCGCCGCCGCCGCACGCGCGAGGAGGCACACGCCATGCACGAACGATTGATCAACGACGAAACCGCCGCGGAGTGGGAGCGGGTCCGGCCGGTGCTCGATGAGGCGATGCGCGAGCTGGGCGAGGCAGAGCGCGAGGCGGTGCTGCTGCGGTTCTTCGAACAGCGGCCTTTTGCGCAGATCGGCGCGGCGCTGAACGTGAGTGAGGATGCGGCGCGGATGCGCGTGGAGCGCGCGCTGGAAAAGCTGCGCGCGCTGCTGGGGCGGAGGGGTATTGCCTCGGCGGGCGCGGCCCTCGGGGCGGCGCTGGCGGGTCATGCGAGCGTGACGGCGCCGGCGGCGCTGCTCGGGTCGGTGACGGGAGCGGGAGCGGTTGCTTCCGCGAGCGTGGCAGCGACTGCGGTGGGTGCGGGACTTTTTATGAAGACAACCTTGATGGCAGTGTCAGCGGCAGCGGTCGTCGCGGTGGGAGCGGCGCTTTATCAAAACGACCGGGCGCAGCGCGCGACGGCGGAGGCGGCGGCGATGGCGAAGCAGCGCGATGCGGCGTTGGCGGAAGCGCGGGCGGCGGAGCAGCGCAGCAAGGAGCAGATGGCCGTCGCGCAGCGCGAGCGGATGGCGGTGGCGAGCTCAGAAGCGGCGGTGACGGCGCAGAAGGCCGCGGCGCCGCCGGTGGTGGGCACGCTGGAGCTGCGGGCGGCGGATGGCTCGCAAGTGGGTCGGAGTCTCAATATTGAGCAAACGCCGGAGGGCCGGGCCGCGGCGATCCGCGATGCGGTGGCGAAGACGCACGCGGCTTTCTTTCCGAAGATGGGGTGGAGCGAGCAACAGCAGGAGCGGTTCAAGACGCTTTGGGTCGAGCGCAAGGAGCGGGAGCACCAGCTGGCGCAGGACGCCCGGGCGAAAGGCGAAACCCTGGACCGCGACGTCGTCAAACGCTTCTTCCACCAGGCCGAGGGCGAATTTAATGCGAAGGTGCAGGCGGAGTTTGGTCCGGCGGCGGTCGCGGGGATGGAGGATTTCAAGGCGAAGGGGATGTTTCGTGCGGTGGTGAATGACGTGACGCAGCGGCTGTTCAACTCGCCGAATCCGCTGACGAGTGCGCAGGCGGAGAGGCTGATCGATGTGATGGCGGACAACGCGCGGACGCCGGCGGGCAAGTTCGATTTCAAGGCGATGGATACCGCGGCGGTGGCGGTGCAGGCGCAGACGTTGCTGAGCCCGGCGCAGAGCGCGATGGTGCGCGAGGTCTATGACGCGTACCAGCGGGAGGTGGAGCTGGCGGAGCGGGGACGGGAGCAGCGCGCGGCGGTGCAGCCGGGGAAGTGAGGCGATCGTCCGACTACGGAGAAGCGCCAGCAAGCTGGCAGCCTGGCAAACGGATATTCTCTCCTGCTCCGAACCTGAAGGTGAGGTCGAAGGAGATTTTTTTTGACCGCGGATTACGCGGATAAGGCGGATACGCTGGCGCGACGGGCTTGGGTTTTATCCGAGTGATCGGCGTTATCCGCGGTCGGTTGCTGAGGGTTCTGATTTTTTTACAGGAGACGAACCGAGGACGAGCCGAGGCCGGAGAAGGTATTTCTCGGTTTGGGTAGCCACAAAAAAGGCGCAGAAGGCGCAAAAAAGGATGAGATAGAAACGTGTGCTCGCGTGCGTTGGGTCTAAAGACCTGATGCGAATCGGATGAGACCGGTCGGGGGCGGAATCGCTTTTCCGTGTTCGGTTTGGAAGTGGGCGGGTGGTAAGGGTAACATTTCCCGCATGATCGACGATACCGAGTTGCTCCGCCGCTATGCCCTCGAAGGGGATGAGGCGGCGTTTGCGGAATTGGTGGAGCGATACGCGGGGCTGGTTTACGGGGCGGCACTGCGGCAGCTGGACGGGGCGGCGCATCGGGCGGAGGATGTGACGCAGAGCGTGTTTGCGGACCTCGCGCGGAAGGCTCGGACGCTCACGGGGCGCGGTGATTTGACCGGCTGGCTTTACACGAGCGCGCACTTTGCGGCGGCTAAATTGAAACGGAGCGAGCAACGACGGCAGGCGCGCGAACAGGGGGCTCAACTCATGCACGAGATCGAGGCGGATGCGGCGGGAGAAAAGGGCGCGTGGGATCAAGTGCGGCCCGTGCTCGACGAGGTTTTGCTGGCGCTACCGGAGCGCGATCGCGAGGCGCTGCTGCTACGCTTTTTTCACGGGCGCAGGCTGGCGGAGGTGGGGCGGGCGCTGCAAGTGAGCGAGGATGCGGCGCGGATGCGCGTGGAGCGGGCGCTGGAGAAATTGCGCACAGGGCTCGCGCGGCGGGGCGTGACTTCCACGGCGGCGGCGCTCGGGCTCACCTTGGGCGCGCATGCTTCGACGGCCGCGCCGGTGGGGCTCGCGGCGAGCGTGGCGAGCGGAGTGATCGCGGCCGGAGCGGGCGTGACGGCGGTGGGGCCGCTGCTCGCGGCGATTCAGTTTATGAACGCTACGAAAATCGCGGTGGGCGGGGCAGCGGCGATGGCCGCGCTGACGATCGGAACGGCGGTCTATCAGGTGCGGGAGGCGCGCGCGGCAGAGGCGGCGCTGGCCGGCCTGCGGCAGGGGGAGGAGGCGCAGCGAATGGCGCTGCGCGACGGCGAGCGGCGATGGAAGGACGCGGAGCAGGCGATAGCGGCGCGACAGCGCGAGCTCGATGCCGTCCGGGCGAAACAGGCCGTCGACCGCAGCCGCGCGATGCCGGCGGGGGCCGAGGCGCAGAAGCGGGAGGCGGATGCTTTCATGGCGCAGCATCCCGCGTTGCGCCAGGCGCTGAAGAACGAGCTGCAAGCGGAGGCGGCGGCGCAGTTTGCGGGGTTTTTCAAGGAGCGACGCCTCACGCCGGCACAGATCGAGCGGTTCACGGATCTGATCACTCGGGGCATAGTCGGACGGCGGGCGGGGGATCTCCGCGGCAACGTGCCGTTCAGCACGGCAGGAAATAGCGAGGAGGCGAACCGTGAGCTGATCGCGATGATCGGGCCGGAGGGATTTGAACGCGCTCAAGTCTACGAAGCGGCGACGGCGGGGATTCAGTATACCTCCAAGGTGGCGGCGCATCTTGCCGACACGGAGACACCGCTTTCGGCCGGGCAGGGCGAACAGCTGCGAGAACTGTTGCTGAACAACTCCACCCGGAAGGATACGAAAACGCGGATCGATTGGGGTGCGGTGATGGCGCAGGCGCCGACGTTTCTCTCCCCGACGCAGCTCGGGCTGCTCCAAGCCTTTCGCGCAGGGGACGAGTTGGAGGAGGGTTATCGTGCCCTGAGACTGCGGGCGCAGGACGGCAAAAGAAGAAACTGAGCATGCGCGCGCGAACGTGGATAGGAGTGGTTTGCGGCGGCGCGGTGCTGGCCGGCGTGATTGCGCTTTGGGGGACGCGGCAGGAGGTGGCCTGGATCGAAGCCGAGCGGGCCGCGCTAGCTGACGCGATCGCAAAGCTTAAGCAGGCCGGCGTGCAGCTGGCGGCCAAGACTGTTGAGGCCGAGCGCAAGCGTGACGAGATCGAGCGGGCGCTGGCCGGGCTGCAGAAGCCGGTGACCGCGCCTAAGCCGGCAAGCTCTTTAGCGGACCCACCGCCACCGGCGCCGCGGACAATGCGCGAGGTCATCGCCGACGATCCGAAACTCGAGGCGATGTCTCTGCAGCGGGACCGGCTGCTGATGCAGGTGGAGTTTGCCGCCTACTACCGGCTGGCGGGCCTCACGAGGGAGCAGATCGCGGC
>JAZKEV010000700.1:13450-18220 GCA_040386765.1 Verrucomicrobiota bacterium | reverse complement strand
CTTTTGAGGAGATTGCGATGCGCTACAACGAGCGCGCGTTCGACTTGCGCGGCGCCGCTTTGGCTCAGGACGAGGCGGGCAGGGCCACCGCGGCCAAACTGCGCGAGCAGGCGAAGCAGGAGTGCGATGCCGCGCAGTTGGCGCTCCTCGGGCCTGATAAATACCACCATATGGAAGAATACGTCCGGACCCTCCCGCTGCGAAATGTCGTCCTTGGGGTGGCGGGGCCGGCGGCGCTCGAAGGAGTGCCGCTTACGATGGAGCAGTCGGAAGGACTCGTGCAGGCTGCGCTGGGCGGCATCGCCGACGCGAGGACACTGGGAGGAGTGCAACTGGCGCAGCAGGTGGATTGGGCGGCCCTGGACCGCGCGGCACAGACGTTCCTGACGCCAGAGCAGTTTCGATTGTTCAAGACGGTCGCGCCGATGTCGGGGTTCGAGTCGCGATGGACTCAACAGGTGAACGCGGAAATCCGGCGAGCGACGGGAGGCGAACCGAGCCGGCCGTGAAGGCCGGTAGCGAGGGAGCGGGAGCCCTATGCCTCAGGGTGTCGTGCGCTTCCCGCCCGGAGCACGGCCGAAGGCCCAGGAGAATTCGGCGCGGAGGTGTTCGGTGCCGCCGACGCGGACGCCGTGAAACATCGTCTCGGCCATGGCGGTGCCGTTGAGCAGGCGGGCGACGTCGATCATGAGTTCGGCGTCGGCGACGAGGCGCTCGACTTCTTCGCCGGGGTAGCCGGCCCAGTATTTTAGGTCGTGGAGGAAGCCGGCGGGGTAGATGCTGATGCCTTTCCACTCGTTGACCCAGCCGGTGCAGCCATCGCTCTTGAAGGGGAGCGGAGGCGGGTCGCGCTCGATACGGGTCCAGAGTGCGTGAAGGGCGTAGTGGGCGCAGATTTTCTGGATGGTGGGCAGATCGACGACGGCGCCGATGGCGGGGAGTTTGAAATCGGAGGCGGAAGTGGCCATCGGGGACGTGCGATAGAGACACGAAAGAGGGGTGGAGGACAAGGGCGGGGCGAGAAGCGTTCGACGGGAGAGAAGCGGATGCGTTTTGCTTGTGCGGTTTTGGGGCGGGAGGCCATTGGTAGGTGCACATGGTCGATGCCCCGGACGATGCCGAACTGTTAAAGCGTTACGCGCGCGAGCGCGACGAGGGGGCGTTTGCGGAGATGGTGCGGCGGTATGTGGGGCTGGTATATCACGCGGCGCTGCGGCAGGTGGGCGGCGAGGTGCATCGGGCGGAGGAGGTGGCGCAGGAGGTCTTTACGCGGCTGGCGCGGAAGGCGGCGGCGCTGGGCGGGCATGATTCGCTGGCGGGCTGGCTGCACACGACGACGCGATTTGCGGCGCGGGAAAATGTGCGTGCGGAGCGGCGGCGGCGGGCCCGCGAGCAGGAGGCTTTTCTTATGAACGAAACGACGGCGGGGAGTCGCGATCCGGAATGGGAGCGCCTCCGGCCGGCGATCGACGAGGCGCTGGGCGAACTGGAGGCGCACGAGCGCGACGTGGTGCTGTGGCGGTACTTCGTGGGGCTCTCGTGGCGGGAAATCGCGGCGCGACTCGGAGGGAGCGAGAACGCGGCGCGGATGCGCGGGGACCGCGCGCTGGAGCGGCTGCAGGGGCGGCTCGCGCGGCGCGGGCTGACCTCGACGGCGGCGGTGCTGAGCGCGGGGCTGGTGGCGGAGGCCTCGGCGGGCGTCCCGGCGGGGCTCGCGGGGAGCGTGACGAGTGGTGCGCTGGCGGGCGCGGTGGCGGCGACGAGCGGCGCGGGTCTCGCGGGATTTATGAGCGCATCGAAACTGGGATGGGCGGCAGGGATCGCCGTGCTGGCGAGTTTGCTGGGCACAGCGGTGTTTCAGGAATGGGCGGCGGCGAGCGAGCTCTCGCGGGCGCAGGTGGCGCGCGTGGAGAGCGAGCGGCTGGCCGCGGAGCTGAAATCACTCAGCGAACGGGCGGGCGCGCTCGAGAAGGAGAGAGCGGAACGGGCGAGGGCGGCGGCTGCGCTCGCCAAGCCCACCCAGCAGGCAGGAGCGAACGCGGCGAACACCGCAAACGCCGGGACTTCAGAAGCGGAGTCGTGGGACGCAGTGGCTCAGGGTCGGGCGCTTATGAACCGTTATCCGGCACTCAAGGACGCCATCGTGAAGCGGTCTGACGCGATCCATAATTTTCGCTATGGTCCGGTGATCCGGGAAATGGGCCTGACGCCGGAGCAGGAGGCGAGATTCCGTGAGCTTGTGCGCACTCAGGACGGGATCGGCTCCCCCGTCGGGCCGAAGGGGGAACTAGTGTTCTTTTCGGCGGGCAATGGCCTGACACTGGCCGAGTCGAACGCGGGCGTGCGCGAACTGGTGGGCGAGGCGAACTACCAGCGGATGGGAGAATTCCTCCGCCGGCACGATGCGCGGGACGCGATGGCGGGACTGGCCGGAACGCTGACGTTTTCCGAGGCACCGTTGAGCGTGGAGCAGGCGCAGCGCCTGCTGGGCATCATGCTGGGGAGTCCGAAGGAGATCGGAGCCGGGCCCAAGGGATTCGACTGGGGCGCAATCACGGCCCAGGCGGCGGGGGTGCTGACTCCGGCGCAGATGGACGCATTTGCCCGGATGCGGGCGAGCCGGGAGGCGCGGGAGAAAGGCATGCGAAGCGCGCCCATTGAGCAGAAGAAGGGGGGCGTGAAATGAGCGCACGGGCTTGGGCGATCGTCGGCCTGCTGGCGCTCGTGGGGGCGGGGGCGGGGGCGTGGCTCTGGCAGGCCCTCGAGCAGCGTGGACGCGCCGAGGCTGAGCGGGCGGTGGCGGAGTCGGCCCTGGAGACGAGACGCAAGGAAATCGCCACGGTGCGGGAGCGGCTGGCGGCGGCGGAGAAACCGCGCGGCGAGCCGCCGGGTGCGACTGGGGGCAGCGAAAAAGCGAAGGTGGCCGCCAAGCCGGTGGAAGCGAAGCGGGCGACAGAAACGTGGGCCGAGTTTATCCGCGGAGCGAGCGCAGCGCAGAAGGACCCGGCGTGGCAGTTGAAGCAGCTCAACAGCCTGAGGGCGCGCACGGGTGACCGGTACGGGATACTTTACCGCGCAGCGGGGTGGTCGTCGGACCGGACGCGAGCCTTCGAGGATAACTACATGAAGCGGGAGGAACATCACATGGATTTGAATGCCGCGGCGCAGGCGCAGGGGATCGATTTGAGCGATCCGGCGATCGTGAAGATGCGGGGCGAGATCTACCGCGAGTATGAGAAGGCGCAGCGGGCCTTGCTGGGAGACGCGGGCTATGCGCAGCTCGAGGACTATGAGCGGACGTCGAGCCTCCGCGATATCGTGCGCGCCGTCGGTGGTGCCGCGACGGTGGAGGGAACGCCGATTACGTCGGAGCAGGCCGAGGCCGTGGTGCGCGTGCTGGCCAACGCGAGCGAGAGTTATCGGCAGGGGAAGCCTGCGAGCGCGACGAATGTCGACTGGGCGGCGGCCGAACGGGAGCTGGCGGGCGTGCTCTCTGATGCGCAGCTCGCGTTTTTCCGGAGCGTGGAGGCGCCGGGCGGCGTGTTCCACGCGCGGTGGGGCGCCGAGCTGAACAAGGCGATGGCCGCGGAGAGGAAGCGAAAAGCGGGAGGGAAGTAAGCCGGCGGAAGGCCGTTTTACGGGTAAGAACGGAAGTCGGTTTTTTGACCGCGGATCACGCGGATGGGGCGGATACGCTGACGCGACGGGCTTGGATTTTATCCGCATCGTGGGCTCTCGTTTGCGGTCGGCTGTCGGGGAGGATGAGCGGAGGGCGAACTTTCTCGATATGGTCCCGGTTCGGGACCGCGTAAGTCCGGCTAGGCAGGGTGGATTTCAGTCTGCCTGCTTTTTTTTGTGCGATTTGGCGGGGTGCGGCGTTTATAGGGCTGTAAGGCCATGAACGACGAAACCGAGCTGCTGCGACGCTATGCCGACGAAGGATCGGGGGAGGCGTTTGCGGATTTTGTGCGAGGGCATCTGAGCCTCGTGTACTCGGCGGCGTTGCGGCGGATGCAGGGCGATGCCGCGGGGGCGAGGGATGTGGCGCAGCGGGTTTTTGTGACGGCGGCGCGCGAGGCGCGGAGGCTGGCGCGGCATGCGAGCGTGACGGGGTGGCTTTACACAACCACGCGCAACGCGGCGCTCGACCATATGCGGGACGAACAACGGCGGCGGCAGCGGGAGCGGCAGGCACACGAGAGCGGCGATCTCGCGCCCAGCGCAGAGCGAGGGAGCGGCGACTGGCGGCAGATCGGGCCGGTGCTGGACCGGACGATGGATGGCTTGAGCGCGGCGGATCGCGAGGCGGTGCTGCTGCGGTTTTTCGAGGGGCGGTCGTTTGCCGAGGTGGGGCAGCGGCTGAAACTGACGGAGAACGCGGCGCGGATGCGCGTGGAGCGGGCGTTGGAACGATTGCGGTTGCGGGCGAAGGTGGCGGAGGCGGAGGGGCGACTGGCGGCGGCGAGCTCGACGATGGCTGTGGGAGCGGGTGCGGGTGCGGGTACCGCGGGGGCGTTGCAGGCAGGGGCTGAACAGAACGCGGTGGGGACCGGCAAGCCTGTGATGGCGTCGGATCGCACGGCGGCACCGGGTGCGAAGGGGGCGGGAAGCATGCTGGACCGGTTGATCGCGTATCCGGAATATCAGGACGTGGTGTTGCGCCAGCAGCGGGCGGCGATGCCCTTCAAGTTTGGTCCGTTGTACCGGAAACTCGGGCTGACGGGGCCGCAGATTGCGGCCTTTGAGGACTTGATGATGGAGCAGCAACGC
>JAZKEV010000700.1:0-13440 GCA_040386765.1 Verrucomicrobiota bacterium | reverse complement strand
CATGGCGTCTTCGGACCCGGCGCTCAATTCGCTGCGGGAAGCCAGCAATGCCGCCATGGGGGCCAAGCTGAAGACGGCGCTCGGAGCGGAGGGTATGAAGGAGTTTTCCGCCTATGTGAAAACACTGGATGCCCGCACGCTGGTCGATTCGCTGGCAGGGAGCCTCTACTATACGGAGGCTCCGCTGAGCCATGCGCAAGCGGATCGGCTCACTGCGCTCGTCGCGGCGAACACTTCCACGCCTCCGGCGGTGGGGCTTTTCGGGGGAAGAAAGACGGTGAACTGGCCGGCGGTCATGACGCAGGCGGATGGGTTGCTCTCACCGGTGCAGAAGGGCACGCTTGAAGCGCTCAATGCGAAGACGCGGCTCGATCAGGAAGTCTCGGATGTATCGGGGCGGCTCTTGAAGGGCGGCGCGCCGGCGGCGGGGGCGCCGGGTGGACAGGCGAGGCCGGGAGGGTGAGGTTTGAGCGAGGCGAGGGGTGGGATGGCATGGGTGGAGAGGCAGCCAGCGAGTTGGAGGCCTACCATGCTGGCGAGGCTCCTGGGTCCCGCCGCTCACCTGGCGGGCCACGGAGATCATGCGAGATCAACCGCGCGTGCGAAACCATAGGGCTTGCGCGGCAGGTGGGGTTGGCGTCGGATTCTGGGATGCGTGCGCTGCTCTACCCCGAGTTTGGCCGGATGGAAAATGCGGTTGTGCCTCAGCCGCCCGGGCCGGGGGCGGATGAGGTGACGCTTGCGATGGCGGCGTGCGGGATCTGTGGGAGCGAGCTCGAGGGCTTCAAGTCGCGCAGCCCGCGGCGGACGCCGCCGCTCGTGATGGGGCATGAGTTTTGCGGAACGGTCGTGGCGGTGGGCGCCGACGTGACGGGCTGGGCGCGCCGGGCGCGCGTGGTGAGCAATGCCCTCGTGCCATGCGGGCGTTGCGTGCGCTGCGAGCGCGGGGACTCGCACTTGTGCGCGCAGCGGCAGATTTTTGGGATGAACCGGCAGGGGGCTTTTGCGGAGCGGGTGAATGTGCCCGCGCGTTGTCTGCTGCCGTGGCCGGAGCAGTTGTCGGCGGCGGAGGCGTGCCTCGCGGAGCCGCTGGGGAACGGCATCCATGTGGCGCGGCTCACGCAGCATCTACCGTGCGCGTGGGCGCTCGTAATCGGGGCGGGGCCGATCGGGCTTTTTTGTCAGCAGGCGCTGCAGGTGTTGCGCGGGGCGCGCGTGGTGGTGGCGGACTTGAGCGACGAGCGGCTGGCGGTGGCGCGGACACTCGGGGCGGCGCGCACGGTGAATCCGCGCACGGAAGATGTGACGACGGTGATGCGCGAGCTGACGGCGGGCGAGGGCGCGGATATCGCGGTCGATGCGGTCGGTGGTGGCGCGACGAAGCGCACGGCGCTCGAGGCGGCGCGGCCGGGCGGCGGCGTGGTGTGGATCGGGCTGCACGAAAACGCGATGACGCTCGACTCCTTCGCGGTGACGTTGCCGGAGAAAAAAGTCTTCGGCACCTATGCGGCGACGGTCGACGACCTGCGGCTGGCGCTGGAGTGGATGGCGGCGGGGAAAGTGGATGCGAAGAGCTGGACGACGCGGCTGCCGCTCGCGGAGGCGGAGCAGGCGTTTCGCCGCGCGCTCGCGGCGCAGGGCACGGATATCAAGCTGATCGTGGAAGGCGCGGCATGAGTGCCGCGCCGCAACCGAAGGCTTGGGCGGGGCGCTTTGCGGGGAAGGCGGCGCTCGTCACGGGTGGCACGCACGGCATCGGGTTTGCGATCGCGCTTGAGCTGCTGCGCGAGGGCGCGGCGGTGACGGTCAGCGGGCTACCGGCGGATGCGGAGGTGGGGCGAGCAGCTTTTGCGGCGGAGGGCTTCACGCCGCAGATCGTGGCGGGCGATCTGGTGGAGGAAAATTTTTGCCGCGACCTCGTGGCGCAGACGGTGGCGCGGCATGGGCGCGTGGACTTTTTGGTGAACAATGCGTTCTCGTTTCTCGCGAAGGGGCTCGACGCGACGCCGGAGGATTTCGCGCGGTCGTTTGGCGTGGGGCCGGTGGCGTTTGCGCGGCTCACGCAGCTCGTGACGGAGCCGATGCAGCGGCAGGGCGGAGGAGCGATCGTGAATGTCTCGAGCATCTCGGCGTGGGTGGCGCAGCCGAATCGCTGGACGTATAACATGGCGAAGGGCGCGGTGGCGCAATTCACGCGCTGCGCGGCGCTCGATCTTGCACCGCACAACATCCGCGTGAACAGCGTGAGCCCGGGCTGGATCTGGACGCGCGAGGTGGACAAGGCGGCGGGTGGCGATCGTGCGACGTACGACCCGGTATGGGGTGCGTTTCACATGCTGGGGCGGATGGGGCACCCGATCGAGATCGCGCGGCCGGTGCTGTTTTTGTTGAGCGATGATGCGTCGTTTATCACCGGGACGGATTTGCCCGTGGACGGTGGATATAATGGGCTGGGGCCGGAGGGGCGGGGGGAGAGGACGAAGGTGGCGGGGTCGCGGTGAACTGGGAATGGGAAAGCCCAAGGGCGGGGAGAATGACCGGAGAGGAACCAAGCCGAATGAAAACCGCTAAATGGATTTCACCAAAGGTGAAATCTTGGGGCAGAAGCTCCGGCTGATCGCCTGCGCGGCAAGGGGAGGGTCTGCTGATCGCAGACCGTCCTTAGGGCGGTTTAGACTGAAGGGTAGCCACAGATAGCACAGATGGCACGGATGACTAATTTCCAGAGAAGCGCCCGATGAGTGGCGCGAGGTATCCTCATACCCATTACTCATCGGGAATCAGACTTTTGACACAGAGAGCACGGAGAAGAGGAGTGAGGCCACGGAGCCGATCACCTAGGTATCCCTCCGTGACCTCCGTGTGATCTCCGTAGTCTCTGGGTCTGTCGCCTCTTTTCGATCCGTAATGGGTATCTCTCCAGGCGGTCATTTCGGGGTTGTTTGAAGGGCTTTGAGTTTGAGAACTTCATTCATGCCCCAATTCCCCATCGTCGATACGCACCTGCATATTTGGGACCTCGGGCGGCTGCGGTATCCTTGGCTCGCGAGTGTGCCGATGTTGAATCGGAATCATCTCATCGAGGACTACCGCAAGGCGTGCGGGGCGGTGCAGGTGGCGAAGATGGTGTTTGTCCAGTGCGAGTGTGACCCGGCGCTGTCGCTCGATGAGGCGAAATGGGTGGCGGAGGTGGCGAAGAGCGAGCCGCGCATCCGTGGGATCGTGGCGCAGGCACCGCTCGAACGGGGCGAGGGCGCGCAGGAGGCGGTGGCGCGGCTGACGGAGATACCGCAGGTGAAGGGCATCCGGCGGCTGATCCAAGGCGAGAAGGATCCGGAGTTTTGCGTGCGGCCGGAGTTCGTGCGCGGCGTGCAGCTGCTGCACGGGTATGGCCTGAGTTTCGATATCTGCATCAAGCACCCGCAGCTCGCGAGCGCGATCAAGCTGGTGCGGCAGTGTCCGAATGTGACCTTCATCCTCGATCACATTGGCAAGCCCGACATCCAGGCGGGCAAGCAGGAGCCGTGGCGTGCGGAGCTGCGCGAGCTGTCGCGGATGGAGAACGTGTGGTGCAAGCTGAGCGGGCTCGCGACGGAGGCGGACATGGCAAAGTGGACGGAGGCGGACCTCCGGCCGTATATCGACCATGTGATGGCGTGCTTCGGCGTGGACCGCGTGATGTTTGGCGGCGACTGGCCGGTGAGCACGCAGGCGACGGATTACCCGCGCTGGGTGACGACGGTAGACGAGGCGCTGCGCGGATGCTCGCCGGATGAACTGCACAAGGTGTTCGTGCGCAACGCGGAGGCCTTTTACCGGGTGTGAGCGGGCGCGGCCGGCGGCGCGACGATGAGTTAAAAATACGTTTCCCCGCGAGGGATACGCAGATGTGCCCGTTTCCCATTGCGCGGGGGGGCGGGGGCCTCTAGCCCTCCGCACCGCAACCAAACTGCCTAAACACCATGCTCAAAGCCGTCGTCAAAACCATCGCGGGCCTCGCGATCCTTTTCGTGATGCTCTACGTGGGCATGAATAACACTCACACGATCGATTTCCAATTCCCGATCGCGGGCACAACGGCGAAGGACCCGATCCGCACGTCGGCGGCGCTGATCTACTTCGGCATCTTCGCCGTGGGACTGCTCGCGGGGGTGATCCTCACCGTCGGCAATGGCAGCAGCGGCGGTGGCAAGAGCTCCGGGAGCAGCAGCGCCAAGAAGAGCTCGAAGGACCGATAACCGCTGACGATGCTGCACGCAAACGAGGCTCGGGCAACTGGCGCGGGCGCGTTTCGTGCGGCAGCATGGCGGGGGACGGAGGGATTTTTCCGGGTGGGGCAGGATGAGACTGGGCGGTGGATGCTCGTCGACCCGGAGTCGCGGCCGTTTGTCTGCAAGGCAGTACACGGCATGCGCGGTCCGGCGGCGGCGGCCGATGGCGAGGGCGCGCCGGATAGCGTGGCGCGGCTGCGGCGCTGGGGTTTTAATGTGCTCGGTGCCGGGAGCGACGCGGCGGCGCGCGATGAGGGCCTCGCCTTCATGGGGACGGTGGATTTTGTGCGGACGAGCGGCGCCATCGTTTTCGGCGACGTGCGGTTGCCGGATGTCTTTGATCCCGACTGGCCGCAACGCGCGGGGGCGCGGGCGCACGAGGTCTGCGCGCCGCTGGCCGAGGAGCGCAACGTGCTGGGATGGCTGACGGACGATCACGCGAGTTGGGCGCAGCCCGCAGCTTCGGGGCGGCCGAGCTTGCTGCAAGTGTGCCTGAGCCTGGAGCCGGGTTTCGCGGCATATCATGCGGCGTGGGAATTTGTGCTGGCCCTGCATGGCGGGCGGATGGATGCGCTGGCGCGGGCGTGGGGGGTGTCGCTGGCCAACAAGGAAGTGGTGCGCGAACTGACGCGCGCGGAGGAGGGGCTCGCCACGCGCGGCTACCTGCGCGACGAGGCGCGGTGGACGCGGGAGTTTGCCCGGCGCTATTTCACGACGACGGCGGCGGCGATCCGCGAGGCGGCGCCGCACCACCTCGTGCTCGGGTGCCGCTTTGCAGGCGCGACGAGCCCGACGGTGCTGGCGGAGTGCGCCTACCCGGCGGTGGATCTGCCGCTGCGCGACTGGCGCGACCTCCCCACGGTGGGCGAGGGTGAGCAGGCGACGCCGCTGCTCGCGACGCAGGTGAACTGGGTCTCGGCGGAATTTACCAAACTGCCCGCGGCGGCGCGGGTGCTGCGGCTTACCTCGGTGGAATGGATGCTGCGGCGGGCGCGTACGGCGCTGGACCGGATGGCGCGGCATCCGGCGGTGGTGGGCTATGCGTGGGAGCGGTGGCAGGACGAGCCGGGAGAGCAGCCGCCCTTTGCGCGCGGGCTGGTGCATGTGAATGGGACCGAGGCGCGCGAACACACGGAGCTGTTGACCCAATTCAACGGGCGTGTGGAGTCACTGCGCGGCGCGAGTGTGCTTTCTTTTTTGCGCTCATGAAAACCCCCAGCGTACTCCGTCTTTTTTTCCAACTGCTGCTCGGCCTCGCGGTGCTGTGGGGGGGCGGTTGCGCGCACATCGATACGACGCCCGCGGGGAATCCGGAGCGCGTGCTGCGGGGCGCGGTGAATTTCAATGGGTCGCTGCCGATGAATGCGGAGGTGCTGGTGCGGTTGATCGAGCAGCCGAATCCGGATGCGCCGCGCACGGTTACGGGCGACCAGCCGGTGGTGCAGGCGGCGGGC
This sequence comes from Verrucomicrobiota bacterium, assembly GCA_040386765.1. Lineage (GTDB taxonomy): Bacteria > Verrucomicrobiota > Verrucomicrobiia > Opitutales > Opitutaceae > ER46. Next base: position 7,715 of record JAZKEV010000700.1, on the reverse strand, counting down.
TTGCCGCGCGGCGAGAAGGTGCTCGGCGAGTACCGGCAACAATTGACGGGAGCGGTGATGCAGCCGGTGCCGTTTGAGATCGAATACGTCGCGGACGACGCGGTGCTGCGGAGGGGATTGATTGTCGACGTGCGCGTCGCGGTGGGCGGGAAGGTGCGGTTGCGGACGGTGAACGCGCATCTGGTGACGCTGTCGTCGGCGCCGTTCAGGCAGGAGGTTTGGGTGCAGGAAGTGAAGTGAGCGATGCGTGCGTGCGTGGTGGGGTGAATGGGAGGAGTGGGGAAACGGGAGCTGGCTGAGGGCGAGAGGGCAGAAGCAGAAAAGGGAACGCTAATCTGCGCTAATTTTTCGGAGGCGTGAGGGCGGACGGGAGTGTGCGGGCTTCGCCTGATCGGCGAAGCGCGGGGCGGATGAAGGAAACCTCCGCCATCTTGCGATGGACGGGACCGTTCTTGCGGTTCTGAAAGATCCCGCCGCTCACGCGGCGGGCCACCACTTTTGATCCATTGCGGATAGAGCGGATCTTGCGATTTTGGCGTGCGCGCATCGTGGGGTGGGCGGGGACTATGCGCGCGTGCGTCCCTGCGCTCACGCGCAGGGCTACCAGAACTGCGCGACCGGCCCTACTTTAGCACCAGCGTGGTGTCGGTGAGGGTGACGGTGTCGGTTTTGCCGTCGGGGCGGGGGATGGTGAGGGTTTGGCCGGAGAGGGTGGCGGCGAGCTTGGCGGGCTGGGTGCCGCGCTCGGGCCAGAGGACGGTGTAGAGCGTGAATTCGCTGGCCTCGGCGGTCTCGACGGCGAGGTGGGCCTGGTTGTGCCACGAACCCGTGATGTAGACGGAGCCCCCGCCCTTGGTGTACTTGGGGTCGACGGGGATGGGGAACTCCGTGATGGCGGTGCCAGTGAGCGTCGTGGCCGGGGCGAGGAGCTGGGCGGTGAGTGAGGCCTTGCCCTCCGGGCCGCGGATCGCGGCGGTGTGCGTGGCGGCATCCCACGCGAGATTTTTCTCCGCGTGCAGCAGCCACGAGAGTTTGCCCGGGGTGGAGAGGACGATGCGGTCGCGGAGGACCGCGTAGCGCTGATCGATGAAGACGAGATCGCGCGTGACGCGCTGGACTTTGGCTTTCTGCTCCTTGGAAAGGGCCTGATAGGAGACCGTGGCGTCGCCCGTGCTCCACACGGTGCGAGCGGCCGTTTCGAACCGCGTGATTTTGGCGGTGGATTTCTCGGACTTCGCGAGCTGCCCGAGGCCGTCGATGAGGATCACGTTCTTCGAGCGCGACTGGCGCGTCCATTGGTCGTGATGCGGGGAGTTGTGGAATTCGCGGTAGGCGGAGTTGATCGCGAGGCCCTCGCCGTAGGCATTGAGGATGAAGCCGAGCTGGTCGGCGTGACTGTGGCTGAACGAGCCGTAGGGCGAGGCGCGGAAGGTGAGCTGGATATCGTCAGCGGGGCGGCCGAGGGCGCTGTGCAGCGAGACCAGTCCGACGTCCTTGAAAAACCGATACGGCGGCAGCTCGTTGAGCGGGCGCGGCTGGGGTAGTGACTTATCGGATACGATGAAATTGCGCAGGATGAACTCGGCGGCGGTGGGATAGCCGCGATCAAGGCTGGCGATGCCCTTGTCGATGGGGCGGGCGCGCTGGTCGGTGCAGAGCGCGGCGTAGGCGAGAAAATGGCCATCCTGCTGCACGCGGGCCATGTGCTCGAAGTAGTCGGCGGTGGCGGGTTCGAGATTGAAGCGGCCGGCGTTGGAGGCGTCGCCGAAGGTCGTGTGCAGGTAGGGCTGCACGTTGTAGAGGGCGAAGTAGGGCGAATTCTTCCAGAACGGCGAGGCGTAGGCGAGCGGGTCGCGGAGCGAGAGGAGCGCATCTTGAAAGGCGGCGTGCTCGAAGGTGCCGCGCCAATAGGCGTTGCCCTCGCTCCAGCCGCCCTCGTCACCGCCGAAGGGCGTGAACTGGTCGCGGTAAAATTTATACGCATAGGCCCACCACTCGCGCGCCTCGGGCAGATCGTCCCACAGCGCGAGGCCGGCGAGGCCGGTCATGGGCATGAAGCGGACAGGATGCGAGGAAGGCTTGGGGTCGAGGGAATTGGGGCGGAGCTTGGAGATATTGCCCTGCTGCTCTATCCAGGCGACGGAGCGGGCGCCGCGGGCCTTGAAGTGCGCGAGGATTTTGGCGCGATCTTCGGGGGAGAGCTTAGCGCGGAGGTGATCGTAGACGAGCGGGAGTTTGCGCCAGAGGCGGAAATGCGCCTCGTCGTTGTAGTAGATATCCGCGGCGCCGGGCACCGGGCCCTTGCGCCAATCGACGGGCTGGCCCGGGGCGCCGAGTGTCCACGCGGAGGTGGCGAGGAGGATCTCGCGGGCTTTGGCGAAGTACTTCTCTTGACCCGTCACGCGCCAGAGGAGCACGGCGGCTTCGGCGACGCCCGTGACGCGGCCGGTGACATCGTGTTGCGCGCGCCAGAGATCGGCCATGTCGGAGGTGCGCTTCGAGGGCGAGGGATCGCCGTACGTGACGGGCTCGGGCGGGGTGACGTAGTTGGCGAAGTGTTTATCGAAGTCGGCGCGGATTTTGGCGAAGGGCTTGGCGCCTTCGCCGGTGGTGCAGTAGGCGCGGAAGGCTTCGAGGCGATCGGCGAGGACGAGGGTGCGCGGTGCGGTGGCGGGGACGACGGAGGCGGGGTCGGGCGCGGCGAGGGCGATGCCCGAGAGGCAGAAGAGACAAGCGGCTACGGAGAGGGAGAGGAGGCGCGAGAAGAGGGAAGAGCGCATAGGGCGATGCGGCGGCTGGAGGTGCGCCGGCACGAGCGAGAGCATGGAGGAAAAAGAGGAAGGAGGGCGAGCGAGGTAATACCCTAGATTTCGACGGATCGGTTTTTGAGACACAGAGGGTCCTAGCGTGGTGGAGCCGCAACCAAAGCCCCTTTTTTTAGGAACCACGAAAAACACGAAAACCTTAAACCGCTAAAAGACGCTAAACACCGCTGAATCAGATAGGCGAAGATTAGGGCTGATTAGCGATTTCCCGACTGTTGGGGGGAAATGCATGCAGGAAACCAACACGCTCAAACATTGTGTTACAGAGGCCCAAGCCGAGGTCACGGAGTTGACTGGGGGAACTCGGCTTGGGCCTTTGTATCCCCTCGGTGGACTCTGTGTCGCGGATCGGAGTTTGCCCGTGTGGCGAAAGCTGAGGGTCGCGGGGTAAACCCGCTCTTACAGGTATGAAAAAGGCGGGCTGGAGGGCCCGCCTTTGGAGGACTGACGTGGAGACGAGTTTTAAAACAGGCCGCGGGAGACTACGCCGAGGGCAGTGATGGGGCCGGTGTCGTCGAGGCCGTCGAGGGCGCGGTCGGCTTTCTTCATGATGGCCTGGGCGTCGCGGAGCATGGTGTCGTCGCTGATCAGCTTGCCGAGGGTGCCTTCACCTTTGGCGAGTTTGTCGGAGACGGCGCGGAAATTCGCGATCGAGGCCTTCAGGTCGGTGGCGGCCTTCTCGTCGTAGACGAGCGCGCCGATCGTGCCTTTGCCCTTCTTCACTTCGTCGATGATGGCCTGGGCGTTGGCGATGAAGTTCTTCGCCTCGTTGGCGCCGCCGCGGATGTCGGTGAGCGCGCTCTGGAGATCGGTGTAGAGGGCGGGGTCGTTGATCAGCTTGCCGAGGGTGCCTTCGCCCTTGTTTACCTTTTCGGTGATCTGCTGGAGATTGGCGGTGGTCTTCTGGATGTTCTCGCGGTTCTCGGTGACGAGTTGGTCGACCTTCTGGATGATGCCGGGGCTCTTGCCGTCGCCGGAGAGGGCGCCGCCGAGATTGCCGAGCGCGCCTTCGAGCTTTTTGCCGAGGTCGCCGATCTGGGACATGACGGCGTTCAGATCGGGGGAGGTCTTGGTCTTGATCTCGCTGCCGTCGGTGAGGTCGGGCGCGGACTCGGTGCCGAGGTCGATGGAGATGTAATTGGTGCCGATGAGGCCGGCCATGACGATGGTGGCGACGGCGTCGTTATTGATCGCGACATCGGGCCCGATGCGCATGAGCGCCTCGGCGCGGCGGCCAGCGAGGCGGGTCTTCTCGACCTCGCCGATCTTGACGCCGGCCATGCGGACCTCGTCGCCCGCCTTGAGCTCCTTGAGCGTTTCGAAGCCGGCGACGATATGGTAGCCCTGGTCTTTGAAGACCTTGCCACCGCTAAGGGTTTCGAACGTCACCCAGATGAGCGCCACGCCGAGGATAAAGAAGAGGCCGACGCGGGCGGTTTGTTGCAGGTTATTCATAGTCTCAGGTCTCCAGTTGTTTGAAACGGGGATTCTTTAAATCGATCTTGGGATTGAGGAAATCGGCGACCTTGGGGTCTTTCGGTTTTTCCAGTTCGGAGCGGGCGCCGAGGAAGATGAGCTTGCCGCCCATCAGGATGCCGATCCGGTCGGCGATGCCGAAGGCGAGATCACGGTCGTGCGAGACCACGATGGTGGTGACGTGATACTCGTCCTTCAGTGTGGCGATGATCTCGCTGATGGTCGTCGACATCACGGGATCGAGCTCGGACGTGGGCTCGTCGTAGAGCATGAGCTGGGGCTCCATGACGAGGGCGCGCGCGATGGCGACGCGCTTCTTCATGCCGCCGGAGAGCTCGGAGGGGAATTTCTTCGCGGCGGTTTCGAGCGAGAGAATCTGCAGGGCGCGCATGACCTTGTCGCGGATGCCGGCCTCGTTGGCGACACGGTGTTCGCGCAGATAGAGCGCGAGGTTGTCGTACACCGTCATGGAGTTGAAGAGCGCGCCGGCTTGGAAGACGAGGGCCATGCGAACTTTCTCGCGCGTCTCTTCGGAGGCGGCATCGAGGCCGTCGACGGTGACCTTGCCCGAGGTGGGATACTCGAGGCCGACGATATGCTTGAGGAGCACGCTCTTGCCGGAACCGCTGGGGCCCATGAGGACAAAGATCTCACCGGGCTCGACCTTGAAGGTGACGCCTTTGAGGACTTCGAGCTTGCCGAAGTTCTTGGTGAGGTTTTCGACCGAGACGGCGACGGCGGGGGACTCCGTCTGGGAAAACGGGCTCCGCGTGGCGTTGGACTGGGGAGAGGGCGTCGACATGGCAGTCACATGAGGGCCTTGGTGACGAAATAATCGAGCACCAGGATGAGAATGAGGGAAATGACGACGGCCTTGGTGACAGCGGCGCCGATTTCGCGCGGGCCGCCGCGGGTATTGAGACCGATGCTGCAGGAGACGAGGATGACGCCGAAGCCGAAGACCTCGGCCTTGATGAGGCCGTTGAGCACGTCGCCAAAGTCCATGGCGTTGCGCATCGCGGCAAAGTAGGCCGGCGGATCGATGGCGATGAAGTGCGTATACTTTGCCACGATCGCGCCGCCAAACCAGCCGACGAGATTGGCGATGATCGTGAGCACCGGCATCATCATGATGACGGCGGCGAGGCGCGGCATCACGAGCATGCGGGCCGGCGGGATATTCATCGTCTCGAGCGCATCGATCTCCTGGTAGACCTTCATCGAGGCGAGCTCGGCGGCGATGGCCGAGCCCACGCGGCCGGCGAGGAGGATGGCGACCATTACGGGGCCGAGCTCCTTGGCCATGGTGAGGCCGACGAGCGCGCCGATGAACTGCTTGCCCCCGAAATTCTGCATCGCATCGCCCGTCTGGAGGGCAAGCACCGCGCCGATGAAGAAGCTCAGGATCGCCACGATCGGCAGCGTGGAATAGCCGATCATGTAGCACTGCTCGATGAAGCGGCCGAACTGCCGGGGGAGCGTCGGCAGATAACCGAGCGAGCGGAGGAGCAGCTGGATGGTGCTGCCGACGCTGACTAGAATATTGTTTATTTGGCGCATGTCAGCGGGTGGCGTTGGCCGGGACGGGCGGGGCCGCAGGAGAAGACTTATCTTTTTTCGACGGAAAATCTAACCAGAACGGGCGCCAGCCGCGGCCGGGCTCGCGGGTGAAGCCGAAGAGCCCGTTGCCGATGGCGATACGTTTCGTCTCGGCCTGGCGGGTCATGTTGAAAAGCGGGCCGACGTGCAGCTCGCTGCGATCTTCGGAGGCGCGTTTTTCCCACGTGATGGCATCCCACAGGAAGGAGGTGCGGGCATCGCCGGGCGCGCGCTGATCGTGCTTGGCGAGCGTGAAGAACGGCGACCACGTCTGGCGGACCTTGGCATTGCCGGTGAAGAAGACCTCGAGCGGGCTGGGAAACTGCCACTGGCGGCGGCCCGCGCCATTATCCCAGCTGCTGACGAGCGGCCAGACGTGCGTGAGCTCGGCGGTGGGGCTATTGGTGCGGCCGGCGGCGCGTTGCTCCTCGCTCCAATAGAGGAAGTAGAGAAACTGGGTGCGCTCGCGCGCGATGCCTTCATCGACCCATGCGGCGCGGCGGACGAGCGGCCACATGTACCACTGCTTATCGACGCCCTTGCTGATCGAGTGCGTGTAGAAGGGCGCGTAGCGGCTCACGTAGCGCTGGTCGCCGCGGCCCTGCACGACGAAGGGCCAGAAGTAGCGGCGCTCGCTGTAGCGCAGCGGTGCGGTGCGCTCGGTGTAGCCGAAGAAGGGCCAGAGGAAATCCTTGTTTACGTAGCCGGGGCCGGTGCTGCTCGCGTAGAAGGGCAGCGCGCCAATATCGCGGCGCGGCGCGGTGCCGGCGGGATCGTCGGGGTGGGGCTGGCGGGTGATATTGTAGCCGAGCGGCCAGAGGTAATACGTGGAGTCGAGGACTCCGGGGCGCTCCAGGTGATCGTAGAGCGGCCAGAGGCCCCAGCCCTTGGTGGCGCCGCTGCGGACGCGGATGAAGGGCCAGGGGGCAAAGGTCGTCACGCCGCCGCGTTTCTCGTTGCGGCCGTAGAGGGGGAAGAGCGTCCAGGAGAACTTCTCCAAGAAGAGCTTGTTCTTGACGGTGCCGTAGATCGGAAAGAGGCCGCGGTAGCTGAACTCGGGATTGCCCGTCTGCCGGGAGAACCAGATCGGAAAGATCTCAAACTCGCCGCCGCGCGCATCGAAGGTCGAGGTGGGCGGTGCGGCGCTCGGGCGACGGCCGGTGAGGCGGATCAGTTCGAAGATGCTCCACTTATAGGTGTTCTCGTCGACGGTGTAGCTGAAGATCGGGTAGAGGAAATGGCCGGCGCGAAACTCGCCCTCCGGGGTATCGAACTGCACCCACAGTGGGCGAAACCCATGGGCGGTGCGGTTAAGGAAATCGGCGGCGGGCTTGTTGAAGAGGAAGGGACCGGCACCGGTCCAGGCATCGACGCGGCGCTCGATGGGATCGCTCTGGCGGACGATGTAGGGCCAGAGATTTTCCTCGAACTGGGAAAGGTGGATATTGGCCGACGCCGCGGCGGGCGGAGCGGGGGAAATCGTTGGCGTGGGTGCGGGCGCCGCTGTCAGGACATGGCTCAGCCCTACGACCGCGCTGTACGCGAGGAGGAGGGGAAGGCGATGGGCTGGCATGGGAAGTTGAGCGGACGTGCAAATCTACTTCACGTTATGTCGCAGGTCGTCGGCTGGCTGCGGCGGGCGTGAAATGAAGGGTCAATAGTGGCGAATGAGGCTGGTAGGTGCAAACGCTATGTTGAAGGTCTGAAACGGCTAAAGGGGTAGGGTTCCGTCGTAAGGTACGATGGAGGCGTAATATGGGGAATCCCCCTAGACTGAACGGTCCCAAATCCCGAGAGGGCGGGGAAGGACGGATG
>JAZKEV010000699.1:0-4453 GCA_040386765.1 Verrucomicrobiota bacterium | reverse complement strand
GTAATGAGCGCCAGCCACGAACCACCCGCACCCTGCCGATACACCGAGCTCGCAGTCGTGGTCGCCTGACCGGGATCCGCCATGTTGCCGAAGTTAAGGAAGAACTGGAACCACTTGCCCAGCGAGCGACCGCCGAGGAAGAAGTCGCCTTCTCCCTTCACGCCGTGCGAGAGCACTTTTCCGATCACGAGGACCGCGATGATGTAGAGGACAACAATGGTCGCGTCGAGGGGGTGAAGGCCGAGTATGGTCGAGATCATGGATAGACGGGGCTGGGTAACGGAGGGGAAAAGTAGGATTAACGGGTGGAAACGGACGACAAAGGCCAGAGGCCCATGGCGGTCAGACGCGGCTCGAGGCCGAAAGTTTTAACGAGGGCCGCGACGTCGGCCGGAGTGCGACGGGTCACAGGTAACGAAGGCTCGTCGGCGAGGAACAGCGCGAGTGCACCGATGGTCGCGGCTGATTCCGCGATCATCTTCGCGTCACTCTTGTCGAAGGTGTCGGCGAGATCGTGATAGTAACGGTTCACCTCGCGGTCGATGTGCGCGCCAAACGTGATCACGCGCACGCCGTCGAGTTGGTAGGGCGTGTGATCGCTGGCGAGCCAGGCGACATTCTTCACGCCCTCGCGCAGACGCTCGACGGGGAGCGTCGCTGCAAAGCGCGTGAGCGCGGGCACGAGGGCCTCATCGCCGCAGGCATTCACCGAAAGCGGGTAGCCCACCATGTCGAGATTCACCATGGCCGCGATGGTTTCACCGCGCGCCAAACTGGCGGAGTGACGCGAGCCCCAGAGGCCCTGCTCCTCGCCGTTATACCAGATCAGTTCGATGGGGCGCAGACGATCGGCGGGATGCGCGGCGAGATATTTGGCGAGCGCGAAGAGCTGCGCGAGACCGATGCCGTTGTCCATCGCGCCCTGACCAAGGTCCCACGAATCGAAATGCGCGCCCAGGACCACTTTGTCCGCGGTGCGCCCCGGAAAGCGCACGACGAGATTGGTCGTTTCGATGCGCTCGCAGTGCGAACGCGTGTGCATGCGCACGCGCACGGTCTGCCCGCGCGCGAGCAGGCGGCCGAGCCATTTGCCCTCTTCCTGCACGAGACTGTAAACCGGGATTTTCAACGGTTCGCCCGAAAAGCCACCGGTGCGCGCAAGCAACTGTCCGCCGCCTTCGCGGTTAATAAACAGCACGCCCTTCATGCCGCGCTCGACCGCTGCTTTTTCGTAAAGGCCACGTGGCACCGAAGTGTTGGCCGCGAGCAGACCGATTTTGCCGCGCACTTCGATTTTTGCAAAATCCTCGTCGCGGCCCTGGCCGATATCGACGACCTCCGCCTCGAACGGCGCGTGCGGTTGCGTGTAAGAAAGCGCGGCGACGCGCAAGCGGCGCGGCGACGGCAAGGGCGCGAGCAGCGTCACTTCATCGTCGCCGCGCACCCAGCCCGGCATCGTGAATTTTTGCTGCTCGGGTTTGAGGCCAAGCGCACTCAATTCCTTGATGAGTTCTTTCATCGCGCCCTCGCTCGCCGGGCTGCCCGTGAGGCGGCCGCCGAAATCATCGCAGAGCCGGCCGAGCAGCTCGTAACTAGAGCGGTCTGCGAGCAGCTCGGTCACCACCGGCAGGGGTGCGGGTGCGGGTTGCGCGACGAGTGAGGCCGTGAAGCAGAGAGCGACAGCAAGCAGGGTTTTCATTTCACGCGGTCGGTGACCTTGAGGGTGTTGAAATCAAGCACGCGCTCCAAGCGGCCGTGCGTGAGGGTGAGTTTGCGACCACCAATCTCGGCGTTGAGATACGGGCCCTCGAAGAGTTTCCATTTCGAGTAATCGATCGGGCGGCCATCGACGATGGGCGCCTGGTCGTAGGTGAATGAGATTTTTTTGCCGCGCAGGCTCGTGAACTGCACCGAGGGCGTGGGCTCCAGTTTGAAGGTGAGCGGCAGCGCGTTGATGGCGGCCTGGAAGGCGGCGAAGTCTTTGAACTCACTCACGCTCGCGGCCTGCACGATGGTGCCGTTTTTCAGGTGCGGGCTCGTGAGGATGCGCCCACCAAGATCGGCCCGCGTCGTGGCCCAGCCACTCGTGTAGTGGAGATATTTGATCCACTCGTAACCAGCCAGCGGGCGGTAGGCGAGATAGGTGCGGCCGCCTTGGGCGAAGATCCAGCCGGATTTGTCCTCGGTAACGTTGATGAGGTCTTTTGAGAAGAAGCCGTTGATGTGCGGGAAGCGCGTGCCGGCCGGGATGTCGTAGAGCGCGATCACGGTGTCGAGGTCTTGAAAGACGCGTTCATAGGGCGAGCAGCCCATGGTCTTGTCTGGAGAATCGTAGGACGGTTTACCCTCGAAGGTGACATCCTTGATCATCGGTTCGGGATTCGTGACGAAGGTGCCCATCATGGCCTCGGGGGCCGAGTGGGGATGGAGGGAGAACATCGTGGGGTGCTTCCCGCGCGGATCGGCCTCAGCCCAGGTGACGTCCCAGACGTGCGCCTGAATCGGGTCCATCCGGCCGCCGGTAGTCGAGCCCACGGCGTAATCTTTGCGGACGTAATTGGTCTTATAAACCGGCGGCGAAAGTTCGTCGCTGTAACGCCAGAAACGGCGAACGCGCGCGCGGTCGCGTTGCAGAAAATCGCCGGTGCGGTCGGTCGCGATACGATAGATCACTTCGGGCAATTCGTAGTTCTTGGCGAGCGGCACGAAATACAGACCCCAGCCGCTGTAGCCTGAAGTGGGCGGGGTGTTACCGAAGAGCAGCCAGCTAAAATAGGACGCCATCGCCTGCCAGCGCTCGATCACAGAGCCTTCGTCGGCGCGCGAATTGGGCCCACGCAGCACACCGTTGAGCGTGCTGACGGCGAGTTCGGCGAAGAACCAATCGAGCATCATCTTGCCGCGCTGTTTCATCTCAGGGTCATTGGCCCAGTTGGCGAGAAACTGCAGGGGAATGACGTATTCGCCAATGTAGTTCGTGGGGTTGAACTCACCTTGGCCGACCGTGGTGGTGAGATCCATCCAGTGGATGAGATACTCCCGCGCCTCGGCGAGATTCTCGGCGGAGGATTTCCCGGAATACCAAGTCTCCGCCGGCTCGTCGGGGTAAAGCTCGGCCATGAGGTAAAGCGAAAGGTAATACATCGCCCAGTGATTCTCCGTGTCGCCGCGGAGCTGGCGCGTCGTGCGCCACGCGGTGCGGATCGAGGCCAGGGCTTCGGGCGAGAGCTTGTCGCGGCCGAGGTAGGCGATGCCCACGGTTGGGAACATCCAGAACGGGCCGGTGCCGGGATCCTTCATCAGCGCGATCACGCGCTGCGAGCAGCCCGGGAGATCTTCGCCGCGCACGATCTTCGCCGCGATCATTGCGAGATCGAGCTTGGCGGGATCATCCGTCTTGGCCTTACCGCCGCCGGCGGCCCAGGCGAGGGCTTCATCGACGCGATGTAGGTATTCGGCGCGGCGTTGCTTGGCATCAAGCACGGGCGCAATCGAAGGTGGCGCGGCTTCGAAGGAAGGCTGGGCCGAGGCGGTGAGCGCAACGACGACGAAGGCGAAAAGGGAGAAGAGCGGGCGTTTCATGGCGGGGTCGGCAGCGCGATTACTTCACGTTCTTGGGCTGGATGAGGAATTTGTTCACGACCGAACCGGCGAGTGAATCCGATTTCCACGTGCGGCCAAAATCGGCCGAGACGAAGAGGGTCGCACCGACGACACTTGCGTAGAGTTGGCCGGCGGGATCGACGCCGACGCGGCAAACCTGATGCGGCGCAGGCAAGCCCGCGTTGCGATCAATCCACGTCTGGCCGCCGTCCTCGCTTGTAAGCGCACCGAGCCCCCAACTACCGATGGCCAGGCGTTGCGGGTTGGTGATGTCGAAGGTGACGTTGTAGAGCGGATTCGTGAGGGGGACGCCACGGAGTTGGGACCACGTCACGCCGCCATCGCTGGAGCGCCAAGCACCGACGCTTTGGGTGACTGCGATCCACACCTTCGGGTCGTGGGGCGACTGCTGGACATCGAGGACCATCTCCTTCGTCGGCAAAACCTGGCGCCAGAGCTCAGCGCCGTTTTCGGTGAGATAGACCCCGTGTTCGCAGCCGAGCAACAAGCGGCCTGCGCGGGTGCGATCCACCTGCACCACCTGCGTGTATTTGCCGCGGGCCGGCAGGCCGTTTTCGCGGCGCACAAGCGTCTGCGCGCGGTCGGTGGAAGCGGCGAGACCATCGGGCAATGCGAGGTAAACGTGATCCGGGGCGTTGGGATCGACGACCACGTCGCGGGCCTCGGTCATCGTCCATTCGTTGCACATGCGCCACGACTTGCCGCCATCGAGGCTGCGCCAAAGGCCGTTGTTGCCGGTGGTGTAGATGACATTCCGATCGCGCGGATCGAAGGCGAGCGCGCTGATACCGGTGTCGTTGTAGCCAAGATGCTGCCAGTCGCCAGCGGC
>JAZKEV010000698.1:949-2897 GCA_040386765.1 Verrucomicrobiota bacterium | reverse complement strand
ACCCACGTAGCGCACGATCAGCGGACGAAACTGCGTCTCCATCACCGGCGCCATGAAGGCAGGCGGCGCCCCGACATTTCGCGCCAGCAGCCGCAGAAAACCCGGCGCCCGCTCCGCCATCTCGAAGATCGGACGCACAAAGCTATCGAAGATCGCCGCGGGCGACACGGGTTGCTCGCCCGCCGCCACCACCGCCGCGTCGAGCATCGCCATCCGCCGCGCATTGATCGGCACGATCCGCCGCACAAAGACCTGCGCATAAAGATCCTCTTTGGAGCCGAAGTGGTAGTTGACAGCCGCGAGATTCACCTCCGCCGACTTCGTGATCTGCCGGAGCGAGGTCCCATCAAATCCATGCGCCCCAAACAACCGCTCCGCCGCATCGAGGATGCGGTCGCGAGTATCGGAAGTCACACTGGCAACGGATAAGATGAGCGCGGCAGTTGGCATGTTTCAAACAAACGTTTGAAACAAATGTTCGCCCTCGTCGAGTCCTTTTCCTCAATCACTTCCAGAACCGACGAACCTATATGGCCGCCTTATCCCGGTCTTCAGCTGCCCAACTGGGCCACGTCTCGTGGGAATACTTGCGCGCCTCGTCGATCATCGACTGTACGATGGCCGATGGCTCGCCCCGCCAGAGCAGTCCCATCACCATCGGCTCGAAATCGCACAGCGGCAGCACGCGCACATCGCGGTGCTTGATCACGGGCGCGACCGCGATGTTCACGCCGTAGCCTTCGCCATTGGCGACGTAGCGCGTCACGAGCTCGACCGAGGCGGCCTCGACCGCCTGCGGCCACACGACCTCGCGCTCCTTCAGCCCGCGCTGGAAACTCCGCATGATCGTCGTGCTCGCCGGGAGCCCCACCAGCGGCGTGGTGATTTTTTTCTGCGCCCAGAGTTGCTCCAGCGTCTTCACCGGCGAGGTGCGCGGCACGAGCAGCACCAGTGGCACACTGGCGAGCGACAGGCTGCGGAGCTTCGGCGGCGTCCTGGCCTCCACCGGCCCGATCGCGAGATCGATCTCGCCGGCCTCCAGCCACGCCGCGAGCTGCGACGAGTAACCCGACCGCAGCGCCAGCTTCACCCGCGGATGCCGCGAACGCAGGCGCTGCATCACCGTCGGAATGTGGTCGCGCAACACCAGCTCCGAGGCGCCGATCCGCAGCTCCGGGTCCGCGCCGCCTTCGCGCAACTCCGCGGCCACGGCATCGAGGTTGTCGAAAAAGGGGCGGACATGCGCGAAGAGTTTCTCGCCCGCAGGAGTGAGCCGAAACGGACTGCGGTCAAAAAGCTTCGCGCCGGCATTTTCCTCGAGAGCCCGCATCTGGCCGCTCACCGCCGGCTGTTGAATTCCGTACGGTATCTTGCGCACTGCCGCGCTGATCCCGCCGTGCTTCGCCACATAGTAGAACAACTCGAGGTGATGGACGTTCACGTGCCTGCCGAGCACAGCGCACCGCGGGTGCGACGCAACGCTCATCGAAGTACAAGGCCATCGGAAATTTCGATACGCCCGATCAGGTTTATCGATTAACGCTCGCGAGCGCCGCTCGGGTACGATGAGGGCGCGTTGGGAATCACTTCCTGGCGCATCAACCAACCTCCTCACATGCGCACGTTCTTCTTCACGCTGGCCCAAGCCTTCGGCGTCATCCTTCTCGCCGATTTCGTCGCCGGTATCGTCCACTGGCTCGAGGATGCCTACGGCAGCGAAGAGACGCCCGTCGTCGGTCCGCTCCTCATCCGGCCCAATATCGTGCACCATCACTACCCGCGCCATTTCACGCGGCTCAACTGGTGGCAAAGCTCCTGGGACCTCGTGATCCCCGGCGCGCTCATCCTCGCCGCCGCCGGGTGGTGGGGATTCCTCTCGTGGCAGCTCTGGCTCTTCGTCGGCCTCCTGGTCAACGCCAACCAGATCCACAAGTGGGCGCATCGCACT
>JAZKEV010000698.1:0-939 GCA_040386765.1 Verrucomicrobiota bacterium | reverse complement strand
TTTTTCCAGGATATCCGCGTGCTCCAGACACCGCGCCACCACGCGTTGCACCATACCGATCCGAAAAACACGTTCTACTGTCCCATCACCAATATGCTCAACCCCGTCCTCGAGCGCCTGCAGTTCTGGCCGCGCATGGAGACCGCCATCGAACGCGTGACCGGCATCGCCCATCGCCCCGACACATCAAACCGCGGCGCCGGCCCCGGCCCTGAGTGGCTCGCCGAATATCGCCCGCAGCGCCCCGCACCCGCGACGGCCACTACGCCTAAAGCGAAGGTGGTCTCAAAACCGGCCGCCTGCGATTGCTCTACGTGCACCGTTCGCGCGACCTGCAATCCCGCGCGAAAAGCGGAGCAAGAACTCGTCGCTGACCGCGCGGCGTAGCGCCAAAAGCAAACCGCATAACGAAATGCCTGAAGGTAGGGCGCGTTACGCGTGTTGCCGTAGCTTCAGCGAAGGCACATCCTTAACGCGCCGCTCAGGACTTCCGTAGCCGAGGGCGGGGCGGTTTAAGAATAAACCGCCCTACTTCACTCCCGCCAGATCCCGCGCCTGCACCGCCACCGCTTCATCGTAGCCCGCGAGCAGCGCGCGCAATTTCTCCTCATCGCCTCCCGCCTGCCGCACCAGCGTCGCCGCGTAACCACGCGCCGCGGTAAACGCCCCATCGCCATCGCCGTCGAGCCACACGGGATTCGTCGACCCTACCACGCGCGATGTGAAGACCTTCGACGTCGACTGATACGGCCGTGAAATTTCCCAATACGGCGCCGTCACGCCGGGCCCTGTCGCGATCGCCACCAGGTGCAAGTCATGTTTCGGCCGCGGCAGCGACCAGCGCACGCGTGCTTTCTCGGCGCGCTCCATCGCCGGGATCGCCTGCTCGCGCACCTTGATTCCATTGGCAAAGAGCTCCACGCGATCCGCCGTCACCCA
>JAZKEV010000697.1:13915-32031 GCA_040386765.1 Verrucomicrobiota bacterium | reverse complement strand
CGCGGCTTTCCTTCACGACGATGCGCCACTCGGTCTTGTCGGCGCCCTTTTCGTTCTTCATCAGCTCCCACACGACGCCATAGCCGGCGAGCGTGGCGAGGGAGACGAGGCTGCCGCCAAAGGCGGTGTTGAGCGAATTCTTGTTCTGCTCTTTCGGTGCGCGCAGCACCAGCGAACGGTCGTCGCTCAACTCCACGCCGACGCCCATCGCCTTGGCGAGGGGTATCATCTCGTGCAGGAACAACTCAAGCGCCGGAACCTTGACCGATTTCATTCGCGCGCACGTTGGAAGCTTTTCCGACGCGCGTCAAAGACTCTGCAAACGAACCGTCTTTTTGTAAGACGGCCTCAAGTTTGACCTCACGCGGCCGACCGGCTGACTGGCCGCATGATCACGCCCGGCCAGACCCTGAACCTCGATTTTCGCGTAAAAGCGGTCGGCCCGCAGGGCGCGGGCGGGGTACGGGAGGTGGCGTTTCGCGAGCTGCTGAGCCGGCGGACGATCGTTTCCGCTCATATGAAGAATAACACCCCGAGCTGCGACCGGCAGGTGGCGAGCTTGGTGGAGCATGCCGGGGAGTTTGCGGCGGCAGGCTATGATATCGTGGCGGTGAGCCGGGATACGAGCGGCTCGCACCTGCGATACGCGGCGGCGAAGCAGGTGCCCTTCACGCTGGTGAGCGATCCCAAGGATCTCTGGGCGAGGGCCGCTGACTCGTTGGTAAACAAGATGATGTACGGTCGGGAGTTTATTGGCCCGGCTCGGGCGGCTTGGGTGATCGAGCCGGATGGGCGGGTCCTCGCCGTGATGGAACAGGTGGATACGTCGGACCACGCGGCGCAGGTCCGCGAGGTCATCAAGTCGCTATAAGTCGTTCGGAATCTGGACTTGGCGGCAGGGTAGGTATCGGCGAAGTTGCGGCGCGGGCATCTTCGTTCTCACTCCGCCGTTATGCTAAAAACCCCTACGAGCCGTCGCTGGCTCCTCGCCACCGCGCTGGTGGGTGTCGTGACTTGGTTGGGGGTGGAGCGGTGGCAGGGCCAACCTGAGAATGGGAAGCGGAATGGGCCTGCTAACCCGCAAGCGGTGGACGTTTCCTTGGATGCTGCGGGACCGAGCGGGGATGACATTTGGGGAAGAGGAAGAGAGAAGGTAGCGCAGATGCTCCCGACCCCAGCGGGGACTCCGGCGAAGGCACGGGTGTTATTCACGTTTGAAGAGCCTACGAATGCCGCGGAGTTCACCGCAGCGCTGCCGGCGCCGACGACCGAGATGCGTTATGTGCGGATCGACGGGGCACAGTTGCGCGGCAAGGGCTCGCCCTTCTGGCAGCCGCCGGGCGCGGGGCGGCTTGAGATTCCGCTGCCGCGCGGGGGCACGTTGACCGTCGCGATCGACGGGAGCGAGATGGTCGGGCCGGATCGCTTCACGAGCACGGGGCGGATCGAGGGACGCCCGGCGAGCCGCGCGGTCTTTGGGTACAGCGGGGGATTTTTGCACGCATCGATCGAGGATCCGGTGCTTGGGACGTTTGTGCTGCGGGCGGCGACGGAGGCTCTCTCGCAGTTTTTTCGCGTCGAGCCGGGCCTCGTGCAGCCGTGCGGGGGCGAGCGCTCGGTGCGGGCGATTCCGCGACGGGCCGCGAGCGCGGTGCTGGGCACGCATAGTATTTCGTTTTCGGATACGCCGGTGTTGGCGGCGGCGGAGAATCCGCAGCGGGCGATCATCCACGTAATGATGGCGCATACGACCGCCGCGCTGCCGACCATGACGGGAAATGCGCGCCGCGAGGCGCTGCAGAGCGCGTTTCTCGCCGCCATCGAGAAGGTGAATCTGGCCTTTTCCGCGAGCGAGATCACCGCGCGGGTGAAACTGGTGCGCGTGCACGAGACGACGCTGCCGGGGGACGAAGTGGAGGGATTGAAAGCCGGATGGCAGGATGAAGCGCTCACGGCGCTCTATCGCACGGACGACCGTGTGATGGACGACATCCATGCGGCGCGTGATGCCTCGGGGGCGGACATCGTGTGCCTGGCACTACAGCGCGCGGACAATTTCAGCAGTGGGCTGAGCTTCCTGCTCGATGAGCCGGGGCGCTTCGACAATCCGGAGTATGCATTTGCGGTGGTGCATTGGGGGTCGATAGCGACGTCAAATGTCGTGGCCCACGAGCTCGGGCACGTGCTCGGTTGCGCGCACGACCGGCAGAATGCGCTCAGCGGCGCGGGCGCGTTTCCATATAGTTTTGGTTACCGTTTCGTGGGTAACGATGGCCGGCAGTATCACGACATCATGTCTTATCCGCCGGGCACGGAGCTGGCATATTTCTCCAATCCCAACGTGATCGTGCCCGCTCCGGTGGGCGTGCCGATCGGGATCGCAGCGGGCCGGCCGGGTGAATCTGACTCGGCGCGGACGATCGAGCAGACGGCCTTTGCGACCGCGAACTACCGGCTGCAGACGCAGGCGCTGGCGAATGCCGGGGTGCTCGCCAACGTGGCGACGCGGGCCTTTGTGGGGACGGGCGAACAGGTCTTGATCGGCGGCTTTGTGGTCGAGGGCTCACGGCAGAAGCGGTTGCTGATCCGCGGCGTGGGGCCGGCCTTGCGCGCCTTCGGCGTGACCAATGCCTTGGGCGATCCGAAGCTGGCGGTTTATTCCGGGTCGACGCAGGTGGCGGAGAACGACAACTGGAGCGGCCTCGAAATCGAGGGCGCGGCGGCGCAGGTGGGAGCGTTTCCCCTCGTGCGCGGCACCACCGACGCGGCGACGATCGTGACGCTGTCGCCCGGCGCTTATACCGCGATCATGGAGGGCATCGGCGGTACGACCGGCTCGGGCCTGATGGAAGTCTACGATCTCGAGCCGACGAGCACGCAACGCGTGGTGAATCTCGCGACGCGCGGCTTTGCCGACAAGGATGGGCGCGAGATGTATGGCGGCTTCGTCGTGCAGGGCACGCGCGACGAGACGAAGCGGATCCTCGTGCGCGTGCTCGGGCCCTCGCTGGCGCGCGCGCCCTTTTCGCTCACAACCGTGCTCAACGATCCTCTTCTGCAATTGCGCAATGCGGCCGGCGACCTGCTGGTGGAGAACGACGACTGGAGCTCCGACTCGGAAGGCGGCGCGAGCGCCGATAACGACTTCAAGCCCGTGGTGGTCTCGCACAACGAGCGGAAGATCTCCGCGACCGGCTACGCACCGGGAAATCGCCGCGAGCCCTGCGTGCTCGTCGACCTCCCGCCCGGCAATTATACCGTGGTCGTGAAGCCCTTCGAGTTGCGCGATACCGACCCCTCGCGCGATCAGCCGGCGGTGCCGGGGGTGGGGATCGTGGAAGTCTACGAGATACGGCAGTAACGGCGGCGGGGAAGCGATCTTTCCCTCCCTCGTTTTCTTGCGCTTCTGCCCGTTGCTCGGATCGATCAAGATCACGAGTACGAGCAAGAGCACGAACTGCCGGATCGCGCTCGTGATCGTACTCTTGCTCGTGATCGTGCCCGAAAGGCTCCTGCCGCCGCCCGCCTTGCTGACACAGATTCCGTTTGCGCCGCGGCCGGAATGGGCGACGGTTGGCGGCGTCTAGCGCGAACACGATCGCGACCGGACATTTCAATCAAAACTCAATCCCGTCCCTCGGACTACGAGGCTTCATCGCCATGCGAAAAGCACCCTTGTCCTTCCTCGCCTGCCTGCAGGTTTTCCGACGCCGGGAAACTGCGGAGGCGGCATGAAGAGCATACTCGAACTCGCGCGCGCAAAGCGTGAACAACATCCGATCGTGATGATCGCGGCTTACGATGCGCTGATGGCGCGCATCGTCGCCGAATCCGGCACCGATGCGATCCTCGTCGGCGACAGCGTCGCCATGGTGATGCACGGCCATCCTTCGACTGTCCACGCGACGGTGGAGATGATGTGCATCCATGTGGCTGCGGTGCGGCGGGGCGCGCCGGATATCGTGGTGGTGGCCGACATGCCGTTCCTCACGGCGCGGCGCGGCGTCGCAGCCGCCACGGAGGCCGCGGGCGAACTGATGCGCGCGGGGGCGACGGCGGTGAAGATCGAGGGCGTGACCGGGCACGAGGATGTGGTGGCGCATCTCGTGGGCAGCGGCATTCCGGTGATGGGACACATCGGGCTCACTCCGCAATCGGTGCATCAGCTCGGTGGATACAGGTTTCAGGGGCGCGAGCCGGCGGATGCGGAGCGACTCCGCGACGAGGCGCGCGTGCTGGAGGGGTTGGGCGCCTTTGCCGTGGTGCTCGAGTGCGTGCCAGCGGCGCTCGCGACAGCGATCACCGAAGAGCGCGCGATCCCCACGATCGGGATCGGTGCGGGCGTGGGCACGGCGGGGCAGGTGCTGGTGCTCTCGGATCTGCTCGGGCTCGATCCGCGGTTTCAGCCGCGGTTTGCGCGACGTTACATGGATGGTCATGGCATGGTGCGTGAGGCGTTGAAGCGCTTCTCGCGCGATGTGCGCGCGGCGGAGTTTCCCGCGCAGGAGGAGGTGCTCGCATGAGCGTGCTCTATAAACAGCTGGCGGAGTGGCGCGCGGTGCGTGAATCCGTGGGCTGGGCGGGGCGGAGCGTCGGCTTCGTGCCAACGATGGGTGCGCTGCACGAGGGGCACGTGGAGCTGCTGAAACGCGCGCGGGCCGAGAACGAGCGCGTGGTGCTGAGCATTTTTGTGAACCCCACGCAGTTCAACGATCCGGCCGACCTGGCGCGGTATCCGCGGACGCTCGAGGC
This sequence comes from Verrucomicrobiota bacterium, assembly GCA_040386765.1. Classification (GTDB taxonomy): domain Bacteria; phylum Verrucomicrobiota; class Verrucomicrobiia; order Opitutales; family Opitutaceae; genus ER46. The sequence goes on along the minus strand of JAZKEV010000697.1, from coordinate 27,279 downwards.
GGATTGCGAGCTGGCGAGGCCCTACGCGGATGCGGTACTCGCGCCCTCGGCTGAGGACTTTTATCCGGATGGCTATCGCTATCGGGTGACGGAAAACGAGCTGAGTCGGCGCTGGGAAGGCGCGCACCGGCCGGGGCACTTCGATGGCGTGCTCACCGTGGTGCTGAAACTCTTCAATGCCGTGCAGCCGCAGCGCGCCTATTTCGGCGAGAAGGACTGGCAGCAGCTCCAGCTCGTGCGCGGGATGGCGCGGGCGCTGTTGCTGCCGGTAGAGATCGTGGCGTGCCCGACGGTGCGCGAACCGGATGGCCTGGCGATGAGCTCGCGCAATCGCCGCCTGTCGCCGCTGGGCCGGGCGCACGCGGCGGTGTTTGCGCGCGTGCTGCGGATGGCGGCGGATGCGGAAGAAGCGGCAGCCACGCTGCGGTCGAAAAGCTTCGAGGTGGACTATGTCGAGGATCACGAAGGCGTGCGACTGGGCGCGGTGCGGCTCGAGGGCGTACGGCTGATCGACAACGCCCCGGTTCCCGAGAACCGGGGAAAATCCAAACGCCAAACTCCAGACGCCAAAACGGAGCCGGCCGCAGCGCAGGCGGGTGGAGCATGATGCCTGGTTGCGAATCGTCTTGGGTTGCGGGCAGGGCGAGGCGTCCGCGCCGAGCCGTCGCGGCTGCAGGGTCGGTCGATTCCGTGGTCGGGCCACGCCCTATTGTTACCGTATAAGCGTATGAGCCGGATACTTTTTATCCTCTCGGGCTCCATTGCATGCTACAAAGCCTGCGATGCGATCTCGCAGCTCGTGCAGCGCGGGCACGCGGTGCGGACGGTTGCGACGGAGGCGGCGCTGAAATTTGTCGGAGCGGCGACGCTCGAGGGGCTCACGCACGAGCGCGTGGCCGTTGATACCTTCGAAGCCGGACGGGCGTTGGAGCACATCGACCTGACGCGCTGGGCGGAGGTCGTGGTGGTGTGTCCTGCCACGGCGAATACGCTCAACCGGATGGCGGCGGGGCTGGGTGACGATCTCGCGGGCGCGCTGCTGCTGGCGCACGATTGGAAGAAGCCGCTGCTGCTCGCGCCGGCGATGAATCCGGCGATGTGGCATCACCCCGCCACGCGTGCCTCGGTGGCGCGGCTGCGCGAGTGGGGCGCGCGCTTCATCGCGCCCGGCGCCGGGCGCACGGCGTGCGGCGAGGTGGGCGAGGGGCGGCTGGCCGAGTCGGACGAGATCGTCGCCCAGATCGAGGCGGCGCTGACCGCTCCGACGCGACGACTGCGCGTGCTGGTGACGAGCGGTGGAACGGCGGAGCCGATCGATGGCGTGCGGGTGATCGCGAATACGAGCACGGGTGCGACCGGGGCGCTCATCGCGGAGTATTTTTCGCAGCGAGGTCATGACGTGACGCTCCTGCGCGCGCGGTCGGCCGTGGCCGCGCCCGGTGTGCGTGAGGTGGAGTTTTTCACCTTTGCGGAGCTCGACGTCGCGCTGGCGAAGGTGCTCGGCGAGGCGGACTTCGATGCGGTGATCCACGCGGCGGCCGTGAGCGATTTTGCGGTGGAGTCCATCGAGGTCGGCGGAATGGCGCAGGTGCCGGGCGCGGCGAAGCTGGCTTCGGGCGAAGCGCCGGTGCTGCGGCTGCGGAAGAATCGGAAGCTCCTTGACGGCCTGCGGTCGCTGAGCCGGAACCGCTATGTGCGGGTGGTGGGATTCAAATTGACGAACGGTGCGAGCGCCGCGGAGACGCAGGCGGCCGTGACAGCGATGGCAACGAGCGGCGCGGTGGATTTCGTGGTGCACAACGATCTTGCGCAACGCGCCGGCGCGGGCGGGCAATTTCCCGCCGCGATCTGGAGCGGCGAAGGCGAGCCGCTTGAGCGCTGCGCGGGACGCGCGGAGCTGGCGGAGGCCTTGGAGCGGCTACTGGTTGGCGCAGAAGCGCGCGCGAATGCGCAGCCGGGTTGCGTCGGCGCTGCGATGGATTAATGATAATCTTCACTTCCTGAAGGTAGGGCGAAACGTCCGTGCCGAATCGCATGACTCTTCAGTCGCGATGGCGCGACGGAGCCCGCCCCGCCGACTTCAACCTTACTTCCTCCCATGTTGCTCTGTCTCGATATCGGAAATTCCCAACTCCACGGCGGTGTGTTCGACGGCGGCCTGCGGCTGCAGTTTAGGAAGACCACGCATCCACTCGGGTCGTCGGATGAATTTGGGGTCTTTTTCACCGCGGTGCTGCGCGAGAACGGGATCGACCCGCAAGCGATCAAGCGGGCCGCGATCTGCTCGGTGGTGCCGACCGCGCTGTATCCGATCCGCAGCGCGTGCCTGAAGTATTTCAAGACAGAGCCCTTCGTGCTGCAGGCGGGCGTGCGTACAGGACTGAAGGTGAAGTATCGCAACCCGCACGAAGTCGGCGCCGACCGGATCGCCGGCGCCATCGGCGCGGCGCTGCGTTATCCTGCGAAGAATTTCATCGTGGTCGATTGCGGCACGGCGACGACCTTCGACGTGGTCACGGCGGCGGGCGATTATCTCGGGGGCGCGATCCTGCCCGGCGTGGGCATCTCCGTGGAGGCGCTGGCGGGCAAAACCGCGAAGCTCTCCACGGTGGAGATCACGCGGCCGGCCGTGACGCTCGGGCGCTCGACCGTGGAGAGCATCCAATCCGGCGTGTATCACGGGCATGTAGGCGCGATCCGCCACCTCGTGCAGGATCTGGCGCGCGAGGCGTTTGCCGGCGAGCGGCCTGTCGTGATCGGCACCGGCGGGTTTGCGCGATTGCTGGATGCGGAGCGGCTCTTCGATGAAGTCGTGCCGGAGCTGGTGCTGCTCGGGTTAAAGCAGGCGGAAGAGTTGAATCGGGACGAGCCGTCGCGGTAGTGCCTCGCACGGACGGCCAGGCGCGGTCCGTCACGCGCGTCGGAAGCACCGTGTGACATCGCGCCTCTGCGGCTAGGGCGGCGTGTGCCAACTTGCCCGGCGTGGCACAGTGGTCGGGAGGTTTGCAGAGGGGCCAAAGGCGAGTAGGGTTGGCTTGGTCTTTGCAAAGCGGGGATTACATTTATGGATTTTGCCAAACTTACCCAGATGTCGCGCGAGGCGGTCACCGACGCGCAAAACATCGCGCGTCGTCACTCTAATAACGAAGTCGATACGTGGCATCTGCTGGCCGCTTTGCTTGCGCAGGAGAAGGGCATCGTGCCGGGCTTGATCGAGAAGATGAATCTCGGGCCGGGTGCCTTGCAGCTCGCGGTCGAGCGCGAGATCGAGCGCCTGCCCTCGGTCACCGGCGCGGTCGACACCTCGAAAATCTATGTGACGCAGGCCGTCAACGAGGCGCTCACCCTCGCCGAGAAGGAAGCGGAAAAGCTGAAGGATGAGTACGTCTCCGTGGAGCATCTCTTCCTCGGCCTGCTCGAGGTGGGGAAGCCCGATGCCCTCAAGAAACTTTTCAAGAGCTTCGAGCTCGATCGCGCCAAGGTGCTGAAGGCACTCAAGGACATGCGCGGCTCGCAGCGTGTGACCACCGACAATCCCGAGGCGACCTACGCCGCGCTCGAGAAGTACGGCATCGATCTCGTGGCGCTGGCCCGGAAGGGCAAGATGGACCCGGTGATCGGTCGCGACGAGGAGATCCGCCGCACCATCCGGATCCTTTCGCGCAAGACGAAGAACAATCCCGTGCTCATCGGCGAGCCGGGCGTGGGCAAGACCGCGATTGTCGAGGGCCTCGCGCAACGCATCCTCCGCGGCGATGTGCCCGAGGGGCTCAAGGATCGGTCGATCTTCTCGCTCGATATGGGCGCGCTCGTCGCGGGCGCGAAGTATCGCGGCGAATTCGAGGAGCGGCTGAAGGCTGTGCTCCAGGAAGTGAAGCAGAGCGACGGCCGGATCATTCTCTTTATCGACGAGCTGCACGTGATCGTGGGCGCCGGCAAAACCGACGGCGCGATGGATGCAGGCAATCTGCTCAAGCCGATGCTCGCGCGCGGTGAGCTGCACTGCATCGGTGCGACGACGCTCGACGAGTATCGCAAGCACATCGAGAAGGACGCCGCGCTCGAGCGGCGTTTCCAGCCCGTGCAGGTGGATCAGCCGACGGTGGAGGACGCGATCTCGATCCTGCGTGGGTTGAAGGAGCGCTTCGAATTGCACCACGGCGTGCGCATCCAGGACAACGCGCTCGTGAGCGCGGTGACACTTTCCAATCGCTACATCAGCGACCGCTTCCTGCCGGACAAGGCGATCGACCTCATGGACGAGGCGTGCGCGATGATCCGCACCGAGATGGACTCGATGCCGCAGGAGCTCGACGAACTCACCCGCAAAGTGCTGCGCCTCGAGATCGAGGAGCGTGCGCTTGCGAAGGAGAAGGACGAGGCCAGCGCCCGCCGGCTCGAGACGCTCCGCAAGGAGCTGGAGGATGCCCGCGAAAAATCAAAGGGCATCCGGCTCGCGTGGGAAAAAGAAAAGGCCGCGGTCGATAAGACGCGCAAGCTGCGCGAGGAGATCGACGCGACCCGCCTTGAAATGGAGAAGGCCGAGCGTGCCTACGACCTGAACAAGGTCGCCGAGCTGCGCCACGGCAAGCTGCCGCAACTCGAGGCCGAGCTGAAGCGGCTCGAGAAGAAGGGCCAGGAGCAGCAAAGCAATGCGCTCTTCAAAGAGGAAGTTTCCGAAGAGGAGATCGCGGAAGTCGTTTCCAAATGGAGCGGCGTGCCGGTGACGCGGCTCGTCGAGGGTGAGAAGCAGAAGCTCCTCCGCCTCGAAGAGGTGTTGCACGAGCGCGTGGTGGGCCAGCACGAGGCCGTGACCCTCGTGACGGAGGCGATCCTCCGCGCGCGCAGCGGCATCAAGGATCCGCGCCGCCCGGTGGGCAGCTTCCTCTTCCTCGGGCCGACGGGCGTCGGCAAGACCGAGCTCGCAAAAACTCTCGCCGAGACCCTCTTCGACACCGAGGCCTCGATGGTGCGGATCGACATGTCGGAATACATGGAGCCGATTTCCGTCAACAAGCTCATCGGAGCGCCCCCCGGCTACGTCGGCTACGAAGAGGGTGGCCAGCTTACCGAGGCGGTGCGGCGGAAACCGTATGCGGTCATTCTTTTCGACGAGATCGAGAAGGCTCACCACGACGTCTTCAATGCGCTGCTCCAAGTGCTCGACGACGGGCGGCTGACTGATGGTCAAGGTCGCACCGTGGATTTCAAAAACACGGTCATCATCATGACCTCAAACATCGGTTCGCGCTACCTGCTCGATGGCGTGACCGACGACTCGATCCCGGACGGTGTGCGCGAGAGTGTGATGGCGGACCTGCGCAAATCATTCCGGCCGGAATTCCTAAATCGCATTGACGAGACAATCCTCTTCAAGCCGCTGACGCTGGAAGAAATCACGAGTATCGTAGATCTCTTGATGACCGATCTAAACAAACGTTTGGTCGACCGGCGCGTCACCGTGCAGCTTGATCCGAAAGCGAAGGAGTGGGTAGCCGAGAAGGGTTATGACCCCGTGTTCGGCGCTCGTCCCTTGAAGCGGTTCCTGCAGCGCAACGTGGAGACCAAGCTGGCACGCGCCCTTATTGCGGGCGAACTCGCTGAGGATTCCGCGATCGTGTTCACGGTGCAGAACGACGAACTGACATCGGTGCAGACGGTGCAGGCCGTCGCTCAGAAATGAACGAGATGGCTTGATCTGCCCAAAAACGGCCACTCCTGCCTGCCGGTTGTGGGTTCGTTATCGCCACGGTCGATGCCGATTAGATCGGTCGGAGCCGCGAATCGAGCGGGCACGCCACGCGGCCGAGAAAGCCGTGCGGGCTTAGAAACCGACGGCTGGCTGATTCATCGCACGCCGAAAAGACAAGCGGGAAAATCCTTCACTTCTTCCTTGGGATGACGAAGGCGAGAATCACTCCGATGCCAGCCCCAACACCGGCCCCAATCGCGAGATTCTTCGTCGTAATCCCGATGGCCGTGCCGACGCCCACGCCGAGGATCAACCACGTCACGTTAAACTTCGCGCCTTCGTCTGGAGATTTTTCGTTCATAAAAGTGAAGCCATCATTCGTTGCCTAACAGTGTTTCGCCCTTAGTGGGTTGCCTTACTCGGGCGGGGTGCATGTGGGGGCAAACGTGCCACACGATGAACGACATGGGTAGGGCCGTTTTGAGTCCGGCAGCAATTTGTTTCATCATGCCCAATTAGTCGCAGGCGAGGCGGCTTTTCTTACAGATGCATCATCTATTAAGGCGAATTGACGCCGGTCCAAGTGGCGTCCGTCGCGAAGAAGTGATCGCATTGGGGTTATGGGCTGCTGGCGATTGGTTCCGCCTTCAGACGGCGAGGATGCGCTATCTCAATCTTTGCTTTTCAGGCATGACAATACAGCGCCTAAAGCCGCGCCAAATGTTAGTCCAAGAGCAACTCCTAGACCTGCCTTGTCCATGATCGCTCCGAGCGCGGCTCCGAAACAAATGCCTAAACCAGCGCCGACGCCGACATAGTTTTTTTTCGTAGGGTGTTTCAATTTTTAATCTGCGCCGCCGAACCCATTAACCCCCGCAGCGGCGGCGTGCTGCTCTACGATGTCACCGTCAAGCAGACGATGAACAGGCGAAGCGGGAAGCGGCAATTTTGCTCTGGGCGTGATTTGTCCGGGACCTTGGAGCCCTGGAGGAACCAACTCCTTGGAAAGATTTGTATCAGTCACGGGTCGCCGGGCTATTCTTGGCCGTCGAGCTCCTTGAGCAACGCCTCCAGCCGGCGCTTGCGCGGCAGCACAGCCCGCGCCTGGTGACGGATGGTCCAGACGCCGAGCACCACCGACCAGACGCACAGGATGAACGGGAAGATCGAATAGCCATCGTCGCCGATGGACTTGTCGTTGACCCGCATGCCGAGTTGCATGATGGCCGCCGGGCAGATCCCTCCCAGCAGCACAATGACCAGGACGCTCGTCCGGCGGGCGCGCGTCGCCGCGTAGTCAAGCTGCGCGATCCGCCGGTTGAGTTGATCTCGCAGCGACTCGCCAAAGCGTTCCTCGCGCCGCGCCTGCGCCCGGTGGCCAACATACATTGTGAACCCCGCAAACAGGGCCGCGGCCGCGCCGAAGATCGGGAGGGCGAAATCCCAACCGGTCACCACTTTTTCCGGCCGATATCGGTGGAAATAAACCATCATACTGAAGAATAGGGCCATGCCGGCAACCGCTCCGGCGCTAAACACGTAGACCATCCATCTTTCGATGCGGCGCGCCTTCTGCAGCTTCGCCTCCTCCTGTCGCAGCGCCAGATGCAGCAGGGTCTTGTTCACATCATGCAGCGGGGCCGCGTCCTGCGTCCGCCAGACTGCCATCAAATCGTCGAGATTCATGATTTTGTTTCCTCCGTGCTTTTGCCGGCGAGCGCCGACTTGATCCGGTTTATCTTCACGCCGACGTTGCTCTCGGTGAGGCCCGTGATGCCGGCGATTTCCTTGTAGCTGAAGCCGTCGAGCAGCAGCAGGGCCACGGAGCGGTCGACGTCCTTGAGCTGCGCGATCTGTCGATACAACCACTCCAGGCGTGGATCGGGTTTGGCCGAAGATTCCGTGGTGAGCAGGCTTTCCGCGCCCTCGAGCGGTTCCTTGCCCCGCTGGTGCCGATGTTCCTTGCGCGTCCACGCGATCGCCGTGTTCAGGGCGACGCGATACATCCAGGTGGGCACCGACGACTCACCGCGGAACGCATCCACGGAACGCCACACCTGGATGGCAATCTCCTGAAAGAGATCCTGCCGGTCGGCATGCTCGAAGGCATACGCGTGAACCACCTTGAAGAGGATCCCTTTGTGCCCCGCCAACCACTCACCGAAGATACGATCACGTTCGCTGTCGTGCATGGCCTAAGGCGTTATCCGTTTACCCGCCAGCAACCGGCCGCTATGTGAGAGCTCGGCTCCGGTCACCGCGCCGTTGGCATCGGTGACAAACCGAATCTGCGCATCCACGGCCTTCCAGAAGAACGCGAGGGGCGCTTCGGGAAAAATCTGCACCGCAGTTGCGCCGGTGACGGCTTCCCGCTGCGCACGGAGGACCGCGCCGTCACGTGTGATCGCGATGATGATGCCAGAACCGAAGTCGTAGCGGCCGACGACCTTGTCGAGCTGCGCCGCCGGCAAGGAAATTTCCGTGTGCCGCGTGGGTGGAGGCGGCGCCGGTGGAACAGCCGGCGTCGGCGCGACCGGTCTTCCGATGAGGATATGGTGCACGAGGTCGACCGTTGACGGCTCGGCCGCGGTGTTGGCGAGCGCCACCACGGCCCGCCCCTGTCTCGGCTCCAGTGCCAGCATCGCACGGTATCCGCCTGTCTGCCCCCCGTGCCGCAACAGCTCGCGGCCGGGCGCGAGGTGCAAGACCTCCCACCCGAGCGCCTGTTCAACCTGAGGGTCTTTGCCTGGGGCGATGCGCACGGAAAGCATCGTTTTCACGGCCGGGGCGATCGACGAATTGGGATCAATCACCGCGGCGGCGAAGGTCAGCATATCTGCGGCGCTCGAGCGGATGCCGCCCGCACCCGCCAGGACCGCGAGGTCCCAAGGCTTGACCGGCCGCATGTAGGCATCGAAGCCCGGAGCCAACCGCGCCGCATGGGGCGGTGGCAGGGTGATCATCGTGTCGTTCATCCGGAGTGGGCGCGTGATCCGCTCGCGCAGCAGCGTTTCGTAGTCTGTGCCGGCTGCCCGCGCGAGCAGATAGCCGAGCAGGCCCACGCCGAGGTTCGAATATTCCCATTGCGAGCCGGGGTCACGCGTCAACGGCCAGCGATCGAGAAATGCCAGCAGCCGCTTTTCGTCATAGGCCTCGAAAGGGCCGTCGGGATCGCTGATCGCTCGCGTGTCGTCGGCCATCCGCGGCAATCCCGAGTAGTGCGCCGAAAGATCGCGCAAGGTGATCTGGCGCCCGTTGCGTTCCGGCATCTTGTGCCCCGCCGGCAGGTATTTCGCCGCCGGATCATCGAGCGAGACTTCGCTCTTGTTGACCATGTCGGCTAGATCAGCGCTGTGAACACCTTGCTGATTGAGCCGATCTCGAACAGCGTGCTGCGGTCGAAGTTGGCACCTGCGCCCGTGCCGCCCGCAACGAACCGCTGGCCGTCCGATCCGAGCACGCCGACCACGATTCCCTGTCCGGCGCGCGGTGCATTTCGCTCGGCGATCAGCCGGCCAATCTCGCTGTCCGACGGCGGCTCCCAGGGAGCGGGGGCGCCTTTCGCAAAGTTGAGCGTCACGGCCCTGCGGGCGCTGCCCGTGGTGAAGGTCCCTCTCCACTGCTGCGCGGCGCTGTCCCAATCGCCTGCGTAGGAGGCGTTGCCACGGACAGTCCGGAAGGCGAGGTGACCGCTTGTTACTTTTATGTCCGAGACAGGCGTCAGATTGCCGGGGCTCTGGCTGGCATTTTCGAGCTTCGCACTGAGCGTCGCGTCCGGGCCGCGTTCGACGTGGAGCACCATTGTGATTTCACCCGCTGGGGTTTTGGCCGCGCCGTGCCACGGGCCGACGATGTCAGGCACCGATTGCGCCTGCGTCGACACGGCGAGTCCCTGGCTCGCGGGCGTTGCAGTGGGGAGGGATTCGGCGGCCCGGCATGGATTTGCGCCGAAGATCGCCAGTGCCACGACGAGGGCAGAGGCGGTTCTTAACGATAGGTTCATGCCGGGGTTAGTAGCACCGAGCGCGTCGTTTCTTACACCGAGGTGAAATTCTTGGGTAAGCCCAGCTTGGTTTTTACCTAAGTGAATACATGGAGCCGATTTCCGTCAACCGTCTCATCGGGGCTCCCCCCGGCTACGTCGGCTACGAGGAAGGCGGCCAACTCACCGAGGCCGTGCGCCGGAAACCGTACGCGGTGATCCTTTTCGATGAGATCGAAAAGGCGCACCATGACGTGTTCAACGCACTCCTCCAAGTGCTCGATGATGGGCGTCTGACGGATGGCCAAGGCCGGACCGTTGATTTCAAAAACACGGTCATCATCATGACTTCAAACATCGGGTCGCGCTATCTGCTCGAAGGCGTCCAGGGCGATGCGATCCCCGACAGCGTGCGCGAGAGCGTGATGGCCGAGTTGCGGAAATCGTTCCGGCCCGAATTTCTCAACCGGATCGATGAGACCGTCCTCTTTAAGCCGCTCACGCTTGAGGAAATTACCAACATCGTAGACTTGCTGATGGTCGACCTGAACAAGCGTCTCGCAGACCGACGCATCACCGTGCAGCTCGATCCGAAGGCGAAGGATTGGGTGGCCGAAAAAGGTTACGATCCGGTATACGGTGTGCGCCCCTTGAAGCGTTTCCTCCAGCGTAACGTCGAGACCAAACTGGCTCGTGCTCTGATCGCTGGCGAGGTGGCTGAGGATTCTGTGATCACTTTCACGGTTCAAAATGAGGAACTCACGCAGGTTCCGCGCGGGAATGCTGTCGCGCAGAACTGAGCGGAACGATCACGCTCCCCATCGCGCTCGAGCGGGTTTGTCCACGACGGAGGGGGACGCCGTTTCAATAAAAAAGTGATTGAATCACGGGGCTGGCATCGCGGCCGCAACAGTCCGTAAGGCGGCGGCTATCGCGACAGATCCAGCTGCAGCCATGTTTTTCTGTCGCACGGCAGGCGCAACCGTTGAGGGACCTAGCTGAGCAGCCGCAGTTGCCCGCGAGAAAACGTTCTCCCGAGGCAGGCTGGCTTGCGCCGGGAGAAAGGAGTTCGCCCCCCGTTCCTGATGTGACCCATCGACACGATCTGGACTTGGAGGCTGCCGTGAAATCGCTCCGCGATCTCGCGGAGTCGCGCTTCTCGCTCTGCCTCCACCGCCGGCTCACTATGGAGATCGCGGCGGGGAAATCCATTCAACCGCGGCACGCTTCCTCCGCGCTGGACATAGAATTCCACTAACTGACGGCTTTGCGTCCGCATCTCGGACGATAGCCGATCGCGCACCTTGCGCAGCGCGACGCCTTCCCCCAGCTCCTCGCCCAGTGCGCGCCCCTGTTCCTCGATCTTCAGCGCCACCGTCGCCGGTGGGAAAACGAAGGCCGCATTCGATTCGGCCTCCACCGTCAAGGCAGCGGCGGCCGTTTCAACGAAGACCCCCCCGCAGCAACCGCACGCCCACAGGACGGCCGGCTCGAAAGCGGGGACCCCCAAGGGAAGATAGGCGACCACGGCGACGCGCCAGCCTTCGATCGTCGCCGCGGATTTTCCATGTGATCGGCCGAGCTTAAGACGACCTGCGAAACAGCGTGTGGGCGCGACAGGAAACTGGCCGTGACCACGCGTGGCGGGCCTCACGGCGCTTCGGAGGCCTGTGGCATGCGAGGGTGCCGCAAGCAGGGCGTCCGCTTCCCGGGCGAGCGCGGCGAAGCGCGCTTTCATCTCCAGTTCGTCAGCGCTCGACAGGATGATCTCGCCGATTCCCAGCTCCTCGTCCCGCCGCTTCATCATCAGCCGCAGCACCGGCGAGCGGAAACTTCCCATCACATCCTCGCAGACGCGCAGCTTCTCCTCAAGGACCGCATAGACATACTCCTCGATCGTGCCGGTGGTGAGGAAATTGACGATCTCAACCTGATCGTGCGTCTGGCCAATCCGGTCGACGCGCCCGATCCGCTGCTCGACCCGCATCGGATTCCAGGGAAAGTCGAAATTCACGACGGCGGACGCGGTCTGGAGGTTGAGCCCCTGCCCGCCCGCGTCGGTGCATATCAGGATCGCCCGCGGCGCACTGGCGAAAGTCAGCAGGGACCGCTCCTTCGCCCCGTGGGCCATTTCGCCATTGTAGATCAGCACGACCGCATCTGCCGCCGCCGCCTCCACCTGCTCCTCGATCCGCGCGATCAGCGCCTTCTGGGTCTCGAGGAACCCGACGAACACCACTATCTTGGCGTGCCGGCGCATAAGGGCCGGCAGCATCTCCACGAGCCGGTCCGTTTTCGCATGGTAACCGGCGCCCCACCCCACGGTCGCGTACCGCTTCAGAATCACGTCCAGAGACTTCAAGCCCGGATGATCGGCCGCATGGACAAGGTGGCGACGGAGCGACGAGCCCAGGGTGGCGAGTGCCGCCTTCGGGTGGCTGCCGAGTTCCCGCAGGACGAGCATCGCCGTGAGGAGCAGCGAATCGACGGAGTGCTCTTTGCCCGAGGGCCGCGCGATGGCCACCGCCCCGGCGGCATGACGCTTCCAGACGGAGCGCAGCAGGGTGAGAACCGCCTGGTAGAGGGCGCGCTCCTCAGCCTGCTGGTGTCCGACCCGCTCCATCGACAGACGCCGCTCGGCAAACCGGATCCCGGTTCCTTCCCGAGTCTGCCGCAGCAGAACGCCTTCGAGGTGCAGCTGCAGGCCCGCCGGGTCGTTGATCGCGCGGTCGTCGGCGGCGAAACGCGCCTCAAAAGCCGGCTTCGTGCCCAGGAAGCCGGGGCGGACGAGGTTGACCAGATGAAATATGTCGTAAGCGCTGTTGTTCACCGGGGTGGCAGTCAGCAGCAGTCGATGCCTCGCGGTCAGCGAAAACACCAGGCGATGATTCTGCGTCTCGGGATTCCGCAGTTCATGGGCCTCGTCCACGATCACCAGGCTCCAGCTGCGCTCGATCAGGATGCGGGCGTATGCCTTCTGCTTCGCCGCGTGCAGGGACATCAGCAGCAGCCGAGGCACCTGCTTCGCCGGCAGCGGAGGCGCGACGACGAATTTGAAATCCCGTTCCTGGCTTTCCATTCCCAGGAGCGCCAGCTCGCGTTTCCACTGGCCCAGCAGGTTCGGCGGGACGAGGATGAGACAGCTCGACGCGGGTTCGCGCAGGAACAGCTCCAGCGCCAGCAGCCCGGCGGTGATCGTCTTTCCCAAGCCCACCTCGTCGGCCAGGATCGCGGTGCCGTGCAGGTCGGTCAGGACCCGGGCGACGGATCGAAGCTGGTGCGGCTTGGGCGTGAACTTTCCCCTCAGCGCCGTGCGAAGCAAAAGAGCGCGCCGGGCGGAAGTTTCCGCCTTCGCCAGCCTCGCCTCACGCGCCAGAACCGCTCCGATTTTGTCGGGCACGACGCTCGCCGCGGACAGAGGAGGCAGGAACACGCTCGCGATGGCCACCTCGGCTGCGGTCTCGCGGATCTCCGCGAGCTTCGCCCGAAATGTGTACTCCGCGTTCACCACCAGCGCCGGGCGTTCGCCAGCCAGCTCGATGTCGATCGCCCGAAAATCCTCCGCCACCTGGGCCGGCGAGTAGTCGTGCAGCTCCCGGATCAATTCGTCCAGGTCGACGTCCCGTACTCCCCTTTGCCGGATCGCGCCCAGAACCTCGACGTATCGCGAAATCCGCTGGGCAACGGCAT
>JAZKEV010000697.1:0-13905 GCA_040386765.1 Verrucomicrobiota bacterium | reverse complement strand
GTCTCGATCCCGTCCATAACCGGGGCTTCATTCCTCAGCCAGCGACCGGCGGCGCGCCACTGCTGCACGCCTCGCCAGTAGGGCCAGCCGCCTTGCAGAAAATAACCGGCAGACCAGCCCAGCGCCGTGAACGAGTAGATGATCTTCTCCAGCCGGGACAACGGCTCGGCCGCGGAAGCGGCGCCTAGCGCGGGCAGCAGCCTCTCGGGTCCGAGAAAGATCAGCAGCCAGAGGGCGAGCACCATGGCGCCCATGACCAGGTTGACCAGCAATCCCAGGGTCAGCAGCTGCATCCCGAGCTTCCGCCGCCGTTTCTCCACATAGCCGCGGTCGGCCGAAGTTTTGTCGGCCGTCGCATCAGCAAGCTCGGTGGTCGCCTTGGTCGTCGGCTCCATCAGCTTCCAGAGCGAAACCTGCGATGCAGCCACAGCGACCAGAATGGCGCCGAGCGTGGGGTAATCGATGGTCGAGGGGGGGGCCGGAGCCATGGTCAGCCCTCGTTGCCAGCCTGGTCAGGCAGCGGGTAGGCCTCCTCGATCGCCTGGCGCAGCTTTTCATCCTTCAGCAGATTCACGAGCTCGTCGCTGACCCACATCACGGTCGGATCGCGCGGATGCGGGTTCGCGTTCGCGAGCATCTTTCGCGTCCGCTGCTTGATCTCCGTGATGAGAAGGTTCGTGTCGTCGACCGATCGGACGGACGGCACCCGGTAATGAGCGCCCATCATCCTGCCGTGCTCCATGTCCGGCTCGAAAGGCGGTCTCAGCAGGATGACGAACAGACGGCGCAGTGCGATGGGGAACAGCACGCTCTTCCGGAAGCGCGCGCTGAAGTCAGCCGCCAGGTTCGCCGCCTTCTTGCGGGTGGTGTTGAAGATGAGGGAGAGGTCCTCGTCATCCGGCAGGTTCCAGATCCAGATATACTGCACGAACTGCCGCAGGCGCCACAGCTGGAGCTCACGCGGCGAGATGAACGGGAGCCGTCCGTTCATCCACAACGAGTACTCACGCACCGCGAGCTGCGTCAGGCGTTGCTCCACGAATCGCCGCAGGTGGCTCAGCTGCGCGCTCTCACCCGTCTCCGGGAATTTCTTGTCGTCGACGAGGCAGAGATGGCGATCATCGAAGGGAATCCCGTGGATGAACGTCTGGGTGACGTTCTTCATCCAAGTGGAATCGGGAATCGCAGGCAGCGGGATATTGTAAGGCTTGGCGGGCATGGCTGAAAGGGGAAGCGCATCAAGCACCGCTTCGTCGACCGGCGCCGCTGGAAGGAGCCGGAGCGAAGCGACTTGGATTCGCAACATGAAATCTGATCCGCGCGATCGAGTGAAGCGACGAAACTACCGGAATATCGGTAGATTCACTGCTGTTTGTTTTTTGCGATAGGAGTTCTAGTGGCGAGCGGTTGCCGTCAACTTGGGCGCAATCGCGAAGAAATCCTCCTTTTCCCGCGGACTCTTCACGTCCAGGTAGAAGCGCCGGATCCAGCCAGCGAGCGCGCCGCGAACGGCGTGGCTCGGGGATTCCGCCGGTCATTTCCAAGGCGAGCTTCCGGTCCGATGGACCCTTCATCGCGTCAAGCCGCTGACGCTTGAGAAAATCACGAGCATCGTGGACCTCCCAGGATACTGCGGCACTGGCTGCAATGTTAAGCCCGGCTGCGAAGTTCGCCCGTCGGGGTGCACGGGTGCCTGCATGCCAAGGTCGCATGCACGTTTGTCCCGCTGCATTTTCTGGCCGTGAATCCCACGTGGGTGGACGCAAAAGCGAGCGTTCGGGTGCGTTACACTTTTGCATCGAGAATGAACGCGCTTACTTGAAATAAAGTTCCTCCGAGAGGAGCGGCTTCAGTTTCACACCATCCAGGACGCCCTGCTCGCTGATGATGGGCACTTCCCGGGCGAGCGTGTCGTCGGTGAAAAACACCCCTGTCTTCTGCTGCAGGTCACTCAGCCGAGTCCGTGCCCAGATCCAATCGCTGAGGTCGATGCCCTGCGGCAACATGTCTTTGATCGCATCTGCCTGCGACAGGACGAAGCCGAACACCTTTTCCTTTCCGTCTTGCTCGTCGACATAGGCAACGACCTTCCAGAATTGTTTCGGCAGCCGGCACTTTTCCCCATCTTGTTCGAAGGTTGGATCCTTCTCGCCGAAGACGGGGCCGCCGATCAGGGAGACTCGCAACTTGTGGGGGTGCTCCGAGTCGAAGATCGCGTTCTCCAGCCGGCCCCACTTGCCGCCCCGCTTGTCGTAGTCGCGGTTGCCACTCTGATTGAACGCTTCGTGTTGCGGCGTGATGTTCGAGAAATAAAAGCTGTCGGCGTTGGCGAGCTCGGCCTCGTCCTTTCCTCCCCAACAGAGATCCGCGCGCCGTGCGACGTGCCCTCGATCAACCGGGTTGTTTTTGTAGATCGCGTCAGTCAATTGATATGCCTCGAGATTTCCACGCCGATCCGGACGAAAGCCTTTTCGCGGCAGGCTGCTGAAACGAGAGCCGTCGATGTTCCACGCCACGGCGAGGGGGTATTTGCGTTTCTTGCTCAACCAGACCGAAAAATGGCAGTACGGAATCTCTTTCTTCCCGTCCAGGTCGGCGAGATCCTTCGAGCGGGTGCTGGTGAAGGTCCGGATGCCGACGTCGAATGGCAGGAAATCGCGATCGAACCCGGTGCGCAGGCTGTCGTTCTCGTCCTGAATCGCTTGCGGTGTCGCAACGGCGAGCGGATCGATCTCCAGCTTGTTCATTACCGACGCGGCATAGCAGGCGAGGGCAACCTCGGTGGCGGCGCCGTCGGTGCCGGCGAAATGCACGCCGAGCATCACGCCCGTCGGCTTGCCTTTGCTCACGGCGAGCCATGCTGCGCCTGAGTCCCCAGCGCGGGAGATTTCGTTGTCTGCCGGCCGGTGCTTTGGATCGATCTCGATCTCGAAGCCGCCGACAATGGCGCGCACAGCGGGAGTGAGCAGCCCTCCGGCCGGATAGGTCATGTTCGTATTCACGCCGATTCGTGACACGCGGCCATAGGTGACTCCTGAGGTCCGGCCCGACTTCATCACGATGTCGCCGAGTTCCGGCTTGCCGATCGCGTTGATGCTGATGCCGGCGATGCCGACCGGATTGTTCGAGATGGCGCGACCACCGATCGAGGCGATGGCACAGTCGCCGGCGGGCCCGAGATGACTCCGGAGCAGTTCCCCGACCTTGTTCTCATCGACGCGGTTATCGTCGCACTTGCCGGGCTGCGCTACGGGCGTTCCTAGCTGCGCCCCGGGACCCTGGAGCACATGCCAGTTGGAAAGCAGCACCCGCCGGCCGGTGGATCGATCCTGCACGAACGCCGTGATCGTTCCGCCCGTAGTCGCCGCGCCGCCCACGCTCATCCCCGGCTGAAGCGTCTCAGCGCGCTTGCGCCGGTCGTCCTTCACCTTCGCGTCGCGCACAAGATATGACGCCTTGAACGAGCGCTCGATCACGTCCGTGGGGACGTCTGTACTGCCCACGCGAATCTTCTCGGGAATCGGATTGGTGGTTTTGGCGCCTATCTCCTGCGGTGTAAACTTGCTGGATACGGTGAACTGCACCGCCAGTTGCGGCTGCTTCACGCCTTTCACCAGTTTGTAGCCCACTCCGACGCTCGTGACGTTCGGATCGGACAACAGCCGCGACGCGTTCGCGCGGACGTATTCTTCCAGTCGATCGGGAGTGATGCCCGGCTTCGCCTTCGGTTTCTTCGCCTTTGCGGCCGATTGGTTTGCACGCGAGTTTGCGGATCTCGAGGATGCGGCATCTCGGGCGACGGTTTTCTTGCGTTTACGATTAGCGGGGGAATCTTTCATGGATGGCTGAGGTTGGTGTTCGGGCTACGGGCGGGTTCTCCTTCGGGGCGATCTGTATATGTGTCACCTACGGGCCGTCCGCGAAGATGAGTCAGTGTCCCGCCTTTACAGGGTGAGGGCATTTCTACGAGGTCCAGTTGCCGGGCGCGGCATCGAGCTTGGTTCCCACGGATTTGGCAGGCGATTCTTTCCCGTCGTAGTGAAATGTTTCCAGCGGCTCTCGTAATGGCTGGCGCACGGGGTTGTTGGTCTTCGCGAGCTCATCGCTCGCCCCGACGTTGTTGCCTTCCAAGGCGCGCAGCCAGCTTCCGTATGTCGCGTTGGGGAGCAGGATGAATTCGCGGCCGAAGAGCCGAATATCCTGCCATACGGCGGCGCACCGTCCTTTGACGGACGGATGGCCATCAATGCGCTCTCCATCTTTGTTGAAGAGCCGTCCGTAGTATTCCGCGTAGTCGCCGAGACTGTCCCCCAAGGAGAGAGCAATTTCGTAGTGACGCACTAGCTCGCAAAAAACGCGCTGGTCGAATTTGTTTTTCAGCTCGAAATCTTTCATCCCATTGGGAAACGGCAAGGCCACCTTCGTCATGTCCTTCATGAAGAGCCGGGTCTTCTGCGCGTGCTCCTCGTGGCTCACGGTACCCGCGTCGTGGCGCAGTTCGAAGGCCAACTCCTCATCGTCAAGGAGGCCCAGCTTATGAAGATTCTGGGCGGTGCCCTTGCGCGTAACGTTCTCCCGGCTGGTGATGAAAATCGGAGTGATCTTGCGCTCGGTAGCGAATCTAACGAACTCGAGCGCGCCGGGCACGGCACCGGCCTGGGCGGCGTTGCACCATTCTCGCCACGAGGTCTTTTCATCGAAATTCTTCCCGGCGACGAGGAGCGACTTTTGGTAGGCGGAATTGTCGATGACCGTTTCGTCGAGATCCAGGACGATGGCAGGATTGCGATAGGTGCCTTCCTCGAGCCTTTCCAACAAGGCGTGGCGGGCCAACTGGTAGATTTGCACGCAAAGCGCGATGTACTCCGCACTCGTGGTCTGGAAGAGCAACGAGTGAAGATTGTTGTGGGAGGTCATCTCCCGTAGCTTGCTGGGTTCGCTCATGGGATGCGGTGATGCGGGTTGAAGTGAACGTGAATGTGGGGTGAAGCGGGAGCGGCCGGCTCAAGAGACCGAGAGGGCGCTGAGTTCCACATACGCCCTCCTCTTGTCCAGTTCCCGGTCGTCCGGCTTGATATAGTTGTTCGGCTCGAAGTCGGAGCCGATGCCCTGCTGGAAGTGGAAAAAGGAATTGGGATCCCAGTGGCGCTTGATCTCGAGCAGCCGCGCATAGTTCGAGCCGTGGTACTTTTCCTTCCAGCCCGTGAGCAACGGATCGATGTAGTTCACGTAGGCGCCGGTGGCTGTGGAAGACTCGGCTAGTTCCTCAAAGAATTTATAGGCCCATTCGACATTCCGGCTCGTCTCCTCGGGTTTGTTGAAATCCCAGATCGCTTTGATTTCCGGGATGAACAGCGCGTCGCGATGCGCGAATGCAGTCGCTGCATTGGCGATGCTGCTCACAGCCCCTCCGGCATGCGTCCAGACAATGAACGTTTCGGGCGACGGGCAGAACGACATATATTTTTTGAGGGTGTAGGCGACCTTCTCCGTCATAGCCCCAACCGGCAGCATGAGGGAGCGGATGTAGGCGCTGCGCCCGGCAATGGAGGTTCGCGAGCCGATGTAGTCTTCCCACTCGTGAATCGTCATGTTTTGAAACTCGACGCGGATCGGCACGAGCTTCAACAAGCCGTCGAGCACCTTGATCCCCTCGGAGAAGGGGCCGTTGTATACGGTGGTGAAGAGCAGGGTCAGGATGCGTTCGCCGGCGTTGCGCGGGTCGGGGATGTTGGCGATGCGGCCGTACACGGCCATCTCCCGCGGCAACTTCTTCACCCACTCGTTATAAAAAGGAAGGATTTCGTCGACGCGATAGAAGGGGAAGACCACCTCGCCCATCAGCATTGTCTCGAAGGGCGGTCGCTTGGCTTCCACTTCGAATTCCACGGCGACACCAAAATTTCCGCCGCCGCCTCCGCAACTGGCCCAGAAGAGATCCCGCAGGTGCTGGCTCTCGGCCTTTTTCGTCGCCTTGTGCACCATGCCGTCCTTGTCCACGATGGTAACGGACTTCATGTTGTCACAGCCCAGCCCGTAGGAGCGCGACAGGAAGCTGTAGCCGCCTCCAAGCAGGAAGCCGCCTACGCCAACGCCGGGACAGCCGCCGCCCACCGGGATAAGGCCCGACTCCCCCGTCTCCAGGAAATCGTACACTTGGCGCCACCGGCAGCCGGCCCCCAGCGTGAGGATGCCGGTGGCGGGATCGAGCTGCGTTTTATTGAAGCGGCGCAGATCGAGGACGACGCCGTTGGTATTCAGGCAATAGCCGGCGGCGCTATGGCCGCCGGATTTTGCGGTGAGCCGCAGATTCTGCTTCTGGCAGAACTTCACGATCTCGCAAACGCTTTTGAACGGATCCTGGGGTTTGGTCCTTCCGTCCAAATCGTACTCGGGCACGGCAACGAGCATAGGTTCGTGGGTGATGCGGCCGTTGTCGATTTGGACGGCCTGCTTGTATTCAGGATCCCACGTATCATTGACCCTGCCTTTGATGCGCTTTGCCAGCTCGACGGCGATTTCGTGGGAACCCTTGGTGGGACATTTTTTCATGACCTGGAATATTGAGGGAATAGAGGATTAACGTGGTGGCTCGCGCGTCTCGGCCTCAGCCGAGCTCCTTGCTGATCGTATCCCCGGCCCAGAAGGCCAGGGCGGCAATCGTCAGGGTGGGATTGGCCGTGCCGCCGGTGGTGAAGACGGAACTCCCGACGACGAACAGGTTCTTGAAGTCATGGCTGCGCTGCTCGCGATCCACGACCGATGTTTCTGCTTTGTGCCCCATGCAACAGGTGCCCATGACATGTCCGGCGCCCATCACCACGTTGGGCGCCATAAAATCGGTTTTAGGGTCATCGCGGTCCAGGGAGGTGTCCTCGATCTCCAGGCGTTGGAAAAGTTTGCGCGTAAACTTGAGGGCGCTGTGGAAACCAGCCTTTTCGTAATCCGAATACGAGTATCGGACCTTCGGCCGGTAGAGACCGAAGGCATCCTTGTGTTCGGAAAGCGTAACCCGGTTGTCCCGGTCCGGCAGTTGCTCGAGCTCAAACCCGATCCGGCATTGCCGCGTGAACAAGTCGTTGAGATGTTTGACCAGCCTTTCGCCATACCAATTCCGGTCGACAAACTTGGACACCGTCTTCCATGGATCCTCCCCGGACAACGCCCAGCCATCGTTGCCGATTTCAATTCGATAGGCGGCGCGTTTCGCGCGGAAATTCCCATCGCGCAGGCCATCGAGTCCCCCGGTGGAGAGAGGCCCGCGGTAGGGATAGGTTTTGCTGCCCTGCGGCGCCAAACCCTGCCGAAGGAAAAAAGGGTGATCCATCAGGTTCCGCCCGATCGTGTCGTTGATGGCGCCCATGCCTGAGGCGAGCATGAGTTTCGGACTCTCGATGCCATTCGCAGCCAGGACATAAGTTCGCCCCGTGACGGTTTTCGGAGTTTGCGGGGAAATGCGGGCCGGGTCGCTGTAAGGGATGTACTGCACTCCCGTGATTTCCTTCGTCGTCGCATCGTGCAGAAGCTCGGTCACAATGCATTGCGAACGCAGGGTGACCCTGCGTCCATAGGTGCGAATGACGTGGTCCAGCGTGACCGTCGCATCATACTTCGCCTTGATCCGGCAGATAGGCACGCAGCTCGAGTTTCCGGCGCAGGCCGGGCGGTTCATGTACGGCACGGACTTCCTTCCCGCCGGCGTCTTATAAACCCATACGCGGTTACCCTCGAAGGTCATGCCCGCGACGCCCTTTTTAAAGAATTCATCGACGATCGTTGGCTTCAGAGCCGGCATCGGATACTCTCTGCCGGCTCTGAAGAGCCCGAGTTTAACGCCGTTTATCGGTGGATCCTGCTCCTCCACGTGGGCGGAAACCCCGATTTCGTCCTCGGCCATGTCATAGTAGCTCACTTCCCTGCCATCCAGTGTGCGGTGGGTTGTGATCGCCAGATCGTCATAGCTAATCGGCCAATCCTGCCCTCTGCCATATTCGGTGAACGTCTTAAAATCCTTCGGCATGAACCGGAGGCAGGTGCCCATCCAGTGCCACATTGTCCCGCCAGTCTTGCGGACGTAGGTACTTCCGAAATGCGTCGTTTTCGCTGTCTCGTCGACATGGTCGAGATAAGACGGACTTGCGCCAATGAGGTCCTTGATCGTCGCGGAGGGGGCGTTGATGTTTTCGTCAAACGGCGCCTCGGGGAATTTGGCCAGATTCGAGAAGTAGTTACTGACCTCCCGGCTTCGGTCGTTGAGACCACCGGCGCCCGCCTCAAGAATAAGTATGGTCGCCTTTGGTGACATCTCCGCGACGCGCTTCGCGACTATGGCACCGGAAATGCCACTTCCGATGATGACTACGTCATAGTCATAGTTTTTTGAGCCAATCTGTGAGCCCGCGGTTTCTGCGGATCTCGCAACCTCCGGAGCGAGCGCGGCGCTTCCTGCGGCCAAGGCCACTTTTTGGATGAAATGCCGGCGCGATATTTCCACTTTTCCATCCGCAGAAACCGATTCCGTGGTGGTATCGGCAATTTGTTTTTCACCAGGTGTGCTTGCTTTTATCATGGGGTGATAGTCCGGCTATTTCGGTAGGGGGAAGTCTGCTGCATCCGGCAGCAGGGTGACGAACGAGGCTAGTTTCGGAGGCTCCTCACCCCAGTAGGCGGGGCCATCCATGGGGCCGGCCAACCCGGGAGCGTGCGCCTGCATGATCTTCCAGCAGAGGGCTCCGGTGAAAGCCTCGGGTGAAGCCAGTTTTGTCGGACGGCACGGATTCGCCGGTGTGCTCGGCTTCTCCGGCGGATGCCAAGTCCCCAGCAGTCTCAACTTCATGATACTGCGGCACAGTTTGCCCTGCTCCTCGTCATCTAGGAGCGCTTCCACGGCTTGGATTTGAGAGCCTCTCCCGCACAACTCCGCATACTTGCCAAGCAGCGTGTCTACCGGACCTTCCCCCACTTGCAGAATCAGGAAGTCTAACAGCTTGAGGCCATCTGACACCACGACTCCGCAGAGACGCGACGAGAGATGATTGAAGATTTCGGTGCGGCGTACAGGCGTCATGTTCTTGCGGTGTTTTCTTTAAGGTTTCTGACTCCTCTGGAGTCATTCACGGTTTTCGGGGCTTTGCCCTGGAAAGTAGGAACGACATGTCCGCCGGGCGTCCCGTACCGAAGGTCTTCGCATCGCCATGGCAATGCATGCAGCTGGAGGAGCCGTGTTCCACTCCCGCACGGAACAACGGTTGGCCATTCTCGTTCGCCGTGATTGTTCCTTGCAGGCTGGTTTCGATAATGGAGTTCGCCAGGAACCGGGGGTCCGGGAATCCCAGCTGCCGGTCGGCGGCGGAGCGATCGGGAAGCGCGCCCACCAGGCGGCGGGGATCCATGGCGAATTCTTTCAGATTATATTTCTCTACATCCCCATCTAGGTCCGCGTAGTTCCTTCTCTGGCGGAGGAGGGCACCCGCGGCGATTTCGCCTTGCCCAAGAAAAACCCCTGCCGGTTCCAAGGGCCACTGCGTGCTGACGAGGCTATAGTTTTTCCAGACGGCATTGCCAAACTTCGCCTTGAACTGCCGGTTGATGGCGGTGACATCGCGCGTCAGGGGGACGATGCGAACAAGGCGGGAGCGATGCTGTTCCGCGAGGGGCTCCGTGATCGGTTTTGGCAAGGCCACGAGATCCGACAACACATTGACCTCGGGATAGCCCTGCGCCCCCCTATAACCAACACGCTTGAATACCAAGGGATCAAAAAAGCTGTACCGCTTGGTGTCCGCGTCTTCGTAGCCAACTGTTCGAATGTCGGGACAATTGTCGTCGTGCTCGAAGGTGGACCAGGTCCATTGCGCGACATCCGCCGACTTGTGCGCAATGTGCAGCGCAATGAGGCCGAAATGAGCGAGGCTTTTGCCGCCTTCCTCTCCGGCGCGCTGCGTGACCGCCTGCACCGCGTAGAATCTGCCGCTTGCGAACTCCTCCGGGCTGAGTCGTTTCCAGCCCGCCTTCACGACGATCGACCCGACGTTTGCCGTTTTGGGCCGCCGCTCCCCCGCCGGTGGAGCGGGCATGGGATTTTGTGCGTCTACTTCAAACTTCCCGATCGGGAAAACGATGCGCTTCTTTTGCAGGACGTAGGCCTCCTGA
The DNA here is from genome assembly GCA_040386765.1 of Verrucomicrobiota bacterium. GTDB lineage: Bacteria > Verrucomicrobiota > Verrucomicrobiia > Opitutales > Opitutaceae > ER46. Next base: position 3,753 of record JAZKEV010000697.1, on the reverse strand, counting down.
CTGGCCTGATCGAAGAATCGGTTCTTTACGATGAAATCGTAGACGTCTCGATTCATCAAAACCTCGTAACGCACAAAATACCCGTTGTTATCAATCAACCGGCCGGTGCCGACCGCCTGCTCCATCTCGTGCAGGGTCTTGGTGTTCTGGCCGTGAACCGCCCCGGCGAAATTCGTTCCGACCCATGAAATCGAACGTATTTTTTTGGCCTGTGCGTCCTCGAGGGACTTGATGCCTTTGGAATGCGTGGAATCCACCTCCACCATGAGGCGGCTTTCCGCATCTTTGGAAGCACCATAGAGCTCGCGCGCCGGGGCCACTTTGCCCCATTCGATCGGTTCGGCCGCGTTGTCACGGAAAACGGCATCCGCCGGCATCCAGTTTTCCCACACGGTGCCGTGCGGATATGTGAAATACCCATCTACGTCGGGCTTAAACGCTGGAACGTTGGGATCCACCTTCTTGGGTGTTCCATCCGGATTGGCCGGCCAGCACAGGGCGATGAACGTCTCCCACGAATAGATATCGAAATCGTGCTGCAGCCGGTCGGGAGTTCTCTCGACCGGGCCTTTGGCCGGGGAAAAGAAGTCGCCCGGGATCTGGCTGCTGAGTGGAATCAGCGGAGTGACATCGTCCGGAAAAACGGGAAAATCATCGTCGCTCGTCGGCGTAAACGTGGGCTCCTGGGCGAAGGCAGGGAGCGACAAAAGGAGGGCCGGAAAAATCCACGCAGCGCGGACCCGCGCCCGAGACGCGTTCGCATGTGTCATCGCCTTCATTTCGCTTTGGTTTTTGCAGCGGGTTTATCGATGAACGAGTCGTAGACTTTGCGCGCCGTGGACATGCCGGCGGTTTGGAAGATGAACTCCTTGTGCCGGTCGGCGTTGGCGTAGGCTTCGTAGGCTGCCTTGTCCGCGAAGATCATATTCATCGCGACGTCGAAATCGCGGGCGTTGACCTCGCGCTGCAGTTCCACGTCGCGCGGACCGACGGAGAAATGAATTTGCCCGGGATAGCGGGATAAATATTTTCGGCAGTAGTCGATGAAGCGGGTTCTCGTCCGCGGCAGACGATCGGCTAGCTTGAAATAAACCATATGACACAAAGGGCGGCGAAGGCGGAGGGAGCTTGGCTTTGGCATAGTAGTGAGAAACGGAACTGCAGGAATTGATTGTGGTGGGGCTGGATTCAGGCGCGGCTGGCCATGCTTCGCGACGGCCCGGCACTCCGCGACAAAGGTAGCAGCCAACGAAGGGTTGAGCTTCGAAAAGCTTCCAATATAGCAAACGTCCAAATTCCTTCCTATCTTTCAGCGATTCGTTCCGAGGGACGCCAAGCGGCGTCACTGCGGATACGATAGGACAATTGACGGCTTGCTATCCGTGGAGGATTTCAGACAAAACTGCGGCGCGACTGTAATCGTGTAAGGGAAGGCTGGAGGAAACAAACACAGAGCCTGAAGCTGGGCTCCGAGTTGACAAACACTGGGGTGTTAGGGGAATGCGCTGACTGCTGGGGCAATGCAAGGCGAAATGAGTTTAACTCCGGTGTGAATAGGGATATTAATCCGCGATCGTTGAAGATGATCGAAGTGTATTAGAAATTTTAGCCGTCCAGGATTGCTGCCGCTCTCTTGTAAGACGAACGGCTCAACAGCGGCGGCGAGTTCGATTCACGGCGCGAGGTGCTGTGCCTTCGCGCGCTGGGTGGTGCCGGTCGCTTTTATTTAGCAGATCAAGAGCCGCTATTGGCCCAGCGCACCGGTAAGTACGAAGTCGCGTTCTGAGGAGATGAGAACGACGTCGATATGCCGCTCTAGCGAGGTTGCCGCAGGATGTTTCGACAACCACGAATACATGGAGCCGATTTCCGTAAATAAGCTCATCGGAGCGCCCCCGGGCTACGTCGGCTACGAGGAAGGCGGCCAACTGACTGAAGCAGTCCGCCGGAAGCCCTACGCGGTCATTCTCTTCGACGAGATTGAGAAGGCACACCACGACGTCTTCAACGCGCTCCTCCAAGTCCTTGACGATGGGCGGCTGACAGATGGTCAGGGCCGGACCGTCGATTTCAAAAACACGGTCATCATCATGACCTCAAACATCGGGTCGCGCCACTTACTCGAAGGCGTACACGGCGCGGAGATCCCCGACAGCGTACGGGAGAGCGTGATGGCGGAGCTGCGCAAATCCTTCCGGCCGGAATTTCTCAACCGCATTGATGAGACTATCCTCTTCAAGCCACTCACCCTCGACGAAATCACCAAGATCGTCGATCTGCTGCTTACCGACCTCAACAAGCGACTGGCCGACCGACGGGTGACGGTGAAGCTCGACAAAAAGGCCCACGAATGGACCGCCGAGAAGGGATACGATCCAGTCTTCGGTGCCCGCCCGCTAAAGCGGTTCTTGCAACGAACCATCGAAACGAAGCTGGCTCGTGCGCTGCTCTCTGGCGAGGTACAGGAAGGTTCCGACCTCACCTTCACTGTGCTAGACGATCAATTGGCCTTCGCACAACAACCCGCAATGGCTGGGTGACACTTGGGTTTTTAGATCGCCCGTTTTCCGCAGCCCGTGACTTCATAGCTGCGGGCTTTTTGCTTTCGTAGGCCTGCCATTGTTTTGCGCGGCCCATGATGGCTAGCCAATCTGCGACTAAAGCCTCCTATGTGTCTTGGTGTTTAATCTCAGCCGCTCGTGCTCCGTTTCACTGCCGCCGCAGCGAAGCCGCCGGCGCCGTGTTTCGCTCGCGCTCCAATTTCGCCTGCGCCACCGCGATGTCCGCCGCCTTGCGCAGCTCGGCGATCTGCGTCGGGCTCAGCAGGCCGCTCGCCTGCGCCACCGCCGCCTCGACGTTCAACGCCACGAGTTCCACTTTCCCCGCGGGCCCCCGTGCGTTCCGCGCCATGATCTCGATCAGTTGGTCCGCCTGCGCCGGTTGCAGCGGCGCCTCCGAGTTGAACAAATTGCCCGCGAGCTGTTTCACGACATACCGCATGGGGCCCGTCGCCTGGTAATTCTGCAACGCCTGCGCCGCGGGCTCGCCCAGCGCCTGCCGCACTGCGGCTTGCTGGTCCACTTCGGTTTGCGCCCACACGGCCTGCGCGATTTCAAATTGGTCCGCGCGGTCGAAATTCGGGTTGCGCGCCCGCGCGTCGGCCACCGCTTTCGGGAAGAGCCCCTGGTTGGCTTCCTCGGTCTCGAGCATGAGGTTCTTGAACTGCTCGCGCTGCGCGGGCGTCAGGTTGAGGTCGCGGTAGAGCGTCGCTAAGCCCGTGTCTAGGTTCTTGCCCTTGTTGATCCGCCCCTGCTCACGCGTCATCGAACCCAGGTAAAAATCTTCGCCCGAACGATTGGCGGTCACCGTCACGGCCGGCGCCGGCGCCTGAGCCGGGGCGCCGGCCAGCGTCGGCTTGAAACCGAGCACCGACTTCGCCGCGCGGGCCGCTTTCAGTTCGCTCCGTAGGGCCACGCTCTGCCGGTCCGCCGCAGCCGCACGTTGCTGAGTCGTCTGCAGCTCGGCTCGCATGGCGGCGGCCGCCTCGCGCTCGCGGCGCAGCGTGTTGAATTCGTAGATCGAGAAACCGATCGCCAGCGCAGCGACGACGGTGATCAGGGTGGTTTTTGCGTTCATAAAAATTGTCGCCGTCGCCACCGCGCCGCCCGCGCCGGCACCCACGGCCACGCCCGCGAGCGCCGCGCCCGTGATGGTCGCCGCCAGTCCCGCCGGCGCAACCGCGAGCGCGGGATT
>JAZKEV010000696.1:0-10563 GCA_040386765.1 Verrucomicrobiota bacterium | reverse complement strand
AGGAGGGGGGGAACGACGCTGCCGCAGGAGCTGAAGGGGGTAGCACGTCGCTGGGGTGCCTGCGCGCCCGCCCGGTGTCAACGCGGCATATCGGCAAATCCATTCAAGCCGTCTCAGAAGGAGCGGGGGTCGCGTTGGAGGGGCGGGTTTACGCCACGACCTGACGGCGTGAGCGGAGAGCAAAGCGCTAAGAGTCTAGAGCCCAGAGCAGAACCAACTCAGACCAATCTCTTCACGTCTTCTCAGGCTCACGGCTCTAGACTCTCAGCTCTCAGCTTTCTTCAACCCTTCCCCGCCGCCCGCATCGGTTCCACCACCGCCGACATATCCTTCTCCCCGTGCCCCGCCGCGATGGCCGTGCGAAATTGCGCCAGGGCCGCCGTCGCCGTCGCGAGCGGCACGCCCACCTTGGCGCTCTCCTCCAGCGCATAGCTGAGGTCCTTCGCCATCAGCCGCAGGAGGAAATTCGGCGTGTAGTCCGGCGTCGTCATGCGCGGCAGCATCATCTTCACGATCGGGCTGCCCGGCGAGCCCTCCGCCAGCACCGCGAGCACCTTGGCCCGGTCGACGGGACCGCGCTCGATCCATGTCATCGCCTCGGCCAGCGCCGCCACCTGCACGCCGGACATGAAATTGTTCACGAGCTTCACCAACGCCCCGCTGCCTGAGGGCCCGAGGTGCACGATGTTCTTGCTCATCGGCTGCAGCACCGGCCGCACCCGCTCAAAGGCCGCGGGGGACGCGCCCACCATGAAGTTCAGCTCGCCCGCCGCGGCGGCATTCTTGCTGCCGGCCACCGGCGCATCCACCAGCTCACCACCCGCCGTAATCACGGCGCGTGCGAGTTCTTCCACCCACGCCACCGTCAGCGTACTGCACTCGACGGCCAGCACACCGCGTTTCAATCCCCGCAGCGCGCCCTCCTCGCCCAGCCACAACGCGCGCGAAGCCGGGTCGTCCGCAACCATGGAGATCACGCAATCCGCCCCGGCCGCCGCCTCGCGCGGGGTCTCCGCGATCTTTGCCCCGGCCGCCGCGAGCGGCTCCGCCCGGCTGCGCGTGCGATTGTAGACCGTCACCGCAAATCCCGCGCCGAGCAACCGGCGCACCATGCCACCGCCCATGATTCCGAGGCCGAGAAACGCAACTTGCGTGGAGTTCATGCCGTCATTCAGCCGCGCCTCCCGTTCCCCGGCGACTCCGAAAATTTTCCGAGCAGGACACAGAGAACACCGAGGCCCAAACCGAGGACACGGAGGATACTTGGAAACTCCGCGATCTCTGTGCCTCCTCTGTGATCTCTGTGTCGCGGATCGAATCTCAAACGTGGTCGCAATCAGCAAAAACAAAAACGCCGCCGAAAATTCGGCGGCGTCGAAATCTGGCTATCGCTCGGTCGTGCGACCTTACGACTTCTTGCTGTTCTTCTTGAAGTCGGTGTGACCCTTCTTCTGCGCGTCGGCCATGGCGCCGAGGAGCTTGTCGGCTTCCTCGTTATTGTTGGCCTTGAGCGCGGCCTCAACCTTGTCCACCAGCGCGATGAATTCCTTCATCTTGGCCTGGTAGGCGGCGACGAATTTCGCCTGCTCCGCCGCGGGAACTTCCGCCTTGCGGGCAGGCTCGTACTTCGTGGAAGCGATGGCGTTTTCCTTGATCGTCGCGAGCTTGGCGAGCGAGTCGGCGTTTTTCGACGAGTCCTTGATCTGGCGGCGCAGCGCGCGGAACGCGGAGCTCATCTTCTCCATCTTGCCACCGAGCTCCGTCTCGGGCTCGTCGGCCGCCTGTACCTGGACAGGAACGACCGTGACAGTGAAGGCGCACGCAAGGGCGAGTAACGACAAACGAATTTTCATGGTTAGTTAAGTGTGGGTAACAAAAATCTTGCCGACCGGAGCCAACCCGAACGAAGCCCCGGAGGGCAATCGGATTCGCGCAGGCTGCCGGTCAGGCACAGGCTAAGACGCACCGGCCCGCGCTTGTATTCACAAAAAATGCGGGTCGTCCGAATACCCGCTTCCGCTGCGGGTTAGGCGTTGCCCCGGAGGCCGTCACCGCCTCCACTTTGCCTCTCCCAACCTGTCTCTCCCCATGACCATGCTCAGCCTCTCCCGTCGCGATTTCCTGGTCGGCTCCGCGGCCGCCGTCACCGCCGCTTCCCTCCTCCCGTCCGCCGCTTTTGCGGCTGCGGCCAAACCGACCTCCTGGCCAATCGGATGCTTCAATCGCCCTTGGACGAAGTGGAGCTACGACGAAACCCTCGATGCCATCAAGGCCTCCGGGTACAAATGGACCGGCCTCCTCAGCCCTGTCCCCGCCAAGGGCGATGTGTTCACCAGCTCCAACGCCACCCCCGAGTATCTTGCTGGCCTGAAGCAGAAGATCGCCGCCCGCGGCCTGAAGCTAAACATGACGGCGCTGCGCATCAAAAACGGCGTGCCCCTCGCCGACGCGATCGCCGATACGCGCAAGCAGCTCGAAAATGCCCAGACCGTCGGCGCCGAGTTTGCCCTCACCTTCGGCGTCGATAAGCCCGAGCACTACGACCAGTATTTCAAGGTCATGGCCGACGCCGCCGCCTTTGCCCAGGAGCGGAAGATCAAAATCGTCCTCAAGCCCCATGGCGGCGGCAGCGGCGCCTCCGATGAGATCCGCAAGGCCATGAAGGCCGTTGGCCACCCGAACTTCAAAGTGTGGTACGACGCCGGCAACATCATCTACTACACCGGCAAGGACCCCGTCGCCGAGCTCGAGACCATCGCCGAGCACGTCACCGGCCTCTGCGCCAAGGACTGCTCCGAGGAGATGGTCGACGGCAAGCGCAAGGCCGATGTCATGATCCAGTTCGGCACCGGCAAGGTCGATTTCGCGGGCGTCTTCAAGAAGCTCAAGTCCGCCGGCTTCAACGGGCCGATCATGGTCGAGTGCTGCAAGATCGGCGCCACCGTCGAAGAAACAACCGCCAACGCCAAGGCCAACCGTCTCTATCTCGAGAAGGTTCTCGCAAGCGTCTGAAAAAGGTAGGGTGGCTCACTCCTAAGCGTTACCGAGCCTCGAACTCAGGTACTTCCGCCCCGTTCGTAGTTCCGCCTTCAGGCGGAATCCGACCTCCCCCTTCCGCCTAAAGGCGGAACTACGAACCACAATTCCCTACGCTTTTTTCCGTTCGTCTTTTTTTGATCCGTCTTTCCCCGCCCCTCTCTGTCCTTCCGCCCCTCCCGTTCATCCAGCCTCTCGCGCATGAAGCGTCTCATCCTCCCCGCCTCCGTCGCGACGCTCGTGCTGTTCGCGCTTTTCACCGCAAGCTGCACCACAACGCCCACCGGTACCCCTGGCGCAACAGCCGCGTCGCAGGCACCGGCCCCTGCGACCCCGGCTCCGGCCGCCCCGAAACCGCCGGCTTTCAACACCGACCGGCTTGCCTCACTCGATACCGCCGTCGCCACTGCGATCGCCGATAAAAAACTTCCCGGCGGCGTCCTCTGGCTGGAGCGCGAGGGCCTTTCGCACCGCAAGATCTACGGTCACAAGTCGCTCAATCCCGCTCCGGCCGCGACCACCGAGGATACGATCTACGATCTTGCCTCGCTCACCAAGGTCATCGCCACCACCACCGCGATCATGCAGCTCGTCGAGCGCGGCAAGATCGACCTCGATGCCCCCGTCGCCCGCTACGTCCCCGCCTTCGCGCAAAACGGCAAGGAGCGCATCACGATCCGGCAGGTGATGACGCACACCTCCGGCCTCCGCGCCGGAATTCCGGCCACCCCAGCATGGACCGGCTACGACCACGGCATCTCCCTCGCCTGCGCCGAGAAGATTAACGGCACCGGCGGCATCTTCCTCTACAGCGACGTCAACTTCATCGTCCTCGGTGAGGTCGTCCGTGTCGTCAGCGGCCAGAATCTCGACGCTTACACGCACCGGGAAATCTTCGCCCCGCTCAAGATGAACGACACCGGCTTCCTCCCGCCGCCGTCGAAGCGCGACCGCATCGCGCCCACCGAAATCGTCGAGGGCATCCTCATCCACGGCATCGTCCACGATCCCACCGCGCGGCGCATGGGCGGCATCGCCGGTCACGCCGGCCTCTTCAGCACCACCGCGGACCTCGCGCGCTTCTGCCGCATGATCCTCAACCGCGGCGAGCTCGACGGCGCGCGTATCCTCAAACCGGAGACCGTCGCCGAGATGACGCGCGTCCAGGTCGAGAGCAACGACCGCCGCGGGCTCGGCTGGGATATGGATTCCCGCTACTCCGCCCCGCGCGGCCGCTGGTTTCCCGCCGGGCAATCCTTCGGCCACACCGGCTGGACCGGCACCAGCGTGTGGATCGATCCCGGCGCCAAGACCTTCCTCCTCTTCCTCAGCAACCGTGTCTATCCCGATGGCAAGGGCGACGTCACCCCGCTCCGCCGTGAGATCGCCACGTTTGCCGCCGAGGCCATTGGCCGCGACCGCAACGCCGTGCTCAATGGCATCGACGTCCTTGTGCGCGACAACTTCGCCCCACTCCGAGGCCTCCGCATCGGCCTGATCACCAATCACAGCGGCCGCGACCGCCAGGGCCGCCTCACCATCGACCTCCTCCACGCCGCCAAGGATATGAAGCTCGTCTCCCTCTTCGCCCCAGAGCACGGCATCCGCGGCGTCGCCGATGCCCACGTCGGCGACACCACCGACGAAAAGACCAAGCTCCCGATCTACAGCCTCTACGGCGATTCGCCCAAACGCACCCCGCAGATGAGCCAGGCCGACTTCGACCTGGCGGTCATCCGCTCGCGCGTCCCGAAGCCCGAGCAATTGGAGAAGATCGATGCCCTCGTCTTCGACATCCAGGATATCGGCGCGCGCTTCTATACCTACTCAGCCACCCTCGGGGCCGCGCTCGAAGCCGCCGCCAAGGCGAAGAAAAAGATCTTCGTCCTCGATCGCGTGAATCCCATCGCCGGCACCCAGTTCGAAGGCCCGATCCAGACGCGCGCGCCGAGCTTCATCGGGTTCCACGACATTCCCGTGCGCCACGGCATGACGCTCGGCGAGCTCGCGCAGCTCTTCAATGCCGAGCGCAACTTCGGCGCCGACCTCGTCGTGATCCGCTGCGAGAACTGGACACGCGATCAATGGTTCGACCGCACCGGCCTGCCTTGGGCCAATCCCTCGCCCTCGATGAAGAGCCTCACCGCGGCGACGCTCTACACCGGCTTCTGCCTGCTGGAGAGCACTTCGATCTCGATGGGCCGCGGCACTCCGTATCCGTTCGAGCAGGTCGGCGCGCCGTTCGTCGATGGCGTGAAACTCGCCGCCGAGCTCAACGCGAAGCTCCCCGGCGTCCGCTTCGAACCGGTAAAGTTCACGCCGCAGATGGCCCACTATTCCGGCCCCGCTTCGAGTCTCAAATACAAGGATGAGGAGTGCGGCGGCGTCCGCGCCATACTCACCGACCGCAATTCCTGCAAGGTCGTCGACATCGGCATCGAACTCGCCCTCGCGGTCAACCGCCTCTACCCCGCCAAATTCAAGGTCGACCAGATGGGCCGCCTCCTCGGCGACGACGAAACGCTCGCCGCCATCGGTCGCGGCGAATCGCTTGCCCAGATCAAAGCCCGCTGGGCTCCCGGCCTCGCGAAATTCGGCGAGCGGCGCAAAGCCGCTCTCATTTATCCGGGGTCCGCCAGCAGCATCGCCTCCAAGTAACGTACAGCGCCGCGCTGCCGTACAGACGTTGGCGCTTTTGTTATTCGAGCGATCCCGGCTCTTCCGAGCCGGGCCACATTTACTGTAGCCCGCTTCGGCAGAAGCGGGACCACCTTGACGTCCGCGCGCCCTACCGGCCCAAAAACCCCACATCCACCGCCGCGCTCACCCGCTTCCCATTCGCCGCAATCAACTCGATCCCGTCCTTCGCGGGCCGAATCTCCTTCACACGGTCGAACCCCGCCGGGATCGCCGCCACGCCGATGATGTAATTCACGACCAAAGGCTTTTTCGGATCGAGCACGTGCGCCGTCGGAATCCCCTTCTTGTTGAGCGGATTTGGCTTCGCGGATTCGGCGAGGCCGTAGTGGAAGTAGCTCATCGTATCCTCGATCCCGAGCACCGAGCGATGCCGCCCGCTCCAAGGCGCGTAGTGCCGCCCCGCGTTGGAGAGCCAGAGGATCGTGTGCCGCAGCACCCGCGGATCGCGCAGCGCGAAGTACACGTACTTCTCCTTCGGAAACGTCACGGCCGTCCACGCCAGCGTGAGCTTCGGGTCGGCCGTGAGCATCACCAAGTCCTCGAAGCCCAGCCGCGCCGGGTACTTCGTCAGGTCCGCGGTGCCGCCCGCCTGCAACGGCACCTTGTCGAGCGAGCTGAACGTCGCCGCCGGTTTCAGCGCCTGATAGCCAAACGTCTCCGGGCGCTCGAACATGTCGGGAAACACCTGCGCCTGCGTAAACCGGCTGGTGCTCACGATGCCGCTGCCGGGCTCGTCGGGAAACTTCACCATCGCGTGATGCCCCACCGGCATCGGTCCGTGCGCTGTCAGCGTGTGGCGCTGGTAGATCGCCGTATGTCCGTCGACGAGGGTGAGCGCTTTTTCCGCCGTCCCCTTGCGAATGCCCAGATCGAGTCGGGCATGAAACGTCACCCGCTCTCCCGCGCGCTCAAAGGCCTGCAACCGCCAGATCGAATTCGCCGTCTCGCCGTGCGGCGGATGCTTCTCGCCGCGCCACGGCGTGCCATTGCCGCCGAAGGGCGCGCAGAAGAAATCGCCGCGCAGCGCCTTGATCAGCACCGGCATCTCCGGCCCCAGCTTCTCCTCCGCCCACGGCGCGACGGAAAAGGGCGTCACGGTTTTCGCACCGAGCCCGAAACTCACCGGCGCGAGATGCCCGCCCAACCGCGTGAGGTGCGCGTGGACATGCGAGGATTTGAAGGACCACGAGGGCTGGCCGTGGAGGGTGTGCAGCGTGGGGGCGCTCATTGCAGAGGGAGGATTTCGCGCGGCTCGGCCCCGCAATGCAAGCGCGCACCGAGGCGGAATCTTTTCCGTCCGCGCCTTTTTGTAGCGGCGGTCTATGACCGCCGATTGCGTACGGTGGCGTTATCCCGTTCGTCGGCGGTCATAGACCGCCGCTACAGCCAGGCACCAATTCTCTTCCCGAGGTAGACCGCCCGATCCCTCACCTCACTTCGTCGTCTCGAGATAATCCGCCAGCGTCTCGATATTACGGATAAAAATCTCCGTGCGGAAGCGCGAACCCGTCTTGGCGTTCTCGATCCAACGGCCCTGGGCATCGAGCGATTGCACGGCGGCGCGGGCCTTCGGCTCGAGTGCTTTCAGCCGATTCGCTTTCCCCTTCTCCGTCTTAGCACTCTCCTCGCTCTTTTTCCGCTTCGCCAGGTACGCGTCGCGCCCGGCCTGCTTCACCTCGTCGTAATAGCTGATAGCGGCCGGGATGCCGTAGGAGCTCTTCCACGAGTAACCGGTCTGACGCTCGGGGCTCAGGTCTTCGAAGCGATATTTGATCTTACCGTCGCGATCCCCGTAGATCGGCGTGTTCTTGTGCAGTTCGTACATACGGGCCCAAATGCCAGGCGCGATCTCGGAGCGCTTGAACCAAGCGATCGCCCGCGGGAGCGGCTCCATGTACTTCTCGTCTCCGGTTTCCAGATACAGATCGACCAGCAGGCGCATCGCGCCGCCGCTCTCATTGGAGCAGACGGACGGCGGCTCGAAGGCCCGCGCCCAGGCCGGCTCGAGTTGCGCGTTGTATTGCTGCGCCCAGACGGGCTGCGGCTCGGGCAGCTGCGCCAGCACGAGAAAGTCTCCGCCCTTCAGCGCGGCGGCGCGATACTCCGGCTTGCCCAGCCGCTTCGCGGCATCGAGCAGCGTCATCACGCAATCGCGGTGCGTGTTATCGTTGAGCGTGTAGTAGCCCATGTAGTTCTCCTTCGGGTGCTCGCGCGGATAATCCTTCGGATAACGCGCCGGCTGCACCGGATACTCGGCCTCGGTCACAGGTTTGCCGATCCAGCGCTGCGGCCAGCCGCCATTGGGCCGCTGCGCCGCGAGCAGCTTCGTGAGGCCGTAATCGCGCGCCTCGCGGATACGCACATCGCGCGGGGCGTTGGAGCCCTTGCTCTCGTCCGCCACGGCAAGCAGAAGCCGGAGGGCCGCCTGCGTATTATTGTCGTCGAAGGTCGAGGTGTTCTTCCGTTTCGCCGCGTCTTCCTTGGAAATCTTGCCGATATCCGTCCGCCGATACCACCCGGTGCTCAGCTTCGGATCGAAATCGATCACGTAATCCCAGCCACCCGATTCCAGCTGGCCGATCGCGAGCGCATCCGCCGCGGCTTTGGCCGCCTCGAGGTAGCGCGCGTCACCCGTCGCCTTGTACGCTTGGATGAACGCCATGCCCACGGCGGGCGTGCCCGGCGGCTGCACCCAGATTTGCGTCTCAGTCGCCTTCACTTCGCCGGAACGCTCTTTCAGGTCGGCGGAATAGCGCCAGAGATAACCACCCTCGGTCGAGATCGAGCGCATGAACGCGGTCGCCTTCTCCATCGCAACCTGCGCGTCCTTGCGGAGCGCCTCGTCGGCGGCGGAAACGTTTGTAACCGCGACACACGCCACGGTCGCGCACACGAGACTACGGGCAAAAGGGGTGAGGTTCATAACAAGAAGGACGCTGATGTTATTTTGACTTCGACGCAGCAAGATTCGCCACCGCCGCCTTCCCCAGCCGCGCTTCGAGCTGGGCGTGGTAGAGGCTGCGCGGCGCCACCGGCACGCCCGGCGAATCGATCACGCCCCGCGGAGCAGTCGGCGACCAGTCGCCCGCCATAAATTTCCCCACGCACCCGATGGCGTAGTTCTGCGCCGTCGGCGGCTGCTGCACCACGAGCGTCTTGCTCGTGCAATTCCACAGCACCTGCTGCGCGCCCGCCCAGCCGTGGCCGCTGCCGGCCCACTGCCGGTCTTGCACGCGGATTTGGTTATCGTCGGAAATATTGTCGTAGAGCGTGCCCACTGCCCAACGGTGGTGCGGCCCGGTGTCGGCATGCGACTTCACGGCGCTGCCCTCGAGAAAGACATTCGGGCCGCGCACGCGCGAGCCGGTCACAAACGTGTGCCGCGCGCCGCGCGAGTGGCACCGCTGCGCGAAGCCGTACTGGCCATTGAGCCCAAAGGAGTAGCGCCGGCTCCCCGTGATTTCCGACACCGGGTCGAGGTGCGAGCAGTCCTGCACGGTCACGAAAATCGAGTTATTGTTGGCCTGCACGGCGTGGCTGAAATGCAGCGCGGTCATGTCGCGCACCCACGCGTTTTCCACCGCGTGCAGCTCCACTGCGATCCAGGCATGCTCCTCGTCCTTGTCCTCGCGCCCTTTCTCGTACTCGGAGACGAGGCGCAGTCCCTCCACGCCGCAATCCGCAATTCGGGGCAGCGTAAATCGGCTCATCGTCGCCCCGCCGAAGCGCGTGTCGAGCGCAGTCATCATCGGCGCATCGACCGTCAGTTTTCGCCCGTCGATCGCCAGGATCGTGCGCTCCATTTCCAGATCGAAGTCGCCCGCCTTCCACTGCTTCGTGTCACCCTCTTTTGAGTTCGGACGGTTCTTGATCCGGTCCATGCCGAGTTCGGTGATCCACTCCGCCGTCGAGGGGCGGCACACGAGGATACGCTCGCCCACCTTCAAGCCCTCCGCCGTCTCCACGGAAAAACTCGTCGCGCTCCACGGCACGTAGGCGTCCGTCACGCGGATGGGCTTTCCCTGAAGGGAGCGGCGGACGTTGCGCGAGGCGCCCACGTCGATGAGCGTTCGCTTCTTCTTGCCGGTCGCGACAAGGGTCGTGCCCTTTTCGCCCGGGCCTTCACCGCGCAGCACCACCCCACCCACACGCAGCGCCAACGCGTCCGCCACGCGATACGTTCCCGCGCGCAGCAAGACCGCGCCCCGCAGTCCGCGCGCATCCGGCGCTAGTTTGCCAACCTCGTCCAGCGCCGCCTGAATCCGAGCGCCATCATCACCCCCAGGCTGCGGTTCGAGCGTCACGCGCACCGGAACCTCGGGCAATCGCACTCCACCGCCGCCATAGCCCGCGCGCGAGAAGTCCGGAATCGTGTTTCCCTGCTGGTCGGCCCGGTAGCTGAGCGTGCCGGTGGCCTCGACCTTCGCCCAGGGACTCGTCGGCGCCGCCGTCGCTGAAACCGCTCCGGCCCAGGCCAGAATAAAAAGGAGAATCGCCGGACGCGTGGGGAAGCTCATGCTGGATTCCACGCCAGCCGCCACTTGCCTCCGCGGCAAGCAACCATTGGCTATTCGTCGTCGTCCAGCCACCACCCGCGTCGCCCGCCTCTCTTCACCATGAAACGCCTGCTTTTCCTCCTCGCCGCCTGTTTCGCCATGGCCACCGCCCACGCCCAGCCCTGGGCCAACCAACCGTGGGCGCTCTCCGTCCTCGAAAAATCTCCGCGCCATCTCGAATGGATCACGCTCAAGCACGGTGACCGCGAGGTGAAGGCCTACATCGGCTTCCCCGAGGTGAAGACCAAGGCGACCGCCATCGTGCTCATCC
>JAZKEV010000695.1:0-2830 GCA_040386765.1 Verrucomicrobiota bacterium | reverse complement strand
TCGCTGGCGAGCTGGTAGCGTGTGTCGGTCGAGAGCCGGATGCGGTCGGTCTGGTTGTCGAGGCTCCCGTGTACGAGGGTCATGTTGAATATCACGACATCTCCGAGGCGAAAATTCTCGGCCGTCAACCATCGCCCCCCCAAGCTCTCCTGAAGCGCGAGTGGGTTTTTCGATAGCGTTCCGTCCCACCATTTCCGGCCCTCCGCGAACTCAGCAGCGTCGTCCTGGTTGGAGCAATACGCATCCACGTCCCGCGACAAGTAAGCTTGAATGGCTGCAGATTTCTTGTGGCTCTCCTCGAGAATGAGCAGCCCTCCCATCTCGAGCGGCACATCGCCGAGGGGCACCCACATTGTGTAGAGCGCGTGCGTCCCGCGGCCCATGTAAACCAAATCGCAGTGAATAGGACTGCCGAGCCCAGTCCCCTTCGTGCGAAACCAGACGAAGTCAAAATGCGCAACGGGTCCCCCCAGAAACTTTTGGAAGAACGCCATTGTGCGTTGACCGAATAAGAGTTCGCGCAACGCGGGGTCCTGCTGGTCCAGCGGATTGCCCATGGCGCGGCCCACTTCGCGACCTGGAATAGACCGCGCTTCGTCCCGCGGAAACCCAGGTCGCAGAAACTGGAGGCGTTCAAGCTGAGCCGTCAGTGAATCGCGCACTGCCTGCACTTGGTCACGGCTTCGGAATCCGCGAAGAAAAAGGTAACCGTCTTCCTGCATCCTCTCGCGCAGGATCGCGCCGTCGTCGTCTGCAGGCGCCGTCTCCCGCATAAACCCGAATTTATCAGGGGCGGTGTTCAGTTCGACGCCCAAGGCGTGCAGCCGGGGCAGAGTCGTGGGTGAAACGTGACTCATGGCGAGAATCGACGGATGATCATGACCCCGGAAATCTGGGAGTGAAAAAACGATTTTTCAATGTTTATACCGAGGTGGCCCCGATTGCCTTGGGAGTCCTGGACGGGGACGGGCCTTGCGCCGCGGGACGTTGTCGCGCTTGATGCTATTCCAGCCCTTCGGTGCATGATCAAATCGCGAAAAAAAAATGGCCCTGCGACCGTGAAAGGAATTGCCGCTGCCGCGGGCGTTTCCATTGGCTCGGTTTCAACCGTACTGAACAACCGTCATGTCGAGCGCCGCATCTCGATGGCGACCGTGGAAAAAATCCGCGCGGCCGCACGGCGGCTGGGATATCTGCCGAACGTGAATGCCCGACGGTTGCGCAGCGGCAACCACGTCAAGCATTCGATCGTGATCGCGTTCATCACGAGTTTCGAGGCCCCGCTCACGATGGTAACCCAATTCGTGGCGGCGCTCCGACAGGCGGTGGCAGTGGGGCCCCGTCCCGCACGCGAGCGATCTTACTCCCTGATGATCGAACTTTTCTCCGCGGGACAGCTGCGCGAGCTACCCGGTTTGCTGTCGGGGGAGCATTTCAACGCGGCGATTATTGCCAACACCACGCCGGACGACGACCAATTCCTGGCCCGAACACATCTTCCATACCCCGTCGTGCTCATAAACCGCTCCCTGCCGGGCTACCCCTGTGTGATCGAGGATCCGAACTCTGGCGCCCGGGCGGCCGAGGTGCTGATTCGCGCCGGGCGGACGCGCCTGGCCGTAATCCATGGGAGCCCCTTGACGCAGACGACACAGGCGAGACTCGATAGCTTTCTCGCCGCTGTTGCGCGCGGATTGGGAGGTGGGGCGCACGAGATTGTTGCCAGTACGCTTTCCGAGGATGGGGGCCACAAGGCGATGGCGCGGTTTCTCGCGAAGCGGATTGCGATCGACGGACTCTACGCGCTGAACGACAGCACCGCGCTCGGAGCTTATCATGCGATCAAGCGCGGCGAACTCAGCGTGCCCGATGACATCGCAATGGTCGGCGTGGGCGACAACGAGATTTCGCCCTTCTTCGATCCACCCCTCACGGTGGTCGGGGTTTCGCGCAGTCGCATTGGGGAGGAAGCGAGCCGGCTGTTGTTGCGCCAGCTCGAGCGCAAAGAGGAGACCGGCAGAATCGAGCTTCCGGTGGAAACGATCCTGCGCGAATCCACCGGCCACGGCTGATTCCGGCACGGGCACGCGGCGACTCAGCGGTTGACACGCGACCGGCGAGTCGATTTAGAAAAATCGTTTTTGCAGCAGTACGCTGCCTGGCTGTCCCGGAGTGCAACTCGGGCCTTCCACCCCTTACTCCCATGACCCATCGAGCTCAAAACCCTGCCGGTATCCGCCGTCTGTTCATCACGGCCATCGGGCTTCTCGCCGTCAGCTTCGCATCGGCGCAAACGCCCGCTCCCGCCAATCCATCAGCCCCAACCGATGTGATGGTCCTCAAGCCCTTTGAGGTGACCGCCTCAGGCGAGGGCGGCGGCTACCGCGTCTCCAGCGCCTCGACGGCGACGCGCACGAACACTGCCCTGATCAATATTCCGCAGAGCGTGAGCATTGTCACTGAGGCGCTGTGGCGCGACACGGCATCCACAACCTTTCAGGACTCCTTCCGCTTCATCCCTGGGGCTTTCGTGCGCGACCGCAATGCGGGGTTCGGCGGCGTCAATCTGCGGGGCTTTGAGAACAGCAACGGTTTCGCGACGGATGGTGTGCGCATCGCTCCCTACAAGCGTGATCTCGCCGGCTATGACCGACTAGAAGTGGTGAAAGGACCGCCTTCCGCGGTCCAAGGCCGCGGCGGTGTGGCCGGCCTGCTGAATTACATTCTCAAGAAGCCTGACTTGAAGCGCGCTTTCACGACTGTCTCCGCGACAGTTGGGTTTGAAGATTCGGTGGACGGCCAGTTCCTGCGCGGGACGGTGGACCACAAT
>JAZKEV010000694.1:0-2346 GCA_040386765.1 Verrucomicrobiota bacterium | reverse complement strand
GCTCTTTCCGTCAATGGAGGCTTTGCCGAGGTCGTTGACCGTGCCGCGACGTTTTTCGATGCCCTGAAAAAACGAAAGGTTTTCCCATGTGTTGGCGCGGAGACGTTTGATCTGCTCGGTGGACAGCAAAGTCATGCGCCAGCGGGCGGGATCGGACGGATCCTGCTCGCGCTGCCATCCCTCGTAGTCGTCAAGCGCGGTGATCTCGATTTTGTTTTCAGAGGTCGCGACGATGCGCTGGCGATACGGACGCTGGAAAATGATCTCGATGGCGACCTTCACTTCACGAGCAGCTCCATCCGTCGCCTTGCCGGTTGTCGTGAGCGTGCCGGTGTAGTGCAACGACTCGAGCGCCTTTAACGCGGCTTCGCTGCCCACCGTGGCCCGCGCCTTCTCGATCACCTGCTCGACATCCGACGCGGCACGGGAAGCGGCGGCGGAAACGAAAACAACGATGAAGGCGAACAGAAGGCGGAACGGAGTTTTCATGGGGTGACTGAGAAGGCGCCGAGAGAAGGAAGGATTATTCCCACTCGATGGTGGCCGGCGGCTTTGAGCTGATGTCGAGGAGAACGCGGGAGACGCCGCGGACCTCGTTGGTGATGCGTGAAGAGATCTTCGCGAGCAGGTCGTAAGGCAGACGCGCCCAGTCGGCGGTCATGGCGTCGCGGCTCTCAACGATGCGGAGCGAGATGACGTCGGCGTAGTTGCGCTCGTCGCCAATGACACCGACGGATTTGACGGGGAGATAGACGGCGAAGGACTGCCAGACTTTCCAGTAGTAACCGGACTCCATCATCTCGTGCTGGAGGATGGCGTCGGCGGCTTTGAGGACGTTGAGCTTTTCCTGCGTGATGTCGCCGGCAACGCGAACACCGAGGCCGGGGCCCGGGAACGGCTGGCGCCACACGACCTCGCGCGGGAGTCCGAGGGACTCGCCGACGGCGCGCACTTCATCTTTGAAGAGCTCGCGCAAGGGTTCGAGGAGTTTGAGTTTCATACGCTCGGGCAGGCCGCCCACGTTATGGTGAGACTTGATGAGCGCGGCAGGGTTCCCTGCGATGGCGACGGACTCGATGACGTCCGGATAGAGCGTGCCTTGGGCGAGCCACTTGGCGCCGCCGATGGAGAGGAGGGATTTCTCGAACACCTCGACGAAGGTGTTGCCGATGATCTTGCGCTTCTTCTCGGGCTCGCTGACGCCGGCGAGGCGCTTGAGGAAGAGCTTGGACGCATCAACGACGCGAAGGTCGATGTTGAAGTGGTCGGCGTAGAGCTTCTCGACCTGTTCGCGTTCACCGGCGCGGAGGAGACCGTTGTCAACGAACACGCAGGTGAGCTGCTTGCCGATGGCTTTGTGAATGAGCGCGGCGGCCACGGAGCTGTCCACGCCGCCGGAGAGACCGAGGAGAACACGCTCCTTGCCGACCTGGTCGCGGATCGTCTGCACCGAGTGCTTGATGTAGTCTTTGGTGGTCCAGTCCTGCTTGGCGCCGCAGATGCCGAGAAGGAAGTTGCGGATCACATCGATACCGCGCTCGGAGTGGAAAACTTCGGGATGGAACTGGATGCCGTAGAAGTTGCGTTTCCGGTCCTCGATGACGGCGTATTCGGAGTTCTCAGTGGTGCCGATGGCGGTGTAGCCGGGAGGCAGGGCGATGAGGCGGTCGCCGTGGGAGTTCCAGACTTTGAGCTTCTTGGGCAGGCCCTTGAAGAGACGGCCGGGCTTTTGAAGAGTGAGGACGCCGTGGCCGTATTCGCGGTGGGTGCTCTTGGAGACTTTGCCGCCGAGGAGATGGCCCTGGAGCTGGATACCGTAGCAAATGCCGAGGACGGGCACGCCCAGCTCAAAGAGGGCCTTGTCGGGCATCGGCGCTTCCTTGGCGAACACGCTGCTCGGGCCGCCGGAGAGGATGATACCGATGACGCCGTCGGCCTTCAGCTGCGCGGCGGGCGTGCTGAAATGGTAGATCTTGGAGAGGACCTGGCACTCGCGGATGCGGCGCGCGATCACCTGGGTGTATTGGGAACCGAAATCGAGGACAGCGATGATCTGTGACATGTAGAAAATGGGGCGCCGGTGGGCGGGAATTGCAGAGCAAGAAAAGTGCTAGGGCCTGGCCGGACGTGTCAATGCGGCGGGAAGTGCCGGAGAACGTTAAAATTTAAGGCGGCTGTTGGACTGGCTGCATTTGGGGCAAGTCCCCTCCTCTACTTCGCCGCGCAGGACGTAGAGGTGGTTGCAACGCAGGCAACGAAACGTGGTGCGGCGGCGTTCACCCTCGAAGCGGGCGTGGTCGCGGCGGTCGTAGTAGAGCCAGAGGCCGAGGAAGAGCGCGGCGACCA
>JAZKEV010000693.1:0-3380 GCA_040386765.1 Verrucomicrobiota bacterium | reverse complement strand
AGCTGTCAGGTGGGAATCAGCAGAAGGTGGCGTTTGCGCGGCTGCTGGAGCATCCGGCGCGGATTTTCCTGCTCGATGAGCCGACGCGCGGGATCGATGTGGGGAGCAAGGCGCAGATCTACCAGCTGATCGGCGAGCTGGCGGCGGCGGGGAAAGCGGTGGTGGTGGCGAGCAGCTACCTGCCGGAGCTGCTGGGGTTGTGCGATACGATCGGGGTGATGTGCCGCGGCGAGCTCGTGGCGGTGCGGCCGCGCAGCGAGTGGAGCGAGGCCGAACTCATCCGGGTGGCGACCGGCACGCGTTGAAATTTCCGATGCACGTCTCGTTGAAACATTTCCTCGCGAAGGCCGGCCCGTTTTTCGGGCTGCTGCTGGTGATCGCGCTCTTCTCGATCCCGGGTGAAACGCGTGAGTTCTTCCTCACGTATCATAATTTCAAGACGATCTTCACGCAGACGGTGATCGTGGCGGTGGGCGCGCTGGGGATGACGATGATCATCGTGAGCGGGGGCATCGATCTCTCGGTGGGCTCGACGATCGCGCTGACGAGTGTCGTGGGAGCGCAGCTGATCCAGAAGGGTTGGAGCGATCCGATGACGCTGCTCGCGATGGTGGGAGCGGGCGGATTGATCGGGCTCGTGAATGGGAGCGCGATCGCGGGGATGCGGATGACGCCTTTTATCATCACGCTTGGGACGCTGGGCGTGGCGCGCGGCGTGGCCAAGTGGCTCGCGGACAACCAGACGGTGAACTACGAGAAATCGGCGATCAACGCGTGGATGACGACGGCGGACCCTTTCAGCAAGGCGCTGCCGGCGGGCGTGTGGGTGACGCTGGTGCTGGCGGTGCTCACGGCGGTGCTGTTGCGCAACACGGTGTTTGGGCGGCATGTGTTTGCGCTGGGATCGAATGAGGCGACGGCGCGGCTCTGCGGCATTCCGACGACGCGGTTGAAGATCCTGGTATATACTCTGGCGGGGTGCTTCTTCGGGCTGGCGGGTGTGTTTCAACTTTCGCGGCTGCGGCAGGGTGACCCGACGGTGGCGGTGGGGCTGGAGCTGGATATCATCGCGGCGGTGATCATCGGCGGAGCGAGCTTGAGCGGTGGCGTGGGCACGGTGCTGGGCTCGATCATCGGGGCGCTGATCATGGCGGTGCTGCGCAATGGGTCGCAGCAGATGGGGTGGCCGACGTATTTTCAGGAGATCATAATCGGAGTGGTGATCATCGTGGCGGTGTTTTTGGACCGGTTGCGGCAGGGGCGGAAGGAAGGGTAGTTGGGGAGCCGCAGGAGAGATCCTTTTATAAGGACCACGAAAAACACGAAATACACGAAAACATTGAACCGCTAAAAGACGCTAAATACCGCTGAATCAGATGGCGAAGATTAGCACTGATTGGCGGTTTCCGACAGGAGAGGCATGCGGGAAAACAGCGCCTTGATTTTTGGGGTCACAGAGAGCACGGAGAATGGCACAGAGGTCACGGAGGGTCGCGAGGTGAGCGCCGCGGCGGCCGCTTCTTTCCTTTGAGCTTTCGGGGTCAGAAATCTCTTTCGACTGGTAGTTGGATTAGATGTACTTGGACAGTGTAGCCTTGCCGGGGCGAGCAGGGGGATGTGACGCTCATCGTGCGTGGTGTCCCGCCTCTTCCGAGACGGACTACAGCTATCCGATAAAATCCGATGAGTACCTTTTCCGTATCTCGCAGGTGTGTGCGTTTCGCGCAGCTCGTGGTCGCGCTCCTCGCGCTGTGTTCATGGAGCGTGCGCGCGGCGAGCGGGGAACGCTGGCTC
This sequence comes from Verrucomicrobiota bacterium, assembly GCA_040386765.1. GTDB lineage: Bacteria > Verrucomicrobiota > Verrucomicrobiia > Opitutales > Opitutaceae > ER46. Next base: position 1,586 of record JAZKEV010000693.1, on the reverse strand, counting down.
AAGGTGGCGGCGCCGGAGTTTACCGTCATCACCACGCTTGGGGAGAAGGATGCGCTGGCGTGGACGGGGGAGTTTGCGCAGTTCGTGGCGGCGTTGCAGGACTTCATTCGCGTGAATCCGCAGCGGCTGCCGCGGCTGACGCTGGTGGTGTTTGCGCGGGAGCGGGATTTCGAGCGTTTCCATCCGATGCGCGAGAACGGGACCGCGTCGGAGGTGGCCGGATATTTCGCGCGGCGGCCCTCGTGGGCCGTCGCCGGCATGGGTGGCCTGCGGATGAACGACGAGACACGGCGGACGATTTTTCACGAGGGCACCCATTGGTTCACGAGCGGGTTTGAGCTGCCCAATCCGATGTGGCTGGAGGAGGGACTGGCGGAGGTGTTTTCCACCTTTGCGATCGAGGGGAAGAAGCTCACGTGGGGACGCGCGATCGACTCGCACGTGCGGGTGCTGCGCCTGATAGAGCCCATACCGCTGGAGCAATTGCTCTTTCTCTCGCGGGATCTTCTGCACGGGGAGGGCGAAATCGCTTCGCTCGTGACCGGCATTTCCTACGCGCAGTCGTGGGCGTTTGTGCATTACCTGATTTTCGGCCAGCGCGAGGTGCCGAAAGGTTCGCTGGTCGACTATGTGCGACGGCTCCGGTCGGCGGAGCATCCGGATGAGGCATTCAAGCAGGCGTTTGGCGGCAGCTATGCCGACGTGCACAAGAAACTTGTTTCTTACCTTCGGGGTGGCCGCTACTTCGTGACGGAGATGCCTCTCCGGCCCCTGCCGCCGCTCAAGGCGGAGCCGGCGAGTGTGTTGGAAGTCGAGGAGGCTTTGGCGCGGCTGCGGATGGCGGCTCATCGCTACGGCGAGGCGAGAGGAAACATCGAACGCGCCATCGCAGCCGCGCCGGACAATCCTCGCGTGTACGAACTGCAGGGCGAGTTTGCGCAGGAGACGGACGACAAGGAGGCTGCGCTGGCGGCCTACCGGATGGCGATCGAGAAGGGCTCGCAGGATTTCAAGCCGTACTATGAGATCGCATCGCACGAGCACAGGGAGGGTTCGCTGACGCCCGAGAAGGCACGCGTCGTCGCCACCCGCTATGAACGGGCCATCAATCTCAATCCGCGTTTCCGCGAAGCGTACGAAGGGCTCGGCGCCGTGGTCGGCGTGGTGCCGCCGGGCAATACCGAGGATGCGAAGTTCCTCGAACTCGGGCTGAAGCTCTATCCCGACGCCGGGATGGTGAAGCTGGGCCTGGCCACGATCGCCAAGCGCGAGGGAAACATGGAGCGGGCAAAGGCGCTCGTGAAGGAAGTGCTCGAAAGCACAACGGGGCAACCCAAGCACGTGCTCGACTACGCCCGACGGCTCGACGGCGCCTGGATCCAGAAAGACATCGGGGAGCAGGTGAACGCGCTCACCAAGGAGCGGAAGTACACCGAAGCGCTGGCCCTGATCGACAAGCAACTCGAGGAAGGCGTGGATATTCCCACGCGGCAGAAGCTGCAGCCGATGCGCGAACGGCTGCAGGTATCGCTGGCCATGGAGGAGGCCCGGACCGCCTACAACGCGCGCCGCTACGAAGAGGCCAA
>JAZKEV010000692.1:1117-11543 GCA_040386765.1 Verrucomicrobiota bacterium | reverse complement strand
CACCTCTTCTCGCCCGATGGCCGCTACGACGATATCTACGTGCGCAACTACGCCACGCTCCAGGTGCGCGACGTCCTCTCCCGCCTCAATGGTGTGGGCGATGTGCGCGTCTTCGGCTCGGGTGACTATGCGATGCGCGTCTGGCTCGATCCCAACAAGGTCGCGGCCAAGGGGCTCACCGCCTCCGATGTCGTCGCGATCCGCGAGCAGAATGTGCAGGTCGCCGCCGGTGCGGTCGGCCAGCAGCCGACCTCGAAGCCCGTCGCCACGGAGCTCCTGATCAATACCAAGGGCCGCCTGACCTCCGAGGAGGAGTTCGGCGCCATCGTCGTGAAATCCGGCGCCAGCGGCGAGCGCGTGCAGCTCCGCGATGTCGCCCGTCTCGAGCTCGGTGCTTCCGATTACGCGCTGCGCTCGCTTCTCAATAACAAGGCCGCTGTGGCGCTGCCCATCGCGCAGCTTCCAGGCTCCAATGCCATCGCGACCTCCGATGCCGTCCGCGTGACGATGAAAGAGCTGAAGAAGAATTTCCCCGATGGCCTCGATTACGACATCGTGTACGATCCCACGATCTTCGTCCGCGATTCGATCAAGGCGGTGGTGAAGACCCTGCTGGAGGCGGTCGTGCTGGTCGTGCTCGTGGTCATCCTGTTCCTGCAGACGTGGCGCGCCTCGATCATCCCGCTTGCCGCCGTGCCGGTCTCGCTCGTCGGCACCTTTGCCGTGATGCATGGCCTCGGTTTCTCGATCAATGCGCTTTCGCTCTTCGGCCTCGTGCTCGCGATCGGCATCGTGGTCGACGACGCGATTGTCGTCGTCGAGAACGTCGAGCGTAACATTGCCCTCGGCAAGACGCCCTTCGAAGCCACAAAGCAGGCGATGCGCGAGGTCACCGGCCCCATCGTCGCCACCGCGCTCGTGCTCTCGGCGGTGTTCATCCCGACCGCGTTCATCACCGGTCTCACCGGCCAGTTCTACAAGCAGTTCGCCATCACCATAGCGATCTCGACCGTGATCTCGGCGATCAACTCGCTCACGCTTTCGCCCGCGCTCAGCGCGCTGCTGCTTCGCAGTCACCACACGCCCAAGGATCGCGTGACGCGCATCCTCGATCGCTCGCTCGGCTGGCTCTTCCGTCCCTTCAATCGCTTCTTCGACTGGGCGTCGGAAAAGTATTCCCGCGGCGTCGCGCGTCTCATCCGCCTCTCCGCCATCGCACTGCTCGTCTACGTGGGCCTGCTCGCCTTCACCGGCTTCTCGTTCAACAAGATTCCCTCCGGCTTCGTGCCCTCGCAGGATAAGCAGTACCTGATCGCGTTCACGCAGCTGCCGTCGGCGGCCTCGCTCGAGCGCACCGATGCCGTGATCCGCCGCATGAGCGAGGTCGCGCTGAAGCACCCCGGCGTGGCCGATGCGGTCGCGTTTCCCGGCCTCTCGATCAATGGCTTCACCAACTCGCCGAATAGCGGCATCGTGTTCGTGATCCTCAAGGGCTTCGACGAGCGCAAGGGCGCCGATATGTCGGGCGCGTCCATCGCCGCCGCGCTTCAGCAGCAGTACAGCGAGATCCAGGAGGCCTTCGTCGCCATCTTTCCGCCGCCGCCCGTGATGGGCCTCGGGCAGACCGGCGGCTTCAAGCTCTACGTCGAGGACCGTGCCGACCTCGGGCTCGATGCGCTCTACGCCGCCACGCAGACGCTCATCAACGAGGCGTCGAAAGATCCCGCGCTGACGGGGCTCTTCTCGAGCTTCACCATCAACACGCCGCAGCTCCAGGCCGACGTAGATCGCGCCAAGGCCAAGGCACAGGGCGTGCCGCTGCAAAACGTCTTCGAGACGATGCAGATCAACCTCGGCTCGCTCTACGTGAATGACTTCAATCGCTTCGGGCGCACCTACCAGGTGGTCGCGCAGGCCGATGCCGAGTTCCGCGATTCGCCGGATGACATCCTGCGCCTCAAGACGCGTAACAATCGCGGCGAGCTCGTCCCGCTCGGCTCCGTGGTGAAGGTCAGCGAGAGCTATGGCCCGGAGCGCGTGATGCGCTACAACGGCTATCCCGCGATCGAGATCAGCGGCTCGCCCGCCGCCGGCTTCAGCTCCGGCCAGGCCGAGGCGCTGATGCAGAAGCTCGCCGACGAGCACCTGCCCAAGGGCATCGCGCTCGAGTGGACTGAACTCACGTTCCAGAAGATCATAGCGGGTAATGCCGGACTCTGGGTTTACCCGCTGAGCATTCTCCTCGTGTTCCTCGTGCTCGCGGCGCAGTACGAGAGCTTCCGGCTCCCGTTTGCCGTGATCCTCATCGTGCCGATGGCGCTCTTCTCGGCGATGGTCGGCCTCTGGGTGACGCGCGGTGAGAACAATGTCTTCACGCAGATCGGCCTCATCGTGCTCATCGGCCTCGCGGCCAAGAACGCGATTCTGATCGTGGAGTTTGCGGTGAAGCGTCGCGAAGAGGGTGCGTCGATCGTCGACGCCGCACTCGATGCCGCACGCCTCCGACTCCGGCCGATCCTGATGACGAGCATCGCCTTCATCGCGGGCGTTTTCCCGCTCGTGGTGAGCACCGGTGCCGGCTCCGAAATGCGCCGGGCCATGGGCGTGGCTGTCTTCGCCGGCATGATCGGTGTCACGCTCTTCGGGCTGTTCCTCACGCCGGTCTTCTACGTCGTCCTTGAAAAGCTCGGCGTCCGGAAAACCGCGCCCGTCGCTCCCGCGATCGAACCGCAACACGCTTGATTCCTCTGAGCCGGTTGCCCTGCGCGGGAGCGCAGGGGCCGGCGCCACGCCGCATCCACGAGCCATCCCGCCGCTCACGCGGCGGGCCACATTCAAAATCGCACTCATGAAACCGTTCCTCTTTTCTCTTTTTGCCACCACCGCGGCGTTTGCTGCGACGCCAGTCGTCCAAACGCCCACCGCCTTCCGCGACGCGTCCACGACCAACGACATCGCTGCTTGGAAAAAGGCTGAGCCTGCCGACACGCTCGCCCGGGGCGAGTGGTGGAAGCTCTTTGCCGATCCGGCGCTCGACGACCTTATCGGCCGCGCGCTCGCTAATAACCAGGATCTCCGTGCCGCCGCCGCTCGCGTCGAGCAGGCGCGCGCCGCCGCCGGCCTGGCTAGGAGCGCCTACTGGCCGCAGCTCGCGGCGAACGGGTCTATCACACGCGAGCAGACCTCTGATACCGTTGGTAATGTCCAACCGAATACGCTGACGACCACGTATCGTGCTCCGCTCGTCGCTTCGTGGGAGATCGATCTCTTCGGTCGCGTGAGGCATCTCACTGCAAGCGCCCGGGCCGATGCGGAGGCGGTGGCCGCGACCTTCGAGTCGGTGCGGCTCACGCTTACAAGCGATGTGGCGGCAAGCTACTTCACGCTGCGTGCGCTCGATCATGAGCTCGCGCTCGTCCGTGGTGGCGTTGCCCTGCGGAGCCGGGCTCGCGAGCTCGCGCAGGCCCGCCTGACCAATGGCACCGCGGCTGAGTTGGATGTGGCTCGCGCGGACGCTGAACTGGCTTCGGCCGAAGCGGAGTCCGCCGCCGTTGCCAATCGCCGCGCGGCGCTCGCCAATTCGCTGGCCGTGCTCACCGGCGTGCCGGCGCCCGGTTTCGAGTTGCCGACCCGCGAAACGCAACTCGCGCTTCCGCCGGTCGTGCCGGCGGGTTTGCCTGCGGCGCTGCTCGAACGGCGGCCGGATATCGCGGCTGCGGAGCGCGCGCTGGCTGCGGCCAATTCTCGCATCGGTGTCGCACGGGCCGCGTTCTTCCCGGCGATCTCGCTCACGGGCAGCGCGGGGTTTGCGAGCGCCGAGGTCGATGGCCTCTTCAAGGCTGATTCGCGCATCTGGTCGATCGGGCCCTCGCTTTATCTGCCGATCTTCCAGGGCGGTCGCAATCGTGCCAATCTCGCGCGCAGTCGTGCGGCGCATGAGGAATCGGTTGCGCAGTTTCGCCAGCGGGTGCTCGTTGCCTTCCAAGAGGTGCAGGATGCGCTGACCGCGGGCCGGCTGCTCACAGAGCAATCCGCCGCGCAGGAGCGTGCGCTCACGGCTGCGCGTCGGGCCACGACGCTGGCCCAGACGCGTTACGATGCGGGGTTTGTTTCTTTTCTTGAAGTCATCGACGCCCAGCGGACGTCGCTTGCCACCGAGCGCGCCTCCGCGCAACTCGCAGCGCTCCGGCTCAATACCGCCGTCGCTCTGATCAAGGCGCTCGGCGGTGGCTGGCACGCGGCACCGGCTTCCTGAGGCCGCGTATCGTCTCCGCCTTTTTTCACGCACTATGACGCTCGCTCGTTCCATTCCGTCGGCTTGGCGGCCCTGGCTCGCCGTCCTCTTGGTTGGTCTCGGCGCCTTCGTCGTTGTTACTTCCGAGTTCCTGCCCATCGGTCTTTTGACCAATATCTCCTCGGGACTGAATATCTCCGAGGGTACCGCCGGGCTGATGATCACGGTCCCCGGGCTCGTCGCCGCGGTGGCCGCGCCCGTGATCACCATTGCGGCTGGTCATCTTGACCGGCGTGTGGTCGTTCTGGCGCTGATCGCGCTGCTCTTTGTCTCCAATCTCATCGCCGCGCTTGCGCCTTCCTTCGCGGTGCTGCTGGTCGGTCGCGTTCTCTTTGGCATCAGCCTTGGCGGTTTCTGGACGATTGCGGTCACGCTGGGCGGACGGCTCGTGCCGCCTGCGTCGTTGGCGCGCGCCACCTCGATCATCCTCGCGGGAATCTCGGTTGCGACGGTGGTGGGTGTTCCCGCCGGTACCTTTATCGCTAATTTTGCGGGCTGGCGGACGGCCTTTGGCGCGGTGGGCGTTGTCGCGCTCGTCATCGGCATCGCGCAGTACTTCGTGCTGCCTTCACTGCCGCCTCCGCCCGCGCCGGGCGTGCGGCAGCTCACGCAGTTGCTGCGGCACTCGGATGCGCGCCTGGGGCTGCTGACGGTGGCGCTGGTAATCGCGGGGCATTTCGCGGCCTATACCTACGTCGCGCCGTTTTTGGAGGAGAAAGCGGCGGCGAGTCCCGGCTTCTTGAGCGCGCTGCTGCTGGCGTACGGCGTGGCGGGCATCGCGGGCAACTTCCTCGGGGGAGCGGTCGCCGGACGTTATCTGCGGGTCACGTTGACGAGTGTCGTGGCGGTTCTCTCTGGCGCGATTCTGCTGCTGCCTTTGCTGGCGGCCAGCCATGTCGGGGTGACGGTGCTGCTCATGGCGTGGGGGCTGGCGTTTGGCGCTCTGCCGATTGCGCTGCAGCTCTGGGTCTTCAAGGCGGCGCCCGAGGCCCTCGAGGGCGGTGCCGCGCTGCTCGTTTCCACGTTTCAAATCTTCATCGCGCTCGGCTCCGTCCTCGGTGGTCGCGTCGTCGATGCGCTCGGCACCTCGGCGGTGATGTGGAGCGGCGGAGCGGTGGCCTTCAGCGCCCTCGCAGTGGTCGCGCTCTCCCGGCCGGCCCCCGTGGCTCGCACCGCTGCGGCTCAACCTCATCTCGCTTAAACGAACCTCTCTCATGACTACACCCATCGCACTCGACCTCAAGCAACGTCCCCCGCGCAGCCCCCGCCTGCGGCTGGGCGGCTATATCTTTCTCCCGCGTCTCCTCGACAAGGGCCGTGCGGCGCTCGCCGGCAAGCTGGGCGAGTACCGCTTCAATGGAAAAGGGATGGACCGCCATTTCTTCAACTTCACGGGCCTCACTTTCGAGGCGCTGAAGCAGGAGCTCACCAAGGGTGGGGGAGACGGCGAACTCCTAGCGTGGGTCGAGGCGCACGCCACCAAGCGCCGCGAGCCTTGGGAGATCGCTGCGTGGAGCGACTATATGGAGCGTCGCACGCCGGACAGCGACGCGGAGACGCTCGGCGAATTTGCCGCGAAGGTCGCTGAGTTCAGCACCACGCGCGAAGACATCCGCACTTGGTTCGATCTGCTCGATCTCGAGGACCACTGCACCTTCGGCGGCAAGGCTTGAGCGCTTCATCCCTCAATCCATTTCCAATTTTCCCATGAAAAATAAAACGATCCTCATCACCGGCGGCACAACGGGCATCGGCCTCGCCACCGCTCAACTCCTCAGCGCCGAAGGCGCGAAGGTCATCGTCACGGGTCGCAATCCCAAAACTCTCGCCTCCGCCAAGCAGGCGCTCCCGGCCAATGCCGTTGTGCTCGCCTCCGATGCGGGCTCACTCGAGGCGGCGCGCGCGCTTGGCGCCGAGGTGCGCAAGCACACCGAGCGGCTCGACGGTGTATTTCTCAACGCCGGTGTCGCGAACTTTGCGCCGCTCGAGGCGCAGACGCCGGAGCAGTACGACGATATGTTCAACATCAACGTCCGCGGTCCGTTCTTCCAGCTGCAGTCGTTGCTGCCGTTGCTCGCCAATCCCAGCGCCATCGTGCTGACGGCGTCGATCGTGGGCTCCATCGCGTTTCCCGCGACCTCGATCTACTCCGCGACCAAGGCCGCGGTCATCTCCCTGGGCAAAACGCTCGCGGTCGAGCTGGCGCCGCGCGGCATCCGCGTCAACGTTATCAGCCCCGGCCCGATCGAGACGCCCTTGATCAAGCGCATGGGCTTGCCCGCGGAGGCCCAGCAGGGGTTCGAAGAAGGCGCGACGGCCAAAACCCTCCTCAAGCGTATGGGCCGCGCCGACGAGATGGCGAAGCTGGCGCGCTTCCTCCTCTCCGAGGATTCGAGTTTCATCGTGGGCACCGAGGTCATCGCCGATGGCGGCGTCCGCTGGGGCTGAGCCAACCCTCTTCACCGTGATTCCGCTCATCGCCGTGCTGATCGCGCTCGTCATTTTCGTCACCTGGGACGTTGGCGAGCGCGATCGACCATGAATCTCAGGAAGACTGGAGTGGCGCTTCGGCGCGAGGTGTGTTCACTCCCTCCCTTAGTCCTGTAATCCCTTAACCCAAAATCATTATGATGAAACGCAAAGCCTCCGCCGTCTGGCGCGGCGACCTCAAGTCGGGTCGCGGCACGATTTCCACCGACAGCACCGTCCTCAAGGACACGCAGTACTCCTTCGGCACCCGCTTCGAAAACGGCCCGGGCACCAATCCCGAGGAGCTCATCGGCGCCGCGCATGCCGGCTGCTTCAGCATGGCGCTCTCGGCCGAGCTCGGCAAAGCGGGTTTCACGCCCGACTCCATTTCGACGACGGCGACCGTCACCTTGGAAAACCATCCGCAGACGAGCTGGACGGTGACCAAGATCCTCCTCGAGACCTCGGCGAAGATCCCGAATATCACCGCGGAGAAATTCGCGGAGATCGCCAATGGCGCCAAGGCTGGCTGCCCGATCTCGCGTCTGCTGAAGGCCGAGATCACGCTCGACGCCAAGCTGGTCTGAGTGGCTTTCCCTCGAGGCGCGGAGCTTTCCGCCCGCGCTTCGAGTACTCAGGGTCTGCATAGCGCGGGCTAACGGCTCGGAGCTACGAAGTAGCCTGCGTCAGGAGCCGCTTTCAAAATAGAGCGGCCACCCGACTTTGTCATTCTGAGCGTAGCGAAGAATCCACGCGTGCGAAAACGGCAGGGTATCCGTTTCCGTGGATTCTTCGCTGCGCTCAGAATGACAGATTGTTTTTAGACATATCCGGCCAAGGAAGAAGCCTACCGCTCCTCCACGAAAGCCTTCAGCCGCGAGAGCGCGTCGTCCCAATGCTGCGAGACCTGCTCGAGATAGGTCTTCGCTTCCTCGAGCGGGCCGGGGATGAAGGCGAAACGAATTTCCCGGCCGTCGCGCGTACCGCGGGCCAGTCCCGCTTCCTCGAGCACGCGCAGATGCTTCGTCACCGCTTGCCGCGTCAGATGAAAACCATCGGTTAGCTCCGAGATGGAGCTTGGCTGGCCGCGCGAGAGTTTGCCGATCAAGAGCAGGCGCGTGCGGTCGCCGAGCGCTGCGAAGACGGGCGCGTGTTTTCGCTCGGGCGCGGCGAGGGAGGGTTTATCCCTGCGCGACATGGTGCTCGATGTTCTTCATCTGCTCCGTCCAGCCACCCTCGTTTCCGCGATACGCCTCGGCGCGCTTATCAGCGGGCAGCTTGTCGAAGCCCGACTCACGGATTACGAGCAGGGTGCCGCCGCTCGCGTTGGGGCTCACCCGAAACTCCACCAGAGTCCACGGAGCCTCCGAGGAATCGGTCTGTTTCTCGTCGATGTGCGGCCACGTATAAGAGAAGAGCCGCTCATGGTCCATGTTCTGGACGACCGCTTCCCACGGCAGGTGTTCATAGCCGGGGTAGGTGATCCTTCCGCGGCTCGTCTGGCCCACGACGAAAGGGCCTTCCAGCTTCACGCGAAACCACTGGCCAAACTCCACGTGGTCGGTGAGCGCCCGCCAGACGCGGGCGATCGGGGCCTTCAACTCAATGCGTTTTTCAATGTAGTCAGTGTTCATAATGCAACCTTTCGGTTGCACGATTGCGCCGCTTTAATGAAAAGCAACCTTTTAGTTGCATGTTGGCCAGATTGCCATGGCGACCGCGTGTGGCACGTGAGCGCTCCGCTTTATTTTCCGCCACTGCGCCGCTCTTCGCTCTGGATTTTTCGCTCCATGTTGGCGAGGAAACTGGGGCTGCAGGCCGATTGGAGGCCGACGGTTGCGGTCCAGCGGTCGTCAGTGAACTCGAGGTTTCCATTGGCATCGTTGCCGCCGCGCACGAGCAAGATCGGGATTTCCTGCTTGGGCTTGATCCGGTAGCGCGAGAAGACGCGATTCTGTTCGAAGGTGAGACGGTCGAGGCGCGGGTTGAGATATTTTCCGTCGTCGCCCTTGAGGGAGGAATCCACGGTGAAGACGAGTCGTTTGATATTATGGTCGAGCACCTCCACCGGCACCTTGGTCAGGGTCTGGCGATAGAAGTCCTTCAGCTCATCCGGCGATTGCACCGGGTATTTTTCCAAGGGCCCGCAATAACCGATCCAGTACACAATGCCGGAGGCGGTGAAACTCTTCTCGGTGACTGACCATTCGCGGGAGATGATCTTGCGGGCGGTCGAATCGACCAGCCACCAGGGCGAGTTGGGCTCCTTGGGCTGCCGGATCGCAGCGACGGCGTGTCCGGCGAAATTGCCGATGAGAGAGACTAGCGAGAGTTGGGCGGAGTCGACCATGAGCGTCTCGAAACCGCGCGCCTTCATTTGCTGGATAAAGAAGATCGCGTAGTCGCCGCAGCCGCAGCTGAGCTTGCTCTTCTGGATATCCTGCGCGGTGCGGCGGCGCAGGAAATCATCCGAGTAGCCGGCGACTTCCTCGCCTGAAGCGGGGAGCGTGTACGGCACGCCTTGTTTCATGGGCGCGAGCTGCTTCAGCTCGGCAAAGACGGCCTGGACCTGGCTTTCGGTATCGGCGGCGCGCGCGACGGAGACGAGGAGAGCGAGGAGGAGCGGGACGAGGATTTTCATAGGGGTTTTGGCCTACCTACGCTGGCTGACGTAGATCTTTAAAAGTTCGATTTGTGCGGGGGTGAGAAAGGCGCCGGAGCCGGCGATGATCGCATCCCAGTCGACCGAGCTGCGCTGGGAAATGTCGGTGGGATTGACGCGGGTGACGCGATGGTTGGCAACGACGAGCTGCCGGAGCGACTCTGCTTGCTGCGGGCTAAGCGGGCTGCCTTCGCCGGCTAACGTCTTCTGCACCGGTTCGACGTAGCTCAGGTGGTAAAAGGAGTTTTTCTCGTGGTTGATGTAGTCCTTGTAGCCATCCTCGCCGAGCATCGAGCGCATCTCGCTGAGAAGCGGCTCATAAAGCTGACGACGCATGGCCTCGATGGCAGGGTCGCTGCCTTTTGCGCCTGCATCGCGCACCGCGGCCTGCAGGTCGTTTCTGGCCGCATTCTGATGCATCTGCAGTTCGATGAAGCGATCAATCTGTACGGGCGTGAGCCCGCGCTCGCGCAGAAAAGGACCGTAACGGTTGAATAGCCGCTCCCGTTCGGCGCGATTCTCGGGCGTGTCCGGCAGATTTGCCAACGCGGACGCAGGCGTAACTTGCAATACAGGGACGGGAACGGATCGAGGAGCTTGGCGCGGGGTAATGGGCGCGGTAGAGGATTGAGCGGTGCCGGCGGCGCGCGATTGGGCTGGTTCGGCAGATGCGGCGTTGCGCAAGCGGGCGAGCTCTGCTTTTTCCGCCGAAAGCTGCACGATCTGTTGCTGGTTGGCCGCGGTGGTCTCTCGGAGTTCGGCGATCGTCAGCTGCTGGGTAAGCAATCCCGCGATGCCGCCGACGACGACGACGGCGGTCATGCCGATTTGCAGTTTTGTAGCCATAAATAATCCCGCGGCGCCGAGCGCGGTGGCACCGCCGGAGGCGAGGGCGGCGGCGGTGACGGTCTGCGCCACACCGATGGGAACGGCGGCGGCTTCTTCGGCGGCGAGGAGCACGCCGAGGGCGCCGGAGGTGGAGGCGAGACCGCGGCGGCGCA
>JAZKEV010000692.1:0-1107 GCA_040386765.1 Verrucomicrobiota bacterium | reverse complement strand
TGCGCGGCGCGCTCGACGCGTTTGCGGGCGGTGTCCTCGCTGAGGCCGAGTGCGGCGCCGATCTCGGCAAAAGCACGGCCTTGAAAAAAGCGCAGAAGCACGGCCTCGCGGTCGGTCGCGGCGAGGTGATCGAGCGCATCATCGAGCACGGGCTTGAGCCGTGACCAGTCGGCGGCTTCGGGATCAGATGATATTTCCTGCATGGCGTGAGCCTCCTTTTCGCGAGCTTGCCGGCTGCGCTCGCTGCGCACCACATCGACGACAGCGTTGCGCGTGGTCGTGTAGAGCCAGCCGGTGAGGGTAGCGTGGCGGGAGAGGCGGTGGGCGTCGCGGGCGAGGGCGCAGAAGACCAGCTGGGCGACATCCTGGGCGCGATGCGCGTCGCCGCTGAGGCGACGGGCGGCGGCGGTGTAGACGAGCGGCAAGTGGCGTGCGACCAGTTCGGCAAAGGCTGCCTCCGAGCGTTCGTCCGCATAGCGGCGCAGCAATGTGGGGTCGTCGAGCATGCTGTTTACCTGGATAACGGTGCAGAATTGGGAATCGGACAATATTTCTGCGTAACTAGTGCGCGGATGCGGAGTTTTCGGGGAATCGTATGTTTCATGACCTGCGTCACTCGCTGCGCGCCCTGGGCAAGGCCCGCGGACTTGCCCTGACTTCGATCCTCACGCTGGCGGTGGGTATCGGCTCGACCACGGCGATCTTCAGCACGCTGCGCGCGCTCGTGCTCTCGCCTTTCGACTATCCGCAGTCGGACCGGCTGGTGCATGTGTGGTCGGGCGACGGGTGGTCGATGTCGCCGGCGGACTTTCTCGACCTGCGGGAGCAGTCCAAGAGCTTTGCGGCCTTTGGCGTCTATCAGCGCAGCTCGGTCAACATCGGGAAGGAAAACGCGCAGTCGGTGAACTCGGTCTCCTGCACCTCGGATGTGCTGAAAGCCTTTGGGGTGAAGCCGGCGCTGGGGCGGTTTTTCGAAGCGGAGGATGAAGCGACCGCGGGGGTCGTCCGGGAATTGCGGGAAGGTCGAGCTGAGGACCAGGACCCTCACACGCGCTCCAGGACGAGCACGTAGAAGCCGGCGAGGGCGGCGAGCGGGGAGTCCATGAG
>JAZKEV010000691.1:325-12173 GCA_040386765.1 Verrucomicrobiota bacterium | reverse complement strand
AGAGGACCCAGAAGCGGAGCACCACCTTCGTCTCCGGCCAGCCCTTTTTTTGGAAATGATGATGGATTGGCGCCATGAGGAAGACGCGACGGCCCTCCCCAAAGCGACGCTTCGTGTACTTGAAATAGCCGACCTGCGTGACGACCGAGAGCAGCTCCATCACGAAGACGCCGCCCGCGATCACCAGCGTAAGCGGCTGATGGATCATGAAAGCCATCACGCCGATCAGGCCGCCGAGCGCGAGTGAACCCGTGTCGCCCATGAAGACTTCGGCCGGATGGGAGTTATACCAGAGAAAGGCCATGCAGCCGCCGATCAGCGAGCCGCAGATCACGGCGAGCTCGCCGGTCTTGGGCACGTGGCTGGTGAGGAGATACTCGGCGAGAAACACGTGATCCGCGACATACGCCATCGCGCCCATCACGAGCGCCACGGTGATCGTGCAGCCGACGGCGAGACCGTCCAAACCATCGGTCAGGTTGATCGCATTGCTGAAGCCGACGATCCAGAGATAGATCAGCACGATGAGCATCCACCATGGCATGTGCGTGATCAGCGCCTGCTTCACGAAGGGCACCCAGAACTCGCGGATCTTTACGGCGCTGTCGGGATGCGTAAGAAGCAGGCCGAGGGCGCCGGCGGTCGCGAGCGATTGCCAGCCGATCTTCTCCCACGAGGAGATGCCGTTGCGGTTCTTGTGCACGACCTTCAGGTAGTCGTCGCGGAAGCCGGGCACGGTGAGCGCGGCGTAGACGAAGAGACTCGTGAAGACCCACACATTGGGCACGGCCCAGAGCACCGAGCTGAAAAACACCGAGATGAAGATGATGAGCCCACCCATCGTTGGCGTGTTCTTCTTGTCGAAGTAACTCGCGCCGAGCGCACCGGTGCGGTCGTCGATGTAGCCGTGGCCGAACTTCAGCTGCTTGAACTTGCGGATCATCATCGGCCCGATCGCGAACCCGATGATGAGCGACGTCAGCGCCGCCAGCGCCGTGCGGAGCGTGATGTACTTCAGCAGGCGCAGCGGCCCGAAGTGCTCGGAATAATCTGCAAGGTAGCTCAGCACGGGAGAGAGAGCGAGGTCTGCGCCTCGAGGACTTTTTCCAGCTGATAACGGCGGCTGCCCTTGAGGAATACCGCGCCGTGCCATTCGGCAAAGGTGGAGGACATCGGCTCGAGCGTGGCGACGATCTGGATCTGGCGCGTGAACTCGCCGCGCTCGATCACTCCCGCGAAAACGTCGTGGGCATTGTCGCCGATGATCATCACGAAATCGTTTTCGCGCAGGTTCAGGGAGCGGCCGAGCGCGCGGTGGTACGCCGGCGCCTCGGGCCCGAGCTCGGCCATGCAGCCGAGTAGGTAGAGCCGCGGCTCGCGAGCGGGCGCGACCGCCTCGAAGGTGCGGAGCGCGTCGTCCATCGAGGCGGGATTGGCGTTGTAGCAATCGAGATAGAGGAGCCGGCCGTTTTCCTCGCGGATCTCGCCACGCAGCTTGCCCGGCTTCCAACTGGCGAGACGCTGCTGAATCAGGTCGCGCGAGACGCCGAGCCAGAGCGCGGCGCAGATCGCGAGCGCGGCATTCTGCGCCTGCCCATCGGTCACGCGGCGGAAAGTAAACGAGAGCGGCGGCGGCACGCCATACGCGAGCGACACGGCGGTCTCCGCGCCGCGATGCGACACCGCGAAGTAGACGGTATCCTTGGGCGGCTCGGCGGGGCGCACGACCTCTGCGCGCTCGACGACCATCTTGCGCACGCCCAGCTCGCGGAAGGCGCCAAATTCCGCTGTCGGCTGCGCAAAGATCGCGACGCCGCTCGTCCGCGTCGCGGCGGGCAGCAGGGCCTTCTCGCGCGCAACGCCGTCGATGCCACCGAGCTCTTCGGTGTGCGCCGCCGCGATGAGCGTGATGATCGCCACGTCCGGCTCGATCATCTCCGCCAGCGGCTGCATCTCGCCCACGACGCTGATGCCGGCCTCGATCACGGCGAAGCGATGCTCCACGGGATCGATGCGCGTAAGCGTGAGCGGCACGCCGATATGGTTGTTAAGATTGCCCTCGGTGGCGACGACGCCGCACGAAGCGCCACCGAGGAGGAGCGCCAGCAAGTCCTTGGTAGAGGTCTTGCCCGCACTTCCAGAAATACCCACGACCTTGCCACGGAATGCGCGGCGATGCTCGCGTGCGATCGCTTGAAACGCGGTCAGCGGATCGCCCACCACGAGCTGCGGCAGCGGAATGCTCGCATCGGGCCGCGCGACCAGCGCCGCACTCGCACCGGCGGCCAGCGCCGCGGCAAGGAAATCGTGGCCATCGCGCTGCTCCGTCTTGAGCGCGACAAAGACATCGCCCTTGCGGAGCTTCCGCGTGTCGAAGTGAAACCCGAAAAGCGACGAGACCGGCAGAGCCACCCATTGGCCGCCGGTCGCCTGAGCTAGAAACTGTGCCGAGAACTCAGGCATGGCCTCCCGTTTCACGCCCCTGACGCTCGAGCCGTGCCATGAGCAATTCCCGCGAGACCTGCCGGTCGTCGAAGGGGAATACGGTGTCGGCGAATTCCTGACAGCTCTCGTGCCCCTTCCCCGCGATGAGGATGCAGTCGCCGGGCTTGGCGACATCGAGCGCGACGTTGATTGCGCGACGGCGATCCTCGATCCACGTGATCTTCTCGGGCGCGATGACACCCCCACGCATGTCGTCGAAGATCTGGCCGATGGCCTCGGTGCGGGGATTATCCGAGGTCGCAAAGGCGAAATCGGCGAATTCCTGCACGGCCTTGGTCATGAGCGGGCGCTTGCTGCGGTCACGGTTGCCGCCGCAGCCGAAGACCACGAGCAAGCGGCCCGGGGTGATCGGGCGGAGCATGCCGAGGGCATTGCGGAGCGCATCGTCGGTGTGCGCGTAATCGACGAGCACGTTGAAAGCCTGACCCTCGTCGATCCGCTCCATGCGGCCGGGAACGCCCTTGAAGCTGCGTATCCGAGCCATGAATACAACGGGGTCGCGGCCCAGACCCCACGCCGCGGCGACAGCCGCGAGGAGGTTGCTCACATTGTAGCGACCCACGAGCGGCGCCTCGATCGCCATCGTGCCACCCGGCCAGACGAGGGCGAACGTGGTGTGGGAGAAGTGGAGCTGGACATTTTCCGCGCGGACCTGGGCGGCGGGATTCTCACCGTAGGTGACGACCTTCGTGGCGGGCACTTCCGCCGCGAGCTTGTCGGCGAGCTGCTGGCCGTAGGCATCGTCGAGATTGATCGCGGAGACCTTCGGGGGCTGGCCCGTGCCGCCGGTGAAGAGCCGCGTCTTCACATCGAAGTAGGTTGCGAGGGTCTTGTGATAGTCGAGGTGGTCGCGGGTGAGATTGGTGAAGACCGCAGCGCCGAAGCGGATGCCGCGCACGCGCTGCTGGTCGATGCCGTGCGAGCTGACTTCCATCACGGCCTGGCGGCAGCCGGCATCGCGCATTTGCGCCATCATGCCGTAGATATCGAGCGCCTCGGGCGTCGTGCGGAACGAGGGCACCGTGCGCGCGCCGAGGTCGTAGCTGATCGTGCCCAGCAGCCCGACGCGCTGATCGCCGTTCAAGAGGTGCTTGAGCAGGTACGTGACGGTGGTTTTGCCATTCGTGCCGGTCACGCCGATCACGTTCATGTCGCGATCGGGAAACTTGTAGAAACGCTGCGCCACATCGGCGAGCGCGGCGCGGGCATCGGCCACATGGATGAAGGTCACCTTGCCCGGCGCGACGGCGGGCATCTTCTGCGTGACGATCGCGACGGCGCCGCGGCTCACGGCCTCGTCGATGAAGCTGGCGCCATCCGCGCGCTGGCCGGGCAGGGCGAAAAACAACATGCCCGGAGCGACGCGCCGGCTATCGATCGAGAGCCCGGAGATCGGACGATCGAGCGTGCCTTTCACAGCGAGCATCTCGCCGTCCTGAAAGTAGTCGGAGAGTTTTGGGGCCATTTTGAAGATGCGCGTGGTCGCAAGCGCTTCACGCCGGGTGCGGCGCGCGGGCTTGGGGTCGGCAAATGCCTGGATGAGCGAGTAGTTGGATGAGAGATAGCCGATCACCGACGGACTCCTTCGTGTGCTACCAAGAGGCCGGGGCTGGCCGCGTTATTGGATTGGATGTTGAGAATGGGAATGAGCCGCTCGCCGATGCGCTTGAACGACGGGGCGGCCACGATGCGCCCGTAGGCGACGCCCCGGCCCGTGGTCACTTTAGCTTCGTCGACGATGACCGAAATCGCAACTTGGGGATTCCCTGCCGGGAAGAACCCGACGAAGGAGGCGACGTGGCTCTTGTTCGAGTAGCCGATGGGCCGGCGCGAACCGTCCGCGCGATATTCGTAGATGAAGTTCTGCGTGGTGCCGGTCTTGCCCGCGACATCGAAGCCGGCGATTGCCGCCTCTTTCGCCGTGCCGTGACCGGGCTCGACGACGCCCATCAACATCTTGGCGACGGCGCGCGCGGTCTTCGGCGACACTACCCGGCGGATCGCTTCCGGTGCGTTGCGATACACAATCTCGCCCGTGGGCTCTGTGATCTGCGAAATAATCTGCGGGCGCATGAGCACACCGTCGTTGGCGATCACGCACATCGCCTGGTGCATCTGGAGCACGGTGGCGGAAACGGTGTGGCCCATCGGGATGCGGGTGATGTCCTTCGCCGCCCACTGCTCGGGACAGTAGATGATGCCGCTTTCCTCGCCGCCGAAGGGGAAACCGAGCCGGTGGCCGAAACCGAAATTCCAAATATAGCCGTAGAACTTGTCTTTGCCCACGAGGAGCGCGAGTTGCGCTGCGCCTTTATTACTAGAGTGGCTGATGATCTCGGAGACCGTGAGGTCGCCCATCCGATGGTCTTCCTTCGGCATGCTCACCTTCTTGCCCTCGATCATCACCGTCTCGATCTCACAGTCGAAAACGCGCTCCGGCGTTACGAGGCCCTCCTCAAGCGCCGCGGAGGCCGCGACGATCTTGAAGACCGAGCCCGGCTCGTAGATGTCAGCCACGGCGGCATTGCGCATCGGGTCGACCGCGTAACGGTCCAGCTTCTGCACCTTGTTGAACTCGTTCTGGACCTTGCTGTACTCGTTCAGGTTGAACGTCGGATAATTCGCCATCCCGAGGATGTAGCCGGTGCGCGGGCGGCTCACGACGATCGAGACTTTCGACGGGCCGAACTTCTCCACGATGGCCGCGACTTCCTGCTCGATGATATCCTGCACCAGCAGATCGAGCGTGAGCGTGACGTTGCAGCCATCGATCTTGGGCACCTCGCGGGTGCGGAACTGCGCGAGCTCGCGATTGCGTCCATCGCGCTCGCCGACGCGCCAGCCGTTCTGCGACTTCAGGTAGAAATTGGCAAAGGCCTCGACGCCCGCGCCCGGCGACTGCGCCTTGTTCACGAAGCCGACGACGTGCGACGCGAGCTTGTTGCTGGGATAGGTGCGGCGGTAGCCGACGTCGCCATAGACGCCGCGGATGCCGAGCTTCTTGATCTTCTCGTAGAGATCCTCGGAAACGTCCTCGTGAAGCTTGGCCCAGCGGATCGCGCGACGGCCCTGGCTGTCAGCCGTGGCCTCCACTTCGGTTTCGTCGGAATCGGCGGCGGCGGCCGGCTCGACGGCTTTCGGCAGCGGCGCCACATTCACCGCAAACGCGGCCTGCTCGAATGTCTCCGGGACCGGCTCCGTCTTCGGCTCGGCGGCGGGCAGGTTCAAATTAAACACCAAGCCCGCCGCTTCGGGAGTGCTCTTGGCCGCGGTTGGAGCGACAACGGCGGCGCGATACTTGGTGGTAAGGATTCGGCGCAGTTCACCCTCGGGCATGCCGAGGAGACGCGAGAGCTCGGGCCACTTGGCCTCATCCTGCGGACGCAGGGAGTGCGGGTCCACGCCAAGGACGCGCATCGAGCGGTTGGTGGCGAGGGTCACGCCGCGGGGGCGGCCGCGGGCATCGTAGATATTCCCGCGCTTCCCCGTCTCGTCGATTAGCTGGTGGCGGGTACGCACGATCGAGCCGAGCAGCTCGTCGCGATTCACGACATGCAGCCAGACGAGACGCACCGCCATCGCCCCGAAGCAGACAAAAAGTCCACTGGAGAGAAGGACGATGCGATAACTCGAGCTGTACCCGTTTGGCATCGAAGAATCAGTTCCGCGCGATCCTGATCGTGACCGCGGGGACCGGCTCCATCAGCTCGAAGCTGGCGCGCTGCACGAGGCCGCGCACGGCCGTTTCGGACGACTCGGTGAAAACGGGCACATCGCTCATCGGCACGAGCGCGAGACGGTGCTGCTCGTTGAGATTGCGGAGCAGATCCGGCCGCTGCGCACTCGCGACCTCGGCGGACTTCTCGGTGATCAGCCGCTCGATCTCCGTGCGCTGCACGACGAGCGCCTGGCTGCGGTTGGCGGTAGTGGAAATCTGGTGACGCATCCAAACCATGCCGATCCCGACCGAGCCCATGAGGCTGACGGACAGGATGAGCAACGCGACGAACGGATCGGCAAATGCCTGTGAATTCTTTTTCATGACCGAGGGTAAAAGTTGAATTGAAAAGCGCTGTGCGACGGAGGTCGCTCAGAGCTTGCGCAACGCTCGCAACTTCGCGGAGCGGCTGCGGGGATTGACGGAAATCTCGGACTCCCCCGGCGTGACGGGCTTGCGCGTGAGCGGCTCTGCCAGCTTCACTCTCAGGTCCTGAGGTGTGCTGTCGTTGGCGCTCTCGGGCTGGCCGCACATGCGGCGGAAAAATTGTTTAACGGGACGATCCTCGAGGGAGTGGAAGCTGATCACGCAGAGCACGCCGCCGGGCGTCTCCGCCGTCGGTGCTACGAGCCGCTCAAATGCCGCGGGCAGCGCGCGATCGATGGCGCCCAGTTCGTCGTTCACAGCGATGCGGATGCCTTGGAAGGAACGCGTGGCCGGATTGATCTTCGACAGGTGGCGATCGCGCGCGGGGATCGCCTCCGCGATCGTCGCAGCGAGTGAAGTGGTGCGCGCCAGGTTGCCCGTGCCGCGTGCGGCAACGATGGCGCGCCCCACGCGGCGCCAGTGTAGTTCTTCGCCGAAATCACGAATCGCGCGCACGAGCATCTCCTCGGTCGCGGTCTCCAGCCACAGGCTCGCGGGCACGCCGCTGCGTGGATCCATCCGCATATCCGCGGGCGCGTCGTGGCGGAAGGAGAAGCCGCGCTCCACCTCGTCCAATTGAAAGGACGAGACGCCCAGATCGAAAAGAATGCCGTCAAACCGCTCCATCGGCAACTCGCCGAGGCGGCCAAAATCGCGGTCGATCAGCGCAAAGCGGCCATCGAACTCTTCGCGCAGCAGGGCCGCGCGCGGAGCCGCCGCCGGGTCGCGATCGAGCGCGATCACCTGCACATCCGGAGCCGCCTCGAGCAGCGCGCGGGTATGCCCGCCGCCGCCAAAGGTGCAGTCGAGATAGCGGCCGCCGGGGCGCGGCGCGAGGAACTCCATCGCCTCGCGGAGCAGCACTGAAAAATGTCCCGGTGTCATCGTGCCGGGGAGTATCTCACCGCGCGCCGCGCGCATCGGACGAGTCCTCCGTTTTGTGGTTTCTCTTGGTGGGCACGGCGCGGAGCACGAGCCCATCGCGCACGCGGGGCATCACGATCGTGGCGGGCGACGGCACGCTGTAGTCGGCGGCATCGATCCACGCGGGAAAATTTCTGCGGGCCGCGGAGCTGCTGCTCATCGCGGTCTTGCGCAGCGGCACACGAGTGGGGAGGGACTTGATTTTGGCAACGCGGCGCATTTTCAAATGTCGAGACGGCGCATGAGATCGCCGAAGTTTTCGCCTGCCGTGCGTGCCTCTTCCTGCTGCCAGCGGGCGGGGTTGTAGATGTTGAACTTGGTGAGCGAGCCGATGAGGACCGCGTCCTTCGTGATACCGGCGTGCTTGAGCAGGGCATCGGAGAGGACGATGCGGCCGGCCTTATCGAAGGAAAAACTCTGCGTCTGCGAAAAGAAGCGCGCGAAAAACGCCTGGGCGGACGAATCGCTCAGCTTCGCGAGGGAGACTTTGGCATGCAGCTTCTCGACCTCCTCCGGGGGCAAAACGGCGATGTAACCATCCGGGTGCGGCGTGGCGAGAAAGGTGGCCTCTTCGGCGAAGTCGCGGCGCCACACCGAGGGGAGCGTAAGCCGCCCCTTCTCGTCCAAGGTGTGATTGTAGTTTCCCGTGAAGGAAGTTTTGCCCGCCGGCTCCATTTTTGGGTGATTGAGGCCATGTGCCCCACAGTGCCCCACTTTCACCCACTTTCACCCCCACTAGTCAAACAAAACACCCCGCAAACCCCTGAAACTTACTCACATTTGACCGTGCCCAAAATAATCGTGCGCTTTGCGAAACCGGCCTTCGAGTGAGAAGAAGAGGAGATTATCAACAACTTACAAAACGTCAAATGGCCTCCGCGCTAGTCGCTGGCAGGCGAATGGATTGTGAATAAGGTTGGGAAAAAAGTGTGAGGGTGGAAAACGTGGGAATGGGCCATTTTGTCTCGAAATAGTAAGTGACTGGCTTTTGCGGAGAATCCGCTGGTCTCGACCTCCCCTGCCTCCAACCCTTATGGTTTTTCGTTTCGTGCCGCCGACTTTCGTCAACCTCTCCACGTACAAGTTTACGCCATTCGACGGGCTGCCTGGGCTGTCTGAGCGGCGAGAGGCGTTGCTTACTCTTTGCAATAGTGTGGGGCTGAAGGGCACGATCCTGTTGAGCACGGAGGGCATCAATCTGTTCGTCGCGGGGTCGCGCGAAGCTGCCGATGCGTTGATCGCGGAGCTGCGCACATGGCCGGGGCTGGGCGATCTTACGCCCAAAGAGAGCCTGAGCGCGACGCAGCCATTTGGGCGGATGCTGGTGAAGGTCAAAAAAGAGATCATCGCCTTTGGCGTCGAGGGGATCGATCCCGCCCGCCAGCCGACGCCGAAGCTCGCGGCCAAGACGCTGAAGCAGTGGCTCGACGAAGGCCGGCCGGTGACGCTCCTCGACACGCGCAACAACTACGAGGTGAGCGCCGGGACGTTTCGCGGTGCGCTGCCAGCGGGAATCGATCGGTTTCGCGATTTTCCCGCAGCGGTGCGCCGCCTGCCGGAGGAGCTGAAGTCGCAGCCAATCGTGATGTTTTGCACTGGTGGGATTCGCTGCGAGAAGGCGGGTCCGCTGATGCAGCGAGAGGGTTTCGAACAGGTTTTCCAGCTCGACGGAGGGATCCTGAAATATTTCGAGGAGTGCGGCGGCGTGCACTATGAGGGCGAGTGTTTCGTCTTCGACGAACGCGGGGGCGTGGACTCGGCGCTGCAGGCGAAGACGTAACCGGCGGCGCAAGGCGGACGTCGGTGATCGGTCGTGGTATTTAAAAAACACGTCCAAACTCCGTGTTGCCAAATCACGCATTGGGTTTTCTTAATCAGAGGCAAAATAGGCTCTCGCAGCCCCACCCCCTCGCCCCCTTTTCGCATGCTCCGGACTTTCACTTTCTCCGTCGTCGTTGCAGCCACGTCGTTTGCGACCGCGCCGCTCTTCGCTGCCGCTGCCTCGCCCGCAACCGCGCAGCCCCGCGTGTCGTTCAATCGCGACATCCGGCCGATCATGTCGGACACGTGTTTCCACTGCCACGGCTTCGATGCGAAGTCGCGCAAGGCCGGCATGCGTCTCGACATCCGCGAGGAGGCGCTGAAGCCCACGAAAAACGGCTTTACGCCCATCGTGCCAGGCAAGCCCGACGAGAGCGAAATCATCCTCCGCATCCAGGATAACGACGACCCGATGCCGCCCGCCGAGGCTCACAAGACGCTTACGAAGGCGCAGAAAGAACTCTTCCGCCGCTGGGTCGCCGAGGGTGCCGAGTACGAGCCGCACTGGGCCTACGCGACGCTCGCGCGGCCCGCGGTGCCGAAGAGTGGAAACGCCAAGGCAGAAAGCGCGAATCCGATCGACGCCTTCGTGCGCGCGAAGCTCGCCGAAAAGAAAATCACGCCCTCAGCCGAGGCAGAGAAGGCCCGGCTCCTGCGCCGCGTTTCGCTCGATCTTACCGGTCTGCCGCCGACGCCGGAAGAGGTTGCATCATTTCTCGCCGACAAGGCGCCGCACGCCTACGAGCGCCAGGTGGATCGCCTGCTCGCGTCGCCGCGCCACGGTGAGCGCCTCGCGGTGTGGTGGCTTGATATCGCGCGCTTCAGCGACACCGTGGGTTTCCACGGCGATCAGAATCAGCGCATCTTCCCGTATCGCGACTACGTGATCGACGCGTTCACGAAGAACAAGCGCTTCGACCAATTCACGCGCGAGCAGCTCGCCGGCGATCTACTCCCCTCGCCCACCACCGAGCAGCTTGTCGCGACCGGCTACAACCGGCTGAACATGATGACGCGCGAGGGCGGCGCGCAGAAAGGCGAGTATCTCGCCAAGTACGGCGCCGAGCGCGTGCGCTCCGTCGCCGCCGGGTGGTTTGGCAGCACCTTCGGCTGCGCGGAGTGCCACGACCACAAGTTCGACCCGATCAAGGCCCGCGACTTCTACGAGCTGCAGGCGTTCTTCGCCGACGTGAAGCAGTGGGGCGTCTACGCCGACTACCGGTACACGCCCGAGCCAGAGTTGGATGGCTTCGACAACGAGCACCCGTTTCCGCCCGAGATCGAAGTCTCAAGCCCCTATCTCGCTGCGCGCAAGCAGCGCTTCGTGGCGCAGCTCGCCACCCAGCGCGCCGCCGACGCCGCCCTGGTCAAGCAGCCCGCGCAGGCCACCGCGTTTGCGGAATGGCTCGCCGACGCACGCGCCTTCCTGACGCGTAATCCCGGTGGCTGGCAGCAGCCCGCGCTCGAGGCCGCCGTCCTCACCAAGGCAGGCAAACCCGCGCCCACCGCGGCCACTGTCGGCGAGGATCGCATCGTGCGCGTCGCAGACGACTTGAAGACCGGCGAATCGCTGCGCCTTTCACTGAAACCCGAGGCCGGCTGGATGGCCTCGCTCCGGCTCGAGCTGGTCGAGCCTCCTCCCGCCAAGCCCGACATAAAAAAGAGCCCGACCCGCAATCTGCTCCGCCTCACCGCCACCCTGCGCGGCGCCGATGGTAAGGACCGCAAGGTCGACTTCGCCTTTGCCGAAGCCACCGCCAAGGCGCCCCGCTACAACAACGGCGCGGAGATCCTCGGCATCGCCTCCGCCTGGAAATTTCCCGCCACCCCTTCCGGCCCGCTCGCCGGCACGTGGGTGCTGGCGAAGCCGCAGCGTATCGCCGCAGGCGATACGCTCGTCCTCACGCTCACGGGCGAAACCCTCCCCGCGCTGCGCCTCACGCTGAGCCCCTTCTCGGACACCGATCCGCTCACCGTCGCTTCCCCGGCCCTCCTCGCGGCGCTGTCGGCTCCGCCCGCCTCGCTTACGCCCGGCCAGAACGAAACGCTCGCCAACGCCTGGCTCCTCGGCACCGCGGCCAACCGCGAGGCCTTTGACCGCCAGCAGAAAATCGCCGCCAGCATCCGCCAAACCCAGGATGGCCGCGCCTACACCCTCGTCACCCAGGCGGCCCAGCCGCTGCAGGTCCGCGTCCTCGCTCGCGGCAACTGGCAGGACGAGACCGGTCCCGTCGTGCAGCCGGCCACGCCGAGCTTTCTCCCCGCCCGCCGCGAGAGCACGCCCGAAGAAATGGAATACCTCAACTCGGCGGACCGCTTCTACACGACAGGGGCATAAAACAACAATGGTTGCTCGTTCTTTCGCTTTGCGTGATTCGAACTCTACACATTCGCAATTGCCTCGATCATCAATCGCCAGTCCGTCTCCAGCTCCGAAATGGGATCGCGACTCTC
>JAZKEV010000691.1:0-315 GCA_040386765.1 Verrucomicrobiota bacterium | reverse complement strand
GCGGAGTGGATCGTCTCGAAGGAGAATCCCATCACCGCCCGGGTGGTAATGAATCGCCTCTGGGCGATGTACTTCGGTACCGGCCTGAGCGCGGTCGTCGACGACCTCGGTTCGCAGGGCGAGCTGCCCTCCCATCCGGAGCTGCTCGACTGGCTCGCGTGCGAGTTTCGCGACAGCGGCTGGGACCTGCGCCACATGATCCGGCTCGTCGTCACCAGCGCCAGTTATCGCCAGAGCAGCAGCCTCCGCCCCGAGCTGCGCGACATCGATCCCGCCAACCGCCTGCTCGCCTCACAGAACCCGCGCCGGCTCGAG
>JAZKEV010000690.1:3065-5722 GCA_040386765.1 Verrucomicrobiota bacterium | reverse complement strand
AATCTGTTTCGCCGGTTGCTGGGGGAGGGCGCGCTCACGGCGGCGTTTGTGCCGGCGCTTAACGATGCGCTCAAGGACCGGCAGCGCGAGGGGGCTTTTGCGGTCGTCAATACCGTGGCGAGCTGGCTCTTCGTCGTGAGCGGCGGCGTGGTGGTGATCTCGATGGCGGCGATCCTGCTCTCGATTCGGCTGGCGCCCGAGGCGACGGGCTACGGCGTCGATCTCGACACGGTGCGGCGCTGGCTCGAGGCGGCGGATCTCGCGATCATTTTGTTTCCGTATCTGATGTGCGCGTGCCTGGCGGCGGCCTTCAGCGCGGCGCTGCAAACGCTGCAGCGCTTTGTGGAGCCGGCGCTTTCGCCGATCTGGCTGAATGTCGCGATGATCACGTGCCTCGGCGGCGCGACTTATGCGGGCTGGGCGCACTCGCCGGACGGGCGGATGCTGTGGCTTTGCGGCGGCGTGCTGATCGGAGGATTTCTGCAGGTGAGCGTGCCGGCGCTCGCGCTCGCCCGCGAGGGGTGGCGGCCGCGCTTCGATCTGCGGGTGAGCGATTCGCTGGCGGAGATCGTGCGGCTGATGGTGCCGACGCTCTTCGGCTCGGCGATCTACCTGATCAACATGTCGGTGTCGCGCTTCATCGGTCTCTCGCTCAACGAGTCCGCGGTCGTCGTGCTCAATCTCGCGACGCGGCTCATGGAACTGCCCATCGGGGTTTTCGCCATCGCGGTATCGACGGTGATTTTTCCTCTCATTTCAAAATATGCGGGCGAGGGGAAGTGGGACAGCGTCGCGAGCACGTATCACAAGGGACTGCGGTTGATCCTTGTCATCAATGTGCCCGCCGCCGCCGGTCTCGTGGCGCTGGCGCTGCCGATCGTACAGCTGCTTTTCGTGCGCGGCGAATTTTCCGAGGATCACGCGCGGCTGATGCAGCCGGTGCTCATCGTGAGCGGGCTGGGCCTGCCGTTCTTTGCCTTTGTGAACATCATGCTGCGCGCCTTCTATGCGCAGCGCGATACGAAGACGCCGGTGCGCGCCGCGCTGATCAGCTTCGTGGTCAATATCGCGCTGAGCTTTGCGTTGATGGGGCCGTTTGACACCATGGGCCTCGCGCTGGCGAGCAACCTCGCGGTCGTCGTGCAGGCGGTCTACCTGCAACGGCAACTCACCAAAAAGCGCGCGAGCCTCGGCTTCCAGCCGGTGGTGGCCAACCTGATCAAGGTCACGCTCGCCGCTGTCGTGATGGGCGTCGCGGTGATGTTCGGCTGGCGCTGGTGGGCCAGCGTGATGCCCGCGACGAAGCTCGCCGATGCCGCGGGCGTCGCGGTGCTGATCTCGGCCGGAGTCGCGCTCTATGGTGGGCTGATCTGGGCGATGAAAATCGAGGGGCGCGACGATCTCGCGCTGGTCTTTGCGCGAATCCGCGGGCGCTTCTCGCGCAAGCGCGGGTGAGGCGCGAAGAGGCGACGCAGCGCATGAAGACGTTCAAGCCCGACTGGTTCCTGCTCGGCATGATCCTCGCGACGGTGCTGGCGTGGGCCTTTCCCGGGCCGGGTGCGGCGGGTGGCTGGATGCACCCGGAACTGCTGACGAAGGCAGGCGTGGCGCTGATTTTCTTCCTGCACGGGCTCACGCTCTCTTTTGTGGCGCTGCGGGCGGGCGCGCTCAACTGGCGACTGCACGTGCTCATCCAGTCGTGCACATTTCTCCTCTTTCCGCTGATCGGACTCGCGTTGCAGGCGGTGCTTGCGGGCCATGTGGCGCCGGAGCTGATCATGGGGATTTTCTTTCTGTGTGCGTTGCCGTCGACGGTGTCGTCCTCGGTCGCGATGACGGCGGCGGCGGGCGGCAATGTCGCCGGCGCCGTCTTCAATGCCACGCTCTCCAGCCTCATCGGCATCGTGCTCACGCCGCTCTGGATCGCGGTCGTGATGAAGACCACGGGCGAGACGCGGCCGATCGGGCCTGTGATCGTGGACTTGTTGCAATGGATCGTGCTGCCGCTTGCGGTGGGGCAGGCGCTGCGGCCATGGCTCGGCGCCTGGGCGCAGGCGCACAAGCCCAAGCTCGCGATCGTCGACCGGCTCACGATCCTGCTGCTCGTCTACACGTCGTTCTGCGATTCGTTTCAGGCGGGCGTGTGGTCCCGGGGCGGGACAGCGCAGTTGCTCGGCGTCACTGCGCTCTGCGTGGGATTGTTTGCGCTGGTGCTATGGGTGACCTCGCGCCTGGCACGCGCCTTCGGGTTTCCGCGCGGCGATCGCATCGCGGCGATTTTCTGCGGCTCGAAAAAGACCCTGGCCTCGGGTGTGCCGATGGCGAAGTTGATCTTCGGCGCGCACCCTGCGATGGGCGTGATCCTGCTGCCGATCATGATTTATCACCCGTTGCAATTGATCGTGTGCGGTGTGCTCGCGCAGCGCTGGAGTCGCCAGAGGTGAGACGAGGCCGCGCGCAGGGAGAGAGGAGCGAGAGGCGTGGGATTTGCCTCGGCGGTAAACATCGCGACCGTTTTCTCACTATGAATTCCTCGCCTCCCAACGCCGACAGTATCGCGGTGGTCCACAATGCTGCTCAGAATCGCTTCGAGGCCACCGTCGGCGGCCTGGGCCTGACCGGCGGTGAGCCAGAGGGCCGAGGCGCCGAATATGGTC
>JAZKEV010000690.1:2174-3055 GCA_040386765.1 Verrucomicrobiota bacterium | reverse complement strand
GGCCACCGTCGGCGGCTATCTTTCCATGGCTGAGTACGTGAGGCGGGAGGGCACGATGACGATGACGCATACCTTCGTGCCGCCGGAGCTGCGCGGGAAGGGTATCGCCGAGAAACTCGTGCGCGCCGCACTCGACTATGCCCGGGCCGAAAAGCTCCGGGTGATACCAGCTTGCTCGTATGTCGCGATGTTCATCGAGCGGCACCCGGAATATAAACCGCTATTGAACTGAGAGATGTGACGGAGACTGCGATTTGGTACGAAAAAACGCTTGCACTAGACAACTAGTCAACTATCCATCTTCTCCATGGGACGCACCTCCGACGCAGACGAAAGGCTGATGACAGCCGCAATCGACCTCATGTGGGAGGAGAGCTACGGTGCCGTCACGATCGACGACATCTGCAAGCGCGCCGAGGTAAAGAAGGGCAGTTTCTATTATTTCTTCGATTCCAAGGCCACGCTGGCGGTGGCGGCAATCGAGAAGCTCTGGCGCGATGAGTGGAAGCCGATGATGGATGCCCGCTTCTCGCCCTCAGTTGAGCCGCTGGAGCGGATTCGCGGGTATCTGGAAAACGTATTTATCACGCAGAATCAGACCAAGCTCGATAGCGGCAAAGTGCTGGGCTGTCCGGTCTTCTGTGTCGGTTGCGAGGTTAGCACGCAGGAAGTCGATGTCGGCGCCAAGGTGCGCGAGATCGTCGGCCGCAAGCGGAAGTACCTCGAGTCCGCCATTCGCGACGCCGTCGCCGATGGCTCCATCGACCCGTGTGATCCGATCCAAAAGGCGCTCGCTCTCGGGTGTATGATGGAGGGTGCCGTGAGCCAGGCCCGGATCATGAACGATCCCGAGCCGCTCCGCACTCTCCCTGCCATGGGCA
>JAZKEV010000690.1:0-2164 GCA_040386765.1 Verrucomicrobiota bacterium | reverse complement strand
GCCCGCGACGCCTCCGCCTGCCGGGGTAGCTGCGGGCTCGTAAGTTTCTCCGCATCCGTTTCCGTTCTCTGTTCTCCCTAATTCTTCTGTCGCGTTCTGCGCGCACGTCACACTCGTGCGCTCTTTTTTCAGCCTAAAACTAGCTAACTAGTCAACTATACCTAGTTCAATCCTTCTTCCGCCGTGAATACTCGACCTGTCAATTCGTCCCTCACCACCACCCGCGCCGCGCTCTCGCCTGTGTTGCGCCGCTCACTTCAAGGCGCACTCACCCGCCAGCGCGTCGCTGCCCGGCTCGCCCGGTCACGGAGCGCCAACGCGGCGTTGCCCGCTTCCGATTCGCTGACTCCCGCCACGCCCGCGCTCCTCGAGCGTTGGTTCAATCCGCACCTGCTTGATCGCCTGCAAATGCCGCTTTCTCGCATCCGCGAGTAAAAAGCGCCGGGTCCCGTTCGTCTCCTTTTCACAACACTTCCCTTTACCATGTCCAAGTCTGTCACGTCCCGTCTCCCGCTCATTGCCGCGCTCGCCGCGTTTTCAGTTCCTTCGCTCCACGCTGCCAGTGCTGCCGCCACACCGCCGCCGCCCAAGGTCACCGTCGCGACCGTCGAGGAGCGGCTGGTCACCGACTATGAAGAACTCACGGGCCGCGTCGATGCGGCCGAGACCGTGGAGCTTCGCGCTCGCGTCTCCGGTCATCTCGAGACCGTCCACTTCCGCGCCGGTCAGCTCGTGAAGCAGGGCGACGTTCTTTTCAGCATCGATTCGCGCTGGTACCGTGCGCAGTTCGAGCTGGCCAAGGCCCGCTTCGAGGTCGCTGAGCGCGAGTCGAAGCGCGCCGCAGGCCTGCTCGCCGCCGCTGCCGTTTCCTCTGAAGAGGCCGATGCCCGTCTCGCTCGTGCCGCCGAGGCGCGCGCGGTGCTCGCGACTGCGCAGCTCGATCTCGAGCACACGGAGGTGCGTGCGCCGATCTCCGGTCGCGTGAGCCGTGCCATCGTCACGCCGGGTAATCTCGTGGCGGGTACGCCGGGCAATGCCACGTTGCTCACCACCATCGTCTCGCAGGGTGAGGCGTACGTCTACGCCGACCTTGATGAGTCGGCCCTCCTGAAGTTCAACCGGCTCATGCGCGAAGGCCGCCTCGCCACGCGCGAGGGCCGCATTCCGGTGGAGCTGCAGCTCGCCGACGAAACGGACTTCCCGCGCCATGGCTTCATCGAGTCCGCTGACAATCGCCTCAACGCCGCCACGGGCTCGCTCGCGCTGCGACTGGTATTCGCCAATGCCGATGGTGCGCTCGTCCCCGGGCTCTTCGCCCGGGTGCGCGTGCCGATCAGTGCGCCGCAGCCGGCGCTCCTCGTGAGCGACCGCGCCGTGGGCACCGATCAGAACCAGAAGTTCGTCTTCGCTCTCGGTGAAAATAACACGGTCGTTTACCGCAGCGTGAAGCTCGGCGGCTCGATCGATGGCAAGCGCGTCGTCCGCGACGGCTTGAAGCCCGGCGAGCAGA
Organism: Verrucomicrobiota bacterium; assembly: GCA_040386765.1. Classification (GTDB taxonomy): domain Bacteria; phylum Verrucomicrobiota; class Verrucomicrobiia; order Opitutales; family Opitutaceae; genus ER46. The sequence goes on along the minus strand of JAZKEV010000690.1, from coordinate 654 downwards.
TCGTCGTCAACGGCCTCCAGCGTGTCCGCCCCGGCATGCAGGTCGCGCCCGAACAACTCGCGGCGTCGGAGGCCACTCCCGCGTCTGCTGCCACCACCAAAGTAGCCCAGCGCTAAGCCTGGGGTGGGGCGCGTCGCAAAGATGCGCCCCGCCGCCGGCCCTCGTTCGTATCCAATTCTCACTTACACCCGCGTCTCCACGCGGCCTAGGCCACTGCCTTGCCGCCCGCTCGCCATGAATATCTCCGATTTCTTTATTAAACGCCCGATCTTCGCCGGCGTTCTCTCCATCGTCATTTTCCTCGTCGGTGCGATCTCCCTGATCCAGCTCCCTATCAGTGAGTATCCCGAGGTGGTTCCGCCCACCGTCGTCGTCCGCGCCACGTATCCGGGCGCCAATCCCAAGACCATTTCCGAGACGGTCGCCGCGCCGCTCGAGCAGGCGATCAACGGTGTCGAGCACTCGCTCTACATGTTCTCGCAGGCCACGAGCGATGGCGTGATGACGCTCACCATCACGTTCAAGCTCGGCACCGATCTCGATAATGCGCAGGTGCAAGTGCAGAACCGCGTCTCGCAGGCGCTGCCGAAACTGCCCGAGGAGGTCCGCCGCCTCGGCGTCGTCACGCAGAAGGCCTCGCCCGACCTCCTCATG
>JAZKEV010000689.1:0-5184 GCA_040386765.1 Verrucomicrobiota bacterium | reverse complement strand
ATACGACGCCCTTGGACGCGTGGAACTCGAGCGGCGCGGCGGGATTGCGGCGCCGCGTGGCGCTGCTGGGGGCCGCGCTGCTGGCGGCGTGTCCGCTGCCGATTTTCGTGTCGATGCAGTTGCTGAGCGATGTGCCGGCGCTGGTGTGGACCACGGGGGCGCTCCTCTGCGCATGGCGGGCGCGGACGCGCGTGGCGTGGGCGTGGGTGGCGGGCGGAGTCTTTGCGGTGGCGGTTTTGATCAGGCCCACCAATGCGCTCGCGCTGGTGCCGCTCGCGATCGTCTTGGGGAAAAATTGGGGCCGTTGGCGGCGCACCGGGCTCGCGGGGTTGCCCTTTGCGATCGCGCTCGGGCTCTACAATCGCGCGGCCTACGGGCATCCGCTGCGCTTCGGTTACGGGGCCATCGGCGAAGCATTTGGGTTGGAATATCTTGGTGTGACGCTGGTGCATTATCTGACGTGGCTGCCGGTGCTGCTCGCGGGCGTCGGGGTGCTGGCGCCGGCGATTTTGTGGGTACGCGGCGTGAAGTGGACGTGGCGCGCGGCGTTGGTCGCGTGGGTCGTGGTGTTGACGGGATTCTACGCGGTGTACCCGTTTACCTTTCAGGACTGGTGGGGGCTGCGGTTTGTGCTGCCGGCCTTTCCGGCGATGATCGTCGCGGCTTTGCTCGTTGGGCAGTCGTGGCTGGGGCGCTGGCGTGAGACAACGCAACGAGTGGTTTTGGCGGGGACGGCGGTGTGGTGCGTAGCGTGGGGCGCGGTTTGGAGTTCGTCGTTGCGCAGCTTGCGGACCGGCAGCGACGAGCGGATGTATGTGAACGCCACGGACTGGGTCCGCGCGGAGCTGCCGGAGGGCGCGGTGATCTTTGGTGGGCAGATGTCGGGCTCGCTGCACTACTACACGAAATTCGTGACGGTGAACTGGGGCTTCGCGACGCCCGAGGACTCGGCGAAAATCGTGCGCGGCGCGCGGGCCGATGGGCGCGCGGTCTACGCGATGCTGTTTCCCTTCGAGGAGGCGATGCTGCAGGAGCGGCCGATGCCGGGGGCGTGGCAACCGGCGGGCCGGCTGAAGCACATCACGCTGTGGAAGCTGGCGGATGCCGCTGGGCGTTGATCAGACCAGGCGAAGGAGCAGCGAAGGGAAGATACCGAGCAGGATGAGCAGGGCGGCGGCGAGGAGGAGCGCGGTGGCCGCGGGGAGCGGCACGCGTACGCGGGCGGCGCGTTCCGCAGAGGCGTCGGCGACGAAGGCCTGTTTCAGGATGAGAAGATAATAGTAGAGCGCGACCGCGCTGAACGCGATGGCGAGGAAGGTGAGCCAGCCGAGCATGCTGTGGGCCCCAAGCTTGAGCGCGGCGGCGAAAACGGCGAATTTTCCGAAGAAGCCCGCAAGCGGCGGGATGCCCGCGAGGGAAAGAATGAAGATTGCAAGGCAACCGGCGAGCAGCGGCGAGCGGCGATGGAGACCGGCGAGATCGGAGAGATTTTGGCAGCGCGGTCCGGCGGGATCGTGGCCGTCGAGGACGGCGATCACGCCAAAGGTCCCGATCGTCGCGAGCCCGTAGGTCGCAGCGTAGTAGAAGAGCGGCGCGGGTCCATCGCGGCCGGCGGCCATCACACCGAGGAGCAGCGCGCCCGCATGCGCGATGGCGGAATAGGCGAGCAGCCGGCGGAGATTGGCTTGGGCGAGCGCGGCGAAGTTTCCGAGGAGCAGCGAAGCGAGCGCGACGAGGGCGAGAAGCGGGAGCCAGCCGGGAACCGTTTCGATCGTGGCGACAGAGCCGGCGGCAGGCGCGGCGCCGGACCAGAAAAGCCGCGTGAAGAGAACGAGTCCGGCGAGCTTCGAGGCGGAGGCGATGAGCGCGGCGGAGGGGGCCGGCGCGCCTTGGTAGACATCGGGTGCCCAGAGGTGAAAGGGCGCGGCGGCGGCCTTGAAGCCGAAGGCCACGACGATCATGGCGAGGGCGACGAGGTGAAGTGTCGTGAGATTCTGGATACCGAGCTGCCGCGAAATTTCGGGCAGGGCGATGGAGCCGGTGAGACCGTAGAGGAGGCTGAAGCCGAAGAGCAGGAAGGCGGCGGCGATGCCGCCCACCAGAAAATACTTGAGCGCGGCCTCCGCGGACTCGCGGCGGGTCTTGTCGAAACCGGCGAGAATGTAGAGCGAAAGGCTCGCGAGCTCGAGAGCGAGGAAGGCGACGAGCAGCTGTTGCGCCACGGCCATCAACGTGAAGCCGGCGGTGGCAAAGAGGATCAGCGCGACGTATTCGGCGGGATGCGGCTGCGAGGAGTTTCCGGGCAGCAGCGCGAGGGTGAGGGCGGCGAGGACGAGCACGCCGAGGCGCGTGGCGAGGCCTAGCGAATCGAGGATGAAGGTGCCTTGAAACGCCGGACCCGGCGCGCCGTGGAGCTGGGTGAAGCACGCGGCGGCGGCGAGCGCGATCAGGCCGAGCGTAGTGGCGGCGAGCGTGCGTTGCGCGAGGGTCTGGCGGCGGCCGAGCAGAAGGTCAAAGGTGAGCGCGAGAAAGGCGCCGAGGACCAAGGCGATCTCGGGACGGAAGACGGAGAGAAGTTCGGCGTAGGGGACTGACACCGGGGAGGATGGGGGAACGCTAAGTCGGCGCTAATACCATGTACTCATCGAAATCAGACTTTTGACACAGAGCGCACAGAGAAAAAGAGAGAGGCCACGGAGCCGATCACCTAGCAACCCTCCGTGACCTCTGTGTCATCTCCGTGCTCTCTGTGTCTATCGTCTCTTTTCGATTCGTAATTGGCATAATTTTTTTGCGGAAGAGTGGGGCGAAGGATTTGCGGGCGGCGAAGCGCGGGGCCTTTAAGATTTGAAGGAGGGGGTGATGAGGTTGAAGAGAATATCGGGTTGGAGGCCGAGGTAGACGGTGGCGGCGAGCAGGAGGAGGGTGCCGAGGCGTTCGGGCCAGGTAAGGGGGGCGTAGTAGCGGGTGGGGACAGTGGTGGTGGCGCCGAAGAACGAGACCTGGATGGCGCGGAGCGTGAAGGCGGCGGCGACAAGGATGCCGAAGGCGGCGCCGCCGGCCCAGAGCGGCGCGGTGCGCCACGTGCCGATGAGGATCGTGAGCTCAGCCGGGAAGCCGCTGAAGCCGGGCATGCCCATGGAGGCGAGGCCCGCGAGGACGAAGGCGAGCGAGGTAAAGGGCATGAGCCGATGGAGCGGGAGCGCACGGAGATCGGCGAGGCGGCGGGTGTGCGTGCGCTCGTAGAGGAGGCGGCCCACGATGGCGAAAAGGAGTCCGGCGACGATGCCGTGCGAGATCATCTGGAAGACCGCGCCAGTGAGCGCGGCGGGCGTGGCCGCGGCGAGTCCAAGCAGGACGAAACCCATGTGGCTCACGCTCGAGTAGCCGATGACGAATTTCAGGTCATCCTGCACGAGCGCGACAAACCCGGCATGAACGATGCCGCCGACGGCGAGCCAGCCCAGGACGGGCTGGCAAGCTTCGAAGCCCGCCGGGAAAAGCGGCAGCGCGACGCGCAAGCACCCGTAGGCGCCAAGCTTCATGACGACGCCCGCGAGGAGCATGGAAGCGGCGGTGGGCGCGGCGACGTGACCGGTCGGCGCCCACGTGTGAAAGGGAAAAAGGCCGGCCAGCACCGCGAAGCCGAGGAAAACGAGGGCGAAGAGCGGAATCTGGATGTTCGCGGGCAGTTGTGTGGTGGCTGCAGCGAGACCGGCGAGCGAGAAGCTGTTGGCCCCGGAGGCGGCGTACGCCCAGAGGAGTCCGGCGAGGACGAGCGCGCTGCCCGCGAAGGAGTAGAGCACGAGCTTCATCGCGCCGTACTCGCGATTGGTGGAGCCCCAGATCGCGATGAGGAAATATTTCGGGACGATCGCGATCTCGTAGAAGACGAAGAGCAGGAAAGCGTCGGCGCTGAGAAACACCCCGTAGACGCCACCGATGAGGGCGAGATAGAGCGCGAAGAACTCGCCGGTGCGATGCGTGATATTCCATGAGAAGAGCACCCCGGTGGTGGCGGCGAGCCCCGTGAGCAGCACCAGCGCGAGGCTGACGCCATCGACCGCGAGGTGGTAGTGGATGCCGAGGTTGAGCTCGGGAATCCACGGGAGATTGACGAGCGTTTGGAGCGAAGCCGTCGGCGTGAAAGTGGAGGCGGCGAAGAGCGCGAGGGCGAAGGGAACGACAGCGGAAAGGAGCGCGACGACGCGGGCGGCGGCGGCGGAGCGCGCGCCAGCGATCAGCGCGAGCAGGGCGCCGAGGAAGGAGACATAAATGGTGTAAGGGAGGACGGACATGCGGAGTGAGCCGCAAAGAGGCGCAGAAATCGGAGGGCGACGGGGAGTTTGGATGCGCCTATAGGCGCGCGGAGAGAGTGAGAACTAGGGAGGGGTGAGATGGCCGGCCCACGTAGTGACGAGGGGATTGATGAGGGCGGTGAGGAGTCCGGGGGCGAGGCCGAGGAGGATCATCAGCACCACGAGCGGGACGAGCGGGGCGGACTCCATGCGAGTGATGTCGGAAAAATCGACACGTCGCGGACCGTGGAAGACGCGTTGCCAGAACGTGAGGAGAAAGAGCGCGGTGATGAGCAGGCCGAGGCAGGCGGTGGCGGCGGCCCAGGGGACAAGACCGAAGACGCCGCGGAAAACGAGAAACTCGCCCACGAAGCCATTGAGGCCGGGAAGTCCGAGCGAGGAGAAGAGCGCGAAGCCGCAGAGCAGCGTGAAGCGTGGCGCGGTGGCGCGGATGCCGCCGAGGTCAGCGAGCGTGACGGGCGGGCCGGGCCGACGGGACTCGAGAACTCCGACGCACGCGAAGAGCGCGGCGGCCGAGAGGCCGTGGTTGAAAATTTGGAGGATGGCGCCGCTGAGGGCGGCGGTGGAAGCCTCGTGCGTGCGCAGCGGCGTGCCGGTGGCGTGGCTCACCGCGAAGAGCGCGAGCAGGCAGTAGCTCACGTGGTTGAGCGAGCTGTAGGCGAGCATGCGCTTGAGCTCGGTGCCCTGATCGGCTTCGACGTCGCCGGCGAACTTGAAGATACTCTCGTCCTGGCCTGCACCCGGCGAGCCGAACAGCGAGTGTACCATCAGGACGGCGCCCCGATGATGCTGAATCATGTAGGTGAGAAACAGCTCGTCGAACTTCGAGCCGCGCGCGGCCTCCAGCGCCTTCATCTGCTCGTCC
>JAZKEV010000688.1:306-4415 GCA_040386765.1 Verrucomicrobiota bacterium | reverse complement strand
CGTGGTGGTGAAGCCGCTGAACTGGCTGAGTCTCTATGTGAACAAGGCCGACAGCTTCCAGCCGACGACACCCTCGCAGAATCTCCTGCGCAAGGAGCTGCCGAACCCGACGGGCGAGGGCGTGGACTACGGCTTCGCGCTGAATCTTTTCGACGGCAAGCTGATCGTCCGCGCCAACCAGTACGAGACGAAGCAGAAGAACTCGCCTTACGGTCAGAGCGGCACCTTTGCCCAGCGCATCCTCAGCGCGGACTTCGTGGAGTTTAACAACGGCAGCGGCCCCCGGCTTAACGAGGCCGCGCGGGCTTGGACGATCGCGGCGGCGGCACAGCGCGGCGAGATGCTGACCGAGTCGCAGATTCAGACGGAGGTGTTTCGCACGCTCCAGCTCACGCCACAGGACTTCGAGGAGTTCCGCGCCCTCCCGATCACCGATGTCGCCGACATCGTCGGCAAGGGCAAGGAGATCGAGCTGAACTTCAACCCGGTGAATTACTGGACAATCAAGCTGAACGTTACGCAGCAGATCGCCATCAACAGCAACCTCTCCCCGGCACTCCTCGCGTGGGCGGAGAAGCGGCTGCCGGTCTGGCAGACGGTGCGCAATCCCGTGACGGGCGCTCTCTGGTGGACGACGAATTTCAGCAGCGCGCAGACGGTGGAGACCTTCTACCGCGACAGCGTGCTCGCCCCGATCCGGCTCGAGCAGGCGACCGACGGGCAGGCGCGGCCGCAGGTGCGCAAGTACCGTGTGAACGTGAGCTCGAATTTCCGCCTCTCCGGCATCACGGACAACAAGTGGATGAAGCGCTTCAATGTCGGCGGCGCCATGCGCTGGGAGGACAAGGGCGCCATCGGCTACTACGGCGTGCAGCAGCTGCCCGCAACGATCACCGAACTCGATCCCACGCGGCCGATCTGGGACAAGAGCCACCTCTACGTCGATGCCTTCATCGGCTATCGCACGCGGCTCTTCGCCGACAAGGTCGGCGCCCGCTTCCAGCTCAACGTGCGCAATCTCGGCGAGGACGGCCGCCTCCAGCCTGTAGGCGCGTATCCGGATGGCACGATGCACAGCTTCCGCATCATCGACCCGCAGCAGTTTATTTTCTCGGTGACGTTCGACCTGTAACGGACCGTTCTGAAATCGTTCATCGTAGGCACGAATCAAAAGCGACGAGAGGCACAGAGGTCACGGAGGGCCGCGAGATGATCGGCTCCGTGGCCTCGCTTCTTCCCTCTGTGTTCTCTGTGTCAAAAATCCGATTCGACCTCGGATACGGTATAGTCCGCCAACCCCTTTCCAGCATGTCCCCAAACCCTGAAACAAAACATGCCAACCCACCCCGCGCCGGCGACTGCTGCCGGCTCCTCAGTGCACGCGCCCTTTGGGCTGCGTTTCATCCGTAATGTAGTTCGTTCCCTGAGCATCGCTGCCGCTGCGACGGTAGCCACGCTCGCAAGCGCCGCGGATATCCCGCGGCCCTGGGGGCTCGACTACACCCCGAGCTACGTTCCCACCTACGATCCGGCGACCAACATCCCCGCGGATGCGCTCGACCGTTCCGCGTACGGTTCAACCGCCGCGTGGCTTGCCGACTGCCTCGCGCAGAACAAACCCGGCAAGATCGCCTCAGGCACCTACGATATCGCTGGGACGGACCTGAAAAAGTACGCGCCCAAAAGCCTCTACGGCTACGGTGCGACCAAGCCGGTCTTCAATTACACGGGCACGATCGCTGAGACTACGCCGGGCTTCCTCTACCTGGGAAAATACACGACCTTCAAGGTGCGCTACTTGGAGTTCAGAAACTTCGGCGACGTCTTCGACCTGGCGGTCGGCTCGGTCGATCGCGGCACGGGACTCTTTGCCCATCAGTCGTCGGATTCGTATGCGTTTTGCCGCTATGCGCCCCAAGGTGAGGTGACACCGGGGACCGCCGAGCCGGATGGGGTCGGTCTGCCGAGCGACACCACGCTTTTCCCCCGGGTCACGAGCACGATCGGGCCGGCGGTCGACATCTCCTACTGCAAGTTCAAGGACTGCCAGCGGGCCTATGGCGCCGGTTCCGACACGGTGGCGCACGGCAGGATGGATTTCCACAAGAACGTGCTCGAAGGCACCTATGGCGGCGTCGACATCAACTTCACATCGATGACCGAAGTGTATGCCGCCAACAACGAGTGGTTCGGCCTCGGGCCGGCCTATTCGCGTACCGCGCCCACGTGCAATTCCAACGGCTTTCACACGCTCTTCCGGCTGGGCGTGGAGAGCGGCGTCGATATCAACCTGCGCACCCAGAAGGTGTATCTGGAAAACAACTACGCCCACGATATCGAGGACCAGAACACCTCGCAGGATGCCAATGCGGCGGTCTTCTCCGACGTGCGGCACGTGACGCCCACGACCTTTACCAACACCGGCAACCCGGCGATCGCGAGTTGCGACATCTCAATCAGCTTCAACGCGGTCATCAATGTGCGCAACACGCGCGGTCACGAGGATGCGAATGCGTTCTACGGTAAGATTCGCGGCGGCGTCATCGAGCGAAATTACGTCAAGAATGCCGGCGCCGCCGATGCGCGGCCGACCTACGCCGACGGCTCGGAGGGCACCGGCATGGTCTTCAAAGAGCCGGCCTCGATGGCGAGCGCGCCGGCGAGCAGCTTCATCGCGATCCGCGGAAATGTTTTCGAAGACATGCCGGCCAACACCAATACCCCGAGCGCCCTGAGCGTGGTGAAGCTCGATAAGTTTGCGACGACCCCCCTGCACATCATCGGGAATCAGTTCTGGAACTGCCACAACACGGCGACCACGGGCCAGAATGGCCTGGTCCGCCACTACAACACTGTCGGCAAGGTGACGGTGTGGGGCAACCAGCTCTATAACTGCAATCTCGCGACGCGCTTCCTGAACTTCCACGAGTTCTCGAGCACCGCCACCGGCCATGAAGTGAGCAACAATATTGCGCATCATGGCACGAGCGTGAACTACACGGGCGACCTCACGCTGATCCGCTTTGGCTCGACGCCGAGCGGCTTGGTGACGGGGCTCAATGTGCTCGACGGCTCCTCGGCCGACTACGCGATGCTCTCGACGCCCGCAGGCTCGAGCACCTCGACCGTGCGCACCTACACACCGCCGATGATTCCGGTTTCGCAGGTGGCGGCGCCGAGCTTCAGCCCCGGAGCCGGTACGTATGCGACGGCGCAGAGCGTGACGATCACGACCGGGACGAGCGGCGCCACCATCCGCTACACGACCAATGGCACGACGCCGACCTCGACCACCGGCACGGTTTACAGCAGCCCGGTGAGTATCAGCGCCACCAGTACGCTCAAGGCGATCGCCTACAAGTCGGGCATGGCCGACAGCACGGTGACGAGCGGGACCTACACCATTACGGGTGGCGGTGGCAGCGGCGCGTTTCAGATGAGTTCGAACGAAGTGGTGATGGAAGCGGAGCACTTTACCTCGAAGGTGACGGCCAGCGGCGTCACCTGGACCGCGATCACCGATGCCGCAGCGAGCGGCGGGGCGAGCAACAATGCGATGCAGGCGCTGCCCAATACCGGAGCGAGCTCCGCGGCGCCGGGCGCGAGCGTGGCGCGGATGGACTACCAGATCAATGTGCCGAGCGGGTCCGCCACGAACTTCTACGTGCATCTCCGCACGCGCGCGGCGACGACGACCGACGATTCGGTGTGGGTCTCGATCGATGGCGGTACCACGACCTATCAGCAAATGGGCGCCCTGACCACCGGCTACAGCTGGCGAACGAGCGGCAGCAGCTTCGCAATCCCCACCGGCTTGCACACGATTACGATCTGGATGCGCGAGGATGGAATGATCGTGGACAAGATCGTCGTGAAAAACAGCTCGACCGCGCCGACCGGGACCGGGCCGGCGGAGAGTCCGCAATTGTAGGACAGACGTGCGGCTGGAGGGGCCATATGTCCGCCGACGGAGGAGTCGAGTAAGGTAGGAGGAGTCGGCGGACGAAAGATGGACGTGGGAATGGGAAATAGGAGGGCGGGCGGACCCGGGTGCGGTCGGGCGGGCCGCCATCGCCGTCGAGAACCCCAAGGCGCTGACGCTGACCGAC
>JAZKEV010000688.1:0-259 GCA_040386765.1 Verrucomicrobiota bacterium | reverse complement strand
GGGCGGCCCGCCCGTCCGCTCGGAGGGTTGAGGATTAAATCTCACCCTTCATCCGCCTTCTCGGCTCCTCATGCGATCACTGCGGCCGCCATGGCTTTTTTGATGGAGGCGGGGTGCCCTCACCTCGCGGGTTTGAGGATGCGCATATCCTGAGCGGCGCTCTAGGGATAAAGCGCCCTACCTCAAAACAGTCTGCTGCGTACTTTGGTCGTTACCGCGTCAGCCGGTACGCCTTGATCGTGTTCTTCATCAGCATCGC
>JAZKEV010000687.1:4576-5019 GCA_040386765.1 Verrucomicrobiota bacterium | reverse complement strand
GGCGGGTGAGGTGCGTGCACATCCACTCGATCTGGTCGGCGTGGACGTTGGGCGTGGCGTACTCGACGGTGGCCGGGAGATTCAGGATGATCTTGTTCTCCGCGGTCGGCTGCCAGACGTCGGTGACGGCTTCGCAAATCTCCAAGGCAAACTCCAGCTCGGTGCTGGTGAAGCTCTCGGGCGAGTATTCGAAACGCATGGTCGTGCCGGCGGCGACGAGCGGGGCGGAGTACTGCTTCACCCACTTCGTGCCCTGCGTGGCGATGCGGACGATGTCCTCGCGCGTGGCGTTGAAGACGTACTTCCGCTGCGCGGGCGAAGTGGAGTTGTAGAGGTGGAAGATGGCGTTCTTCGCGCCGCGCAAGGCCTCGATGCTGCGGGCGATGAGCTCCTCGCGGCACTGGCACAGGATCTGGATGGAGACGTCGGCGGGGATGCGGTTT
>JAZKEV010000687.1:0-4566 GCA_040386765.1 Verrucomicrobiota bacterium | reverse complement strand
GTCCATGCCGAGGACCACCTTGCGCATCACCGGCGCGACCGCGTTGTAGAGATGGACGATCGCGCGCCGGGCGCCGACCAGCGATTCGAACGTGCGCTCGATCAGGTGCGGGCGAGCCTGCGTCAGCACCTGGATCGTCACGTCGTCGGGGATGCGGTTCTCGTCGATCAGCAGGCGCAGGAAATCGAACTCCGCCTGCGACGCCGACGGGAAGCCGACCTCGATCTCCTTGAAGCCGATCTTCACCAGCATCTCGAAGTACTCGAGCTTCTCCTCGACGCTCATGGGCTGCGCCAAGGCCTGGTTGCCATCGCGGAGATCGACGCTGCACCAGATCGGGGCGCGCGTGAGCGTGCGGCTGGGCCACTGACGATTCGGTAAATCGACCGGCGGAAACGGCCGGTATTTGGTAACGGGAACGGATTGCATAACCTAAGTATCGACTGACAAAAATGTAAGGATGAGCGTTTGAGAAGAAATCCGGCCGGCAAAAGCCGGTCAGAAAGAGTCGCCACAAGATACCGGCGACAGACAAGATTCAGGCCTACGCACGACCCGCCGCTAGCGGCGTCCTTATAGGTCGTGCGCGTTCGTAAGTCGAAGGGCCTGCAGCAAAACTCGCATTAGAGGGACAAGTGGTATCGGCGCGGGAAACTTAATGTCAAGGGCGGGTTGGGGCATGGGGTGGGGAGGTTGTAACCCGTCTGCGCAAGGCACGTCTTGCCTGTCGTGCATGTCCTTGCCTCCATCCGCCTATGCCTGACGACGACGTCCCGCCGTTCGATCTGGCTGGCTGCCTCGACCGCGTTCGACAACGCGATCAGCAGGCAGCTCGCGAATTGGTGGAACACCTTTACCCCTTGGTTATCCGCATCGTACGTTCGCACCTGCCCCGCCGTGTGCAGGAGGAAGACCTCGCCCAAGAGGTATTCATGAAGATGTTTACCCGGCTGGCACAATATCAGGGGGCGGTGCCTTTCCCGCACTGGGTGTCGCGGATCGCGGTCACCACGTGCATCGACCATTTGCGGGCGCAGAAGCGCCGGCCGGAGTTTCGGTGGGCCGATCTTTCGGAAAACGAGGCCGAGGTGCTCGACGCGGTCCTTACCAACACCAACGACGTGCCGGCCAATGACGCCATGGCGGCGCACGAGCTCGTTTACAAACTGCTCGAGCAGCTAAAACCCGACGACCAGCTCGTGATCCGCCTCCTCGACCTCGAGCAGAAGACGATCGCGGAGATCGCCGAAATGACGGGTTGGAACCAATCTCTGATCAAAGTCCGCGCGTTTCGCGCGAGACGGAAGTTGCAGAAGCTCTTTCAAGAACTACAAAAAAAGGAACGTACATGAATCTCCAACAACCGCGCGACCCCTGGACTCGCCTGACCGCCGCCGCCCGCGACGTACGCGACGAGCGCGATGCGGCGATGCCGTATGGCTTCGCCACCCGCATCGCCGCGATGGCGCTGGCGCAGGAGCGCCGGGTCGTTTCGCTCTTCGAGCGCTTTGCGCTTCGCGCGCTCGGCGTGTCGTGCCTGCTGGCCTTGGGCAGCCTGGCAATCAATTATTCCGCGATCACGATGCCGTCCCCCGGTGCGGGCTCCGTGGTCGCCCACCTGGGTGGGGAAGAGTTCGAGGCGGAGGCGTCGCAGGATGATGCGGTGGCGCTGATCCTCGATTTCGCCGACTGATGGAAAAGCCTTGGAAAGTCATCGCTGCGTTTCTCGGCGTGTTCGTAGCCGGCGCGGTGTTTGGCGGACTGTTTTCGATCCGGTCGGCCGGCAAGCGGATCACTCCGCCGCCGCAGCATCCCGTGCCGATCCAGCCCAGCGAGCATCCGCGCAAGGTGGCGGGACCGCCCACGCCCGGCGGGGGGGATTTTATCCCGATGGCGCCGCGGGCGAACCAGATTACGCCGCAGCTGATGCGGCAGTTCACGAAGACGCTCAAGCTGACGCCCGAGCAGCATAAGGCGATCATGCCGATCGTCGGTCGCGCTGGTGAGGATTTTCAGCGGCTGCGCGAGGAAGACATGCGGCGCCGGCAGGAAGACAACCGGCGCAAGCAGGAGAATCTCGAAGACGTGGCGCGCGTAAACGAGCGCATGTACGTCGATGTCTCGAATGTGCTGACGCCCCCCCAGCGGGAACGCTTGCAGAAGCAGCGCCAGGACATCGAAAACAAGGTGCAGGCCGATCGCCTGAAGCGCGAAGAAGCCAACGCCGAACTCGCCGCAGCCCGTGCTGCGCTCAAAGCCGAGAAAGCCGCGCAGACCGAGAAGGCAGCACTGCCGGAAAAAGCGACGCCGATGGCGAAGCCGGAGTGAGGTGGCGGCGCTGGTGGCTGGCTCAGAGCTGAGAGTCTAGAGCTTCGATCTTTCGGAGGCCTGAGATAGATCGTGGCCAGCCGGGTAGGCCGCCAGCTCGCTGGCGCTTTGCCGTAGTTCGGACGAGCGCCCGCAAGCGGGCTGCGGGCTGCCTACCACGCTGACGAATCCTTTTCCGAATCGCAGAGCTGGTCCCTCTCTCTGTTGCCTTGCTCTGAGCTCAAGACTCTTAGCTCTCAGCTCTGCGCCGCCGGCTGGCGCCGCTCCCCACCTTTCGGAAGATATCCCTTGCGCTGCGGACGGTGCGGCGCATGGTTCGCCCCGGCCAGGTGCCATGCATGGGCAGGCGCGTGAACTCCGCCAGGACCGGAAGGTAGCAACGGTAACGACGTTCTCCTAGTGCCGTGGAGTGCCTGGCCACTTTTTTTTCCAGTGGGAAATCCGAGGGCCGACGTGCGAAGTGACGTACTCGGCAAAACGAGAGCTGGATTTTTTCCGGTTCGGACTTCTGACTTCGCACTTCGCATTTCATGTCAGCCTATCAAGTCATAGCGCGGAAGTGGCGGCCCCAGACGTTTGACGACGTCGTGGGTCAGGACCACGTGGTGCGCACGCTGAAGAACGCCATCACGCGCAACCGCATCGCGCACGCGTATCTCTTCGTGGGGCCGCGGGGCACGGGCAAGACTTCGACGGCGCGCATCTTTGCCAAGGCGCTGAACTGCACCGATGGCCCGAAGGCGGATTTCTCGGTGGACGATCCCGCATGCAAGGCCATCGCGGAGGGCTCGCATCTCGACGTGATCGAGATCGACGGCGCTTCGAACAACGGCGTCGATCAGGTGCGCGACCTGCGCGAGACGGTGCGCTACGCGCCGGCGCAGGGGAAGTTCAAGATCTACATCATCGACGAGGTGCACATGCTCTCGGCCGCGGCGTTCAACGCGCTGCTGAAGACGCTCGAGGAGCCGCCGGCGCACGTGAAGTTTGTCTTCGCGACGACCGATCCGCAGAAGGTGCTGCCGACGATCATCTCGCGCTGCCAGCGCTTCGACCTGAAGCCGATCCCGAATGACCTGATCATCGAGCGGCTGAAGAAGATCGCGAAGGATGAGAAGATCACGGTGAGCGACGGCGCGCTAAGCTGCATCGCGCGGCTCGCCGACGGCGGCATGCGCGACGCGCAGTCGATCTTCGATCAGATGATCTCGTTCTGCGGCGCGGAGATTACCGAGCCGGATGTGCTCGATGTCTACGGGCTCGTGGCGGGCGACAAGATCGCGGAGCTGGCGGGTTCGCTGGCGCAGGCCGATCACCGGAAGATGGTGGCCATTGTCGACGAGTGCGATGCGGCCGGCCGCGATCTCGTGCGGCTGCTGGTGGACTTGCAGGTGCTCGTGCGCGGGGCCTTGCTCGACTCGATCGCCAAGGGAGGGAAGTCGGAGCAGCTCGGCGGCGTCTCGATGACGACGGAGCAGCTCACGCGGATGCTCGATGGCCTGCGCGAAGGCGAGGGCAACGTGAAGCTGGGTCTTGCGGAGAAGATCAATTTCGAGGTTACGCTGTTGAAAGCGATCGAGGCGAGCCGCGCCCGGGCGATCGACAGCCTGATCAAGGAGCTCGCGTCGCTCGCGGACGAAGCTCCGGCGGGCGCGGACGAAAAAAAAAAGGGCTGATTGACCGGCTCGAGGTAGGGATGAGCGCGCGACTGGCCGCGCAACCTCTGGCCTTTGTGCGGACGGCGATGACGTCGCAGCCGCTCGCGCCGATGCGCAGCGCGGCGATGCAGCCCGCGACGAAAGCCGCCGCTGCGGTCGAGGCAGCGCCTCAGCCGGGCGTTTCCTCCGGGGGCGACGGCTACTCCGAACTGGCGGGAGAGCCGATGCCGGAAGGCGCGGGCGCTCGGCGGAGTGCGCACAGCAGAGCAGGCGAGGGCGGGCCGCCCGAGGGTGCCGCCTATTGACGACTCGCCCGAGACGTCGATGGCGGCAGGACAGTGGACAGTGTCAGGGGTACAGTACAAGCGTCATAGCATGAGCAAGGGCGCCCTGCCCCATCGCTCTGCGAGCCTTACACCGATTGGACTGCCACGCCCTGCGGGCCTGTTGCCCAGCCTTCAAAGCGCTCGCGATCGTCCGAATTCCAGCAAACTCGCGATCGCTGGAGTGCTGCGCATGCGTCGGGCGCCGCCCTCGCGATGTTGAGAGCAATTCAAGCTCAAGCACGATGCGCAGACAA
>JAZKEV010000686.1:0-5440 GCA_040386765.1 Verrucomicrobiota bacterium | reverse complement strand
TTTGTCGACGCTTCCTATGAAGGCGACCTCATGGCGCGCGCGGGCGTCAGCCATATTGTCGGCCGCGAGGCCAACAGTGCCTATGGCGAAACGTTGAACGGCATCCGCCTCGCCGGCGTGATTGGCGCCGGTCAGCGCTCCATCGATCCGTGGGTCCGGCCCGGCGATCCCACTTCCGGCCTCCTGCCCTACATCGACCGTGAGCTCTGGGGCCGGCCTGGCGAGCAGGATACACGCACCCAGGCCTACTGCTATCGCCTGACGCTGACGAACGACCCCGCCAATCGGGTGCCCATCGCCAAACCGGCCAACTTCAACCCGCTGTGGTACGAGGTCGTGGTGCGCATGCTGCAAATGGCGCCCGACACTCCGCTCCAGAAAGTTATCTCGCTCACGCCGATGCCCAATCGGAAGACCGACACCAATCAGGTGAACTTCGTCGGCGCGAACCGCGACTACCAGACCGCCAGCCACAGCCAGCGCGAGCGGCTCGACAAAATGCACCGCGACTTTGCGACCGGAATGCTCTGGGTGCTGGCAAACGATGAGCGAGTCCCCGCGCCCGTCCGCGAAGAGATGAAGCCCTGGGGCTGGCCAAAGGACGAGTTTACCGACAACGGCAATTTCCCGCACCAGCTCTACATCCGCGAGGCGCGCCGGATGCGGGGCGTCTTTGTCATGAAGGAGGAAAATCTTCGCCGGGAAGGCCGGGTCGATGCCGGTCACTCCGTCGCCATCGGTTCCTACTCGCTCGATTCCCATCAGGTATCGCGGGTTCTCGATAGCGAAGGACGCCTGCGTAACGAAGGTTCCCACCTGGAATCGCGCGCGGTCCGTCCGTACGGCATCAGTTATTTCTCGCTCGTTCCGCAAAAAGCGGAGTGTCGCAATCTCCTCGTCCCCGTTTGCCTGTCGTCGACTCACGTCGCCTACACCTCCATTCGGATGGAGCCAGTCTACATGGTCCTCGGTCAGGCGGCGGGTGCAGCCGCGGCGTTGGCGATTGACGGCGAGCTGGCCGTCCAGGATGTGCCGTATCCGAAATTAAATGACGTCCTCGGCAAAGCGGGGCAGATCATGACGACTCCGCAGTAACGAAGCCGTATAAACTCGTGGGCTGTTTGACATCCGCGGACGCGAACACCGAGCACACGGTCAGCGACGAACCGACGGCAGAGACCGCGAAGGTGTGCGACCCGAATATCCCCATGGGGGACGGAATACCGAAACCCTGCGGAAAGCACACCGCCAGGTAAGCGGGCGGGCGTGGGCACTCTGCCACGATAAACCCAAAAAGTTCACGCAACATGCCTTTAGGCAACGTCCTGTTGTTGGTTCCTATCCGCGGCTCTTTCTACCGTGCTCGATGAAGATATGCCTGTCCGCTCAGGCGAACGCGTTTCTCGCTAAATCGATTTTGCAGACTTGAAGCCGGAGAATGTTCCCGGCTCACTCGCCCCTACCCACTCATGTTTACCCTCGGCCTCGATTACGGCACTAACTCTGTCCGCGCGCTCATCGTACGCTGCAAGGACGGCGCGGAATTCGGTTCCGCCACCGTCAACTACCCCAGCGGCCACCAAGGCATCCTGCTCGACCCGCGCGACCACCAGCTCGCGCGGCAGCATCCCGGCGACTATCTCGTCGGCTTGGAGAAGGCCGTCCGCGGTGCGATCGCCACGGCGAAGAAGAAGCCCGGTTTCTCGCCCGACAAGATCCTCGGCATCGGCGTCGATACCACGGGCTCGAGCCCCATTCCCGTCGATGCGGAAAATCGCCCCCTCGCCTTCAGTCCCAAGTGGAAGAAGAATCTCCATGCCCAGTGCTGGCTCTGGAAGGATCACACCAGCGTGAAGGAAGCCCGGCGCATCACCGAGCTCGCCGCCCAGCATCGCCCCCACTTCATCGCCAAGTGTGGCAACTCCTACTCCTCCGAGTGGTTTTGGTCCAAGCTCTGGCACTGCCTCAACGTGGCGCCCAAGGTCTTCGACGCCGCGCATTCCTGGGTGGAACTTGCTGACTGGATTCCCGCCGTGCTCGCTGGAGCCGAGACGCCTGCCGCCATCGTGCGCGGCGTCTGCATGGCGGGCCACAAGGCCCTCTACGCCGACGATTGGGGCGGCCTGCCCGATAAGGAGTTTCTCACCCTGCTCGACCCCAAACTCGCCGATCTTCGCGACCGCCTCTACGAAAAGGCCCACGATGCCACCGTGCCCGCCGGCCAGCTCGGCGCGGAGTGGTCCGCCAAGCTCGGCCTGCCCGCCGGCATTCCCATCGCGATCGGCGAGATGGATGTACACTACGGCGCCGTCGGCTGTGGCGTAGCCGAGGGCGTGCTCGTCAAGGTCATCGGCACTTCGACCTGCGATTGCGGCGTTGTTTCCGCGGAGAAGACCGTGCCGGATATCCCGAACATCTCGGGCATCGTCAAAGGCGCGATCCTCCCCGGCTTCTACGGCATCGAGGCCGGGCAGTCGGCCGTGGGCGATATTTTCAAGTGGTGGGTGGAGGTCGTGTGCGGCGGCGACGGCGCGCTGCACGCCGAGCTCACCGCCACCGCAGCGAAACAGAAGCCCGGCCAGTCGGGCCTCCTCGCGCTCGATTGGAACAACGGCTGCCGCTTCCTCGGCGACCCCCTCCTTACCGGTGCGCTGCTCGGCCAGACGCTCTACACGACCAAGGCCGAAATCTACCGCGCGTTGATCGAGGCCACGGCCTTCGGCGCCCGCACCATCCTCGAACGCATCAAGGAATACGGCGTCCCGGTAAACCGGATCGTCTGCGCCGGCGGCATCGCGGAAAAGAATCCGATGCTCATGCAGATCTACGCGGATATCACCGGCTGCACGATGCAGGTCTCCGCTTCGTCGCAGGCCTGCGCGCTCGGCGCCGCGGTCGGCGCGGCAGTGATCGCGGGAGCGCACAAGAGCTTCCCGGCCGCGCAAAAAGCGATGACCCGCGTCCGCCCCAAGAGCTACCGCCCCATCGCCGCGAATCGCAAAGTCTACGACCAGCTCTACACCCAGTATCGCCAAGTCCACGATGCGCTCGGCGGCGTAAACAAGGCGGCCGATCTCTCGGAGGTGATGAAAGTGCTCCTCGAGCTGAAGCACGCGCAGCGCTAGTCGGAAACCCGGCTGGTGTTGATACAGGCGGTGAGCAACCGCCTAGGAGTACAGCCTTATGTAGCGGCGGTCTATGACCGCCGATCGCATACGCAGGCGCTATCCCGTTCTTCGGCGGTCATAGACCGCCGCTACAGCACACGCCTACCGCTTCGCCCCGCGCACGAAGAAACGCTGCAGCAGGATAAACACGAGCAACAGCGCGCCGACCACGATGCGCATCCACCACGAGCTAAGTCGTCCATCGAAGAGGATGGCCGATTGGATCGTGCCGAAGATCAGGAGGCCGAGCAACGTGCCCGCCACGTGCCCGCGACCACCGGCGAGCAGTGTGCCACCGATCACGACGACGGCGATCGCGTCGAGCTCGAGGCCGATGCCCATGCTCGGATTGCCCGAGCCCGTGTAGAGCGTCGCCACGATGCCCGCCAGCGCGGCGCATGCGCCGTTGAGCGTGTAGACCGCGATCTTGGCCGCGCCCACGGGTAGGCCCATCAGCAGCGACGACTGCTCGTTGCCGCCGATCGCGAGGAGGTTGCGACCGAAGCGCGTGTGATGCCCGATCACGTAACCGATGAGCACGACGACAACCAGGATCAGCGCGGCCGCCGGGATGTGAATCGACTCGCCGAGCGCGAGGTCGAAATTCGCGATTCCATCGTACCACGGGTGCGTGATGCCGACCGAATCGGTGGTGAGCCAGAAGCCCGTGCCCCGCGCGAGGAACATGCCGGCAAGCGTGATCAAGAAAGCCGGCAGCCGGAAGCAATGGATGAGCGATCCCATCGCAGCACCCAGGATCGCGCCCAGCACCACTGCGAGCGACCACGCCGCGAGGGGATGCGTGCCCTTCGAGATGAGCACGGCGGTGAAAATCGACGTGAAGCCGATCACCGCGCCCACCGAGAGGTCGATGCCGCCGGAAAAGATCACGAGCGTCATGCCGATGGCCGCGATCCCGAGGAAGGCGTTGTCGGCAAATAGATTCACGATCACGCGCGACGAGAAGAAGCCGTCGTAGAGGAACGCCGCCGTGACAAACAGCGCCACGAAGATCGCGCCCGTGGCGATCAGGGGAAGGTTGCGTTTCATGCGGCCACCTTGCCTTTCCGCTTCCACAGGCCCGCGAGCCAGGCGCGCACTTTGTCGGATTGCAGCAGCGACACCGCGACGATCAGCAGCGCCTTCGGCACCGGCGCGACCGCCGGCGGCACGCCGCGAAAATACATAGTCGTCGCCAGCGTCTGGATCAGCAGCGCGCCGAGAAAGGTGCCGAGAATCGTGAATCGTCCGCCCGTCAGCGCCGTGCCACCGACCACCACGGCGAAGATCGCATCCAGCTCCGCATTCTCGCCCGCGCGATTCGCATCAGCCGCGCGGATATTCGAAGCCGTCAGCACACCCGTCAGTCCGGCGCACGCGCCGCAAAAGACGTAAGCGAGCACCTTGACCCGCGCCGCCGCAAGGCCGGCGAAGCGGCTCGCGGTTTCGTTGTCACCCACGGCCTCGACGAAAAGGCCCGTCGCCGTCCGCCGCAGAAAAAAGTGCGTCGCGAAAAACAACGCGATCACCAGCAGTGGCCCGACCGGCAACCCCAGTACGAAGCCATTGGCGAGAAATTCGAAGCCCGCGTGCGAGATGATGATCACCTGCCCGCCACAGATCAGCTGGGCGATGCCCCGGCCCGCGACCATCAGGATCAGCGTGGCGATGATCGGCTGGATATTAAACCGCGCCACGAGCGCGCCATTCACGCTGCCGGCCAGCGCGCCGACGGCGATTGCCGCCGCGACGGTGACGAAAAGCCCGTGGCCTTGATTCAGGAGCAGTGCGCAGACCGCACCTGCAATTGCCACGACCGAACCGACCGAAAGATCCACGCCGCCCGTCGCGATCACGAGCGTCATGCCGAGCGCCAGCAGCATCGTGCGCGAACCTTGGTTGAAAATATCGATAGGCACGCCGTAGAGGTGGCCATCTTGCACTGTGATGCTGAGGAATGCCGGGTTGCTCACCAGATTGACCAGGACGAGCACGACGAGTCCGGCGATGAGCCAGGACATGGAGATGGGGCGGCCCGCTTTCATTCGGCCAGCCCTCCCGCCATCCGGCGCATCAAAGTATCGGGGGTGAGTTCGGGCCCCGCATGCACCTCACCGGCCGCCTTGTGCTCGCGTAACACCAACACGCGCGCGCACGTCCGCACTATTTCCTCGATCTCGGAAGAAATCAGCAGCACCGAGAGCCCGTCGGCGCGCAGCGTGGTGATCAGTTGCTCGATCTCCGCCTTGGCGCCAATGTCGATGCCGCGTGTC
>JAZKEV010000685.1:0-6941 GCA_040386765.1 Verrucomicrobiota bacterium | reverse complement strand
GGCCATCGGCAGCGGCTTGCGCGCGCCACGCGGGCGGGAGCGTGAGCGTGCGACGATATTTGCCGCTGCCGGCGAAGTATTTCAGCTCCGGCGCGGCTTGCTTCGTCCACGGTCCGATATGTGCGAGGGTCAGCTTCGGCGGAGCATCGAAGGGGGCTGAGAATTCCACGGTCCAATCCGTGTCGAGGGCGAGCGGTGAAGGGCGGGGGCGGGCCGGTGAGGCTTTTGCGGTAGCGTCGACCTTCGCAGACGGCGGCGCTCCTTTGCTGAAAACCACGAAAGTCGAACCGTGCGCGGCAAGTTGGAGAGGCACTTCGACCCGACCTGCGACCGGGCGCGCGCCGTTGGTGGGACGGATCGCGCCGCTCATCGGATCCCAGAGCGCTGGCGCTGCGCCGCCGTCGCGGAAAGATGCGGTGGCATTGACGGCTTCGGCGGTCTTATTGCGGACGAAGTAGATCTCTCCCTCGACATCGCTGCGGTGGATGAAGTCGAGGGCGGGCGGTGCCTGGAAATCCGGAGTCACCTTGAGCTGCGCTAGGACCTCGCGTTCCGGCACATCCGTGAAGACACGGCCGCGGCCGTGCTCGCGGCTCGTGCGTGCCTTGCCATCGAGGTCGGCCCAGAGGCGCGTCGCGAGTTCGCGCACACGCGCGTCCTGGGCCGGGAAACCTTCCAGGCCGGTGGCTCGGGTTGGACGCGCGCCGAGCAGCGTCGCGCCGTCACGCACGAGCGCTTCGATCTTTTCCAAGACGGGAGGGTGAATCTCATCTCCTTTGGGCAGCACGAGCAGCGCGTAGCTGGTGCCATCGGGCAGCGTCACGCGGCCGTCGCGCACGCTGAGGCGGTTGAGGATCACGTCGGCGTTGGTCACATCATAGTCGTAGCCCGGGCCGAGCGTGGAAGGGTTGCGGCGGGGACCGACGAAGTTCATGCCGCCGTCGCCGTAGTAGTAGAGCACGTCGGCGACGAAGCGGCCGCGCTGCAGCAGGAATGAACCGCGCGCGAGGTAATCGAGAAACGGCTTGGCCTTCGGCCACCACGTCACGCTGCGGCTCAGGTGCGTGCCCGCGCCGTAGACGAGGCCGGGCAGGCCGTAGCTTGGGGCCTGGTGCGTCCACGTGTGCCAGACGAAGTGATTCCCGCCTTCGGTGAACACGAGGTCGGCGCTCGGCTTCAAGTCTTGCGGCCCCTCTGCCCAGTGGTGAAACGAGGTGAATGCCTCCAGGTGCGTACGCGCTTTGCCGTAGATATGAGCGGCCGAAGCGGTCTCTTTGATGACGTTGATCGCGTCGTTGTCGGGCCAGAAGGGCCAGAACTCGCCCTGCACGCTGTCGACCGCGCCATTGGCGAGCAGCGCATCGATCGGCGGAGTGTGGATCGGCGGGCCGGGGCCGCCGGCCTCGGACTTGATCTTCAAGCCGGCGGCGCGTGCGACCTCGACGGCCGTACGGTAGTAGGCATCGACGACGACCTCGCCGAGGGTCTTGCGATAGTCGAAGAGAAAGCGCGCGGTCATCTCGTCGCCGCCGATCCGTGCGCCGAAGATTGCAGGGAGCCACGTCGTCAGGTCATAGCCGCGTCGGCGTTTGAACTCGGCTGCGAAGACCGGCGACCACACGCGGCCGACGACCTCGTAGCTCGCGAGGTAGAGATTCTCGAGGCCGCTCTTTGCCAGGTCCGGGCCGAAGCCTGACCGCAGCTGGGCGATGACGTGATTCATATGGATGCGCGTCGCGTCCGGATTCAGGTGATCGCTGGCCAGCCCGTCCGAGGAGGGACTCGGAACCTTCAACTTTTCGCCCGTTACCATGCAGACGTAGCGCAGGATCGTCCACGTGCCGGGAGGCGCGTCCCACCGTAGGCGACCAGCGCGATCGACGTGAGTCGTCACGTCGACGATCTCGCTGCGCTCTGCGATATCGAAGGAGGGTTTCCCCGCGGTGACAAACACACCACCCGCACCCGACCGCAGGCCATCATGAAGCTTGCCCGCGCTCCAGCCGGTGTAAGTGAGCGGAACCGGTTCGCGGACCAATAGGGCGCCGTCGCGGCGCTGGTCGGCGCGGTGCGAGGCGGCGAGATTTCGGCCCGCGGTGTCGTGGACCTCGAATTCGGCGAGCGTCCAGCGCGAGCGCGCCGCATCGTGGCCGCTGAGCAAGCGCAGGCGCATGTGGCTGGCGCGCGTGCCTGGCGGCAGCGCGAAACGCTGCACGCCCGCCTCGGGCTCGAGGGAGGTGCGGAGCACTTCAGTGAAATCGCTTTCGCGTACTCCGTCGCTGGATACAGCGACGCTAATTTCCCGCACGGGGGTCATCGTGGCCGCCAGCGCGGCAGGTGCGTCCGGGGAGCCTTGATCCAAGACTACGGTTGCGAGGTCGTGGGTACCTCGCGGGTCCAACCGCATGATGAACTCATGCGCGGAGAGGCGCTTCGGTTCACGCACCGCCAGCACGGCGACATCGGTCCAGAACGCGGGACGTCCATCGGCACCGAGGGGCGCGACGCGCTCTGGTTGCGGGAAGGGTAGGGTGAGGTCGAGTTTTGTTCCGCCCGTTGCCGTCGTCTCGGTCGAGTAGAGACCCATCACGGCGTGCTTTGGCTCGATCCACGGTCCGCCCATATCCCAGCTGCTAATCACCGACATATCGACCTGCAGCCCCAGCGCCTTGGCCTGCTCGGTGGTGGTGCGCAGATTCTTCATCCACTCGGCGCTGAGAAAGGCCGGGCCCGGTGGGGGGATCGTCGCCGGGTCGCCACGTGCGCCCATTTCGAAGAGTAACACGCCACCGAGTCCCGCGTCCTTCATTGCTTTCAGCTCTTCCGCGGCCGTGGGCAGGTCAACGTGCCCGTTGAGCCAGAGCCAGTAAGTATGCGGCCGCGCGGCGGGTGGCGGTGCGCGAAAGCCCGCCTCGAGCGAACTCTCCGCGGCAAACGCGCCGCTCACCAATAACGCCGGCAGCGCCAGCGCGCCGAGGCGCATGGAGAGGAGGAGGTCGCGAACCATGCTCATTTCTCGGGGTCGATGATGACGGTTTCAATTCCGAGCGCGTCGCCGATCTTGCGCAACGCTTCTGCGCGGTGACCGACACCGAGGGCGAAGTGGTGCGTCGGACCTTCTTTAACCCAGCGTTTGAGGAAGGTGCGAACATTGGGCCGGAAGAAGCCCCGGGTGTTGGTATTGCCGGTCGCGGGAATGGGGCCGTGCACGCTCTCGCCTTCTGCGATGATGAATTTGAATTTCCCCTGCGCCGTCACGCCGATGCTGAGCATCGTGATCGGGCCCTCCTTGATCTTGAACTCCACGCTCGCGCCGCGGCCTGGCTTGCCGTGGTACTTCACGAGGCTGCGAAGGACGGGTTTGCCGTCCGCGATGTTGATGTGGTGCGGGCCATCGTGGCCCACGAGCACGAAGCCTTCGCGGAAATCGATCGGGTGAAATTCCGCGAAGCTCCCACCGATGCCGAGTCGATCCATGATCAGCATCGCCACGCACGTCTTCAGGTCGGACTCGCCGCACATCGGGAAGCCCGCCGCGGTGAGCAGGGAATTGCCCACAATGAGATTGGTGACGAGCGTGCGGAGGTCGCTGCCGGGGGCGCCTTCGTAGTAGTAGGCGAGGCCGTCGAGCTGATGGTGCGCGATGAATTTATCCAGCGCCACGGCGACGCGCGCGGCGGTCTGCAAATCTTCGTCGGTGAGCTTGCGCGTCACCGGGTCGGCCTTGGGATCGGGGGTGTCGAAAAGGGCGAGGATTTCCGCGCATTTCTTTTCGCGCTCCTGGTCGGTGACTTCTTGCTGACAGCGGAGAAGATCGTCGGCCTCGGCTTGTACGATGTGGCAACCGAAGGCTGCGGTGAGCGCGGCCTGATCGGTCTGCATGTCGAGCATGTGCTCGATGGGATGGCCGAAGTGCCCGATTCGCGCCCGCTTGAGGTCGTGCAGCACCATCGCGATGTCGCACCACTCGACGAGCTCGGCTTCGGCGGCTGCGTCGTTTTCCAGTGTGCCGAGGATCACTTCCGGCGGGCGTTTCCCCATGCGGATGGCCACGCCGGTGAACTCAGGCACCGAGCAGAAGTCGTCGTTGGCGAGCTGCATTTGCGTCGTCGCCTTTGCGTAGTCCATCGCGGCGAGCGGTTGTAGCGCCACGAGGACGATGGGCACATCGAGCGAGCGGATGATCACGGCAAAGGTCGCCGAGGTCGCGTACGTCACCATGTCGCAGAAGATCAGATCGAGATCCGCGGCCTTGAGCTTCGGCACGAGGGCGTAGGCTGCCTGCGCTTGGTCGACCAAGCCGAAGTTGGTTACGGTGACGCCGGTAGCCTCGACCCGGCGGACGAGCACGTCGATTTTGGCCAGCATCTCGTCGTGCAGGCCGGGAAACTGGTTCCAGTAGGTGTGGTGTCCCACGCCGAAGATGCCGATGCGCGCGGTGCGCGGCTTGCGCCGGGCGATTCGCAGCTGCGCTGGCTCGGTGCTGGAGCGGGTGAGGGAGGGAGTGGATGCGGACGATTGCATTTGAGAAATCAGCGGGGCGGGGCGCCGACCCGGAGGATCAGCCACGCGACGGGATAAACCACGGCCGACGCGAGAAACACGGGACCGAAGGAATAGTGATCGACCACGGGGCCGATCACCAAGCTCGAGAGCATGCCGGCGATGCCGCCGAAGGTGCCGGTGAGGCCGACCGTCGTAGCCAGTTCGTGTGACGCGACCGTCTCGCCGACGAGCGTCATGTAGTTGGCGATCCAGATGCCGTGGGCGAAGAGCAACACCGACATCAGCCCGATTGCGAGCGCGGGCGTGCCCGCCAGCGAGGCCGCAAACGAAGCGGGCGTGAGCAGCGCCGCGACGAGCATGAGGGTCAGTCGCGCCCGGCGCCGATCCCAGCCTCGCCTTACCAGCGAATCCGATACGTGTCCGGCCGAGATATTGGCGATCTCGAGCGCGACAAACGGAATCCACACCAGCGCGCCGATTTCGGCGAGGGACATGCCGCGCTCGCGGTGCAGGTACTGCGGAATCCAAAACATGTAGAAATAGAACACCGGATCGAAGCAGAAGCGGGCCGCAAGCAATCGGCGCACCTCGGGACGGGAGAGCAGATCGCCCCAACGCACCGTCGGTCCGCTCGAGCCGCCGCGCACCGCCTCGGGCAAGCCGCGAAAGGCCAGCCGCCACGCGATCAGCCACACGATGCCGAGGCCGGCCGTGGCGGCAAACGCTCCCCGCCAGCCCCACGCAGCAGCAGCCCAGACCGTGAGCGGCGGGGCGAGGATGGCGCCGAGCGCCGAGCCGCTATTGGCGAAGCCGACCGCGAGGCCGCGCCGTTGCGGGTTCATCCACTCCACCGCACCCTTGGTCGTACCCGGGAAACACGGCCCCTCGCCAACGCCGAGAAAGAAACGCGCGATGCCGAGGCTCCACGGGCCGACGACGAACGCATGGCCCGCGCTCGCCAGCGACCAGAAACCGACTGAGTAGCCGAGCCCGCGCCGCGTGCCGAGGCGATCCAGCAGGCGGCCACCGAGCGCGAGCATGACGGTGTAGCTCAGCACAAAGGCGAACACGATTCGCGAGTAAATCGTGTTGGTGAGACCAAACTCGGCGGTGATCTGCGGCGCGAGCACGCTGAGGACCTGTCGGTCGAGGAAGCAGAGCGCCGCCGCGAAGAACAGCATCACGCAAAGCACCACCGCCCGGTCGGGACTGATGGCGGGCGGGGTACTTGGCTCAGTTTTTACGTCCGGCACGGCGGAGGCTTTGGATTGTTTTCAAAATGGTTTGTCATTCTGAGCGCAGCGAAGAATCCACGCGTACGACCGCGGCAGAGTGTCATTCCCGTGATTCTTCGCTGCGCTCAGAATGACAGAGGTGGATTGGGGCCCATTTCGAAAACAGGCCCCAGGTGAGGCTTTACATATCCAGCGAGAAGGAGAGGCGGTAGCCGCCGGGAGCGCGCGGCGTCACGCGCCAGAGACGTGTGCCGTCGGCGGAGTAGCGGAGCACCTGAATCTCCCGATTGTTCAGCACGTTGGTACCGTTCAGCTGGATGCGCCAGTTGGTGCGGCGGCCGAAGATATCGGTGCGATTGGAATACCCGAGCAGCGCATCGAACTCGAGGATCTCAGGCCCGTAGAGTGTTGCGCCGTAGATGGGGCGGCCGGTGCCGGTCAGGCCCGTGACGACGCGCTGCACGCGATTCTGGCTCTGCCAGCGCGTGCCGCCGCCGACGAAGACACCGCGAAGCATCCCCGAGCTGAACGTGTAGCGGGTGAAGAAATTCGCCTTATACGGGCGATTGTTGAAACCGAAGCCGCCGGCGTTGCGCACATCGTCGATGGCGAGCTGCATGCGCTCGACGTGCTCCGCGACATTGACCGGGCTGTTGTTCTGATCGACGAGGCCCGCGGGATTGCCGAAGCGCTCGAGATAGGGCCGCACCTCGGCGTACCATGACTCGAACTCTGCAAAAATATTTCCGCGCTCGAGCTTCGTGTAGGAAGCGGAGCCCGTGAACGTCCAGTTGCGCGAGGGGTTGAATTTGATGTCAGCCTCGTAGCCGGTTGTGACGTCGTCCGAGAGACCATCGACCAGCGCGCCGCCGTAGGTGCCGACGACACCGCCACGCGACTTCTGATAGACAAATTTGTCGTTGGCCTCGGCCTGGGTGATGTAGGTCTGGCCGGTGGCCGGATTGATCGAGGTCATCTGCGCGCTGATGATCCGGTCGTGGTCGACCACGATCGAGTTTACGCGATTCACGGGGTTGCCGGGATTCTCGCCCTTGAAGTACGTGAGCCGCGCCGCGAAGCGATTGTCCAGCAGGCGTAGCATCACGCCCGTGTCGTAGCCCTTGCCTTTGACGGGATTGGGGACGTCGAAGTTGTTCGCGATCACCCGGCGATTGGTCATCGCGGGGGCGACGTTGGTCG
>JAZKEV010000684.1:0-2473 GCA_040386765.1 Verrucomicrobiota bacterium | reverse complement strand
GATGACGCGTCTGCTGTACCGATCGGCGGGCTTCGGACTCTTCTCCAATTTCGTCTTGGCGCTGGTGCTGGTCGCTTCGACCCTCAACACCCACCCGGCGCGGCTGCACATCGTGTGGCTGGGTGGCATCCTGATCGTGTCAGCGGGGCGCTGGGCTCTCAATATCGCCTTCGCGCGCGCCCAGCCATCGCCGCAGGACCTGCCGCTCTGGCGAAACCGCTTCCTGTGCGGTCTCATCCTGGCCGGAGCCATGTGGGGCTCCGCGGGCTGGCTCTACTTTCAGCTGGTGGCGATCGTGCCCGCGATCCTCCTCGTCGTGATCCTCGCCGGCATGAATGCCGGCGCCGCGCGCTCCCTGGCCTCGGTGCCGCTCTGCTACAACGTTTACGTGATCGCCACCCTCGCGCCGCTGCTCGCGCGTCTTCTCACCCTCTCGCCCCCGGAGTGGCCGCTGGCCCTCGTCGCGCTCACGTACGCGCTCTTCATCCTCAATACCGCCAAGCTCCACCACGCCGATCTCCGCCAGCTGTGGCAGCTCATTTATGAGCACGAGGTGCTGGTCGTGACTCTGAGTCAGGCCAAGGAGCAGGCGGAGGCCGCGAGCCGCTCCAAGAGCGAATTCCTCGCGACGATGAGCCACGAGATCCGCACCCCCATGAACGGCATCATGGGCATGCTCCAAGTGCTCGAGCTCTCGCCGCTCAATCACGAGCAGAAGACGCAGGTCGATATCGCCGCGGGTTCGGCCGATACGCTCATGCGGCTGCTCAACGACATCCTCGACTTCTCCAAGATCGAGAGCGGCAAGCTCGATTTCGAGAGCGTGCCCTTCGCGCTCGCGCCAGCGATCACCGAGGTCGTCGCCCTGCTCCGCGCCCGCGCCGCCGAGAAGCGGCTCGATCTTATCCTCGATCTCCCACCCGACCTGCCGCCGTACATCGTGGGCGACGCCGTGCGACTGAAGCAGGTGCTGCTCAATCTCACGGGCAACGCGATCAAGTTCACCGAGCGCGGCCACGTCGCGATCACCGTCGAGGTGCTGAAGCGCGATCAGGATGTCGCGACGCTCCGCTTGAGCGTCCGCGATACCGGCATCGGCATCGACGCCGAAAAGCAGGCGCGGCTCTTCCAGGTGTTTTCCCAAGGCGATAGCTCGATGACCCGCCGTTTCGGCGGCACCGGCCTCGGCCTCGCCATCTCGCAGAAACTGGTCAACCGCATGGGCGGCCACATCCTCGTGCAGAGCGCCACCGGCGCCGGCTCGACGTTTGCCTTCGAGCTCACTGTGCCGCTCGCGCCGCCGCCCGCGGCGGTATCACCTTCGCGGGCCACGCAAACGCGGTCGCTTAAAGGCCGCATTCTCGTCGTCGAAGACGATCGCGTAAACCAGCGCGTGATCGAACTGCTGCTGCAGAAATTCGGCCTAGATAGCGTGATTGTGGCCGACGGCATATCCGCCGTGGAGGTCGCCACGTTCGAGCGCTGGGATGCGATCCTCATGGATTGCCAGATGCCCGGGATGGATGGCTTCGAAGCGACACGCCAGATCCGCACCCGTCTTAACGGCAAGCCTCTCCCGATCATCGCCCTCACCGCCAATGCCATGAGCGGCGACCGCGACGCCTGCATCGCGGCCGGCATGGATGACTTCGTCGCCAAGCCCATCCGCCAGGAAGAGCTCCGCACTTG
This sequence comes from Verrucomicrobiota bacterium, assembly GCA_040386765.1. Taxonomy (GTDB): domain Bacteria; phylum Verrucomicrobiota; class Verrucomicrobiia; order Opitutales; family Opitutaceae; genus ER46. The sequence continues at coordinate 784 of JAZKEV010000684.1, read as the reverse complement.
CCTGGAGCGCTGGCTGCCCGTCCAAAAGTAAAACGAGTTTAACCCGCCCCCCTCGCTTCTGCGAGCGCGACGGAAGGTCCGCTCGCTCGACCAAGACACCAAACCGTTTTGAACAGGAGTCGCACCGAGGACAAACCGAGGCCAATCCCATCGCTGGTTTTCTCTCGGTTCGTCCTCGGCTCGTCTCCTGTTCAAAAAATGCCTTGGTTGGAAGCCACAGATGGCACGGATGGGCACAGATATTCTAGAGTCCGTATCATCGGTGATATCTGTGCCATCTGTGGCTACGTTCGGCCGAGATCGGCGAAAAACCAAGCGGCGTACGCCCGCGTAGTAGGCAGCCAGCTTGCTGGCGCTGCTGGGTAGTTGGACGAGCGCCCGCAAGCGGAACTCCTGAGGTCGCGGGAAACCCCGCTCCGACAATTTCGATCCGTGCCGCGGTTTACAGCGCGCGGAAGACCACCGCGGCATTCTGGCCGCCGAAGCCGAGGTTGTTGCTCAAAACAGTTTTCACCTTCGCGGGGCGGGCGACATTCGGCACGTAGTCGAGATCGCACTCCGGATCGGGCTCCTCGAGGTTGATCGTAGGCGCGATCATCTGCGTTTGCAGCGTCTTCACGCAGATCACGGATTCGATGCCGCCGGCGGCGCCGAGGAGGTGGCCGGTCATCGACTTGGTGGAGCTGATCGCGACTTTGCGCGCGTGGTCGCCGAAGATCTTCTTGATCGCGAGCGTCTCGAACTTGTCGTTGTAGGGCGTCGACGTGCCGTGCGCGTTGATGTA
>JAZKEV010000683.1:0-7227 GCA_040386765.1 Verrucomicrobiota bacterium | reverse complement strand
CCCTCGTGCTGGTCATCGCCTGCGCCAACGTCGCCAACCTTCTCCTGGCCCGCGGAGCGTCGCGGCGGCGCGAGATCGCGGTGCGCCTCACACTCGGGGCCAGCCGTGCGCAGATCGTGCGGCAGCTGCTCGCGGAGAGCGTGTTGCTGGCCGGGCTCGGGGCCGTTGCCGGGCTTGTGCTCGCGTGGTGGGGCAGCCGTGCGCTGCTGGCGCTCCAGCCCTTTGGCGATGGCCCGTTCACCATCGAGGCCTCGCTGGATTGGCGTGTCCTGGCCTTTACCGTTTCGGTGGCGCTCGCGACGGGCATTCTCTTTGGGCTGGCGCCGGCGCTGCGTTCCACGCGGCTCGATCTCAGCGCGGAGTTTCAGGGGAGCGCTCGCACGCTTGGGGCGCATTCGCGCTCCATGCTCGCGAAATCGCTGATGGTCGCGCAGGTCGCGCTCTCGGTCGTGCTGTTGATCGGCGCGGGGCTTTTCGTGCGCACGCTGCGAAATCTCCAGAACGTCGATGTCGGCTTCAACCGCGAGCACTTGCTGCTCTTCGAGGTCAATGCCGGCGCCAGTGGAACTCCCGCGCCGCGGATTCCGGCGCTGTATGCGCAGATGCGGGACAGGCTCGGCGCCATTCCGGGGGTGAAGCGGGCGGGCTTTGCGCGTGTCCCGCCCCTGAGTCAGCGCAACTGGTCCAGCGGCGTTTCAGTGCCCGGCTACGCCTCGACCGGGCGCGGAGAAGGCGCTAACATGAACGCGATCGACGCCGATTATCTGGCCACGCTTGAAATGCCGTTGCTGCTGGGCCGCACCTTCACGGCGCGCGATGAAGCAAACACCCCGAAGGTCGCGATCGTGAACCAGGCCTTCGCGCGAAAATACTTCGACGGTGAAAATGCGATCGGACGACGCATCGCGCTGAATGCACCTGCCGCCGACGCGGATATCGAAATCGTCGGCGTGACGCGCGATGCCTCTTATTCGCGGATCAGGACTACACCGCCGCCCGTGGTATTCCTGCCTTATGCGCAGTTGCCGGGGACGTCCGACGGGGTCGCCACCTTTGTCGTTCGTTTCACGGGCGAGTCGGCGGCGGTCATGCCGCTCGTGCGCGCCGCGCTGCAGGAAGTGGATGCCAATGTGCCGATCTTCAATGTCCGCACGCAGGAAGCGCAGATCGACCGACTCCTGGCGCAGGAGCGCCTTTTCGCCCGGCTCTGTAGCGTCATTGGCGTGCTCGCGCTCGGGCTCGCCGGTGTCGGGCTCTATGGGCTTATGTCGTACACCGTCGCTCGCCGGACCGGCGAGATCGGTTTGCGCATGGCACTCGGCGCGTTGCCGCAGTCGGTGCTTATGATGGTCGTTCGCGAATCGTTTGTCCTGGTGGCGCTCGGCGCCGCCATCGGGGTTGCAGTCGCGGTTGCCGCCTCGCGCTGGATCGTGAGCATGCTCTTCGGGGTCTCGACGACCGATCCCTTTACCTACGTGGCCGTCACGGCTTTGTTGGCGGTCGTGGGCTTGATCGCTTGCTTCTTCCCGGCGCTCCGCGCGGCGCGCGTCGACCCGATGACGTCGTTGCGGGCCGAGTGAGGGGCTCGTGGGAGGCCGGCGCTGCTTCTCGCTGAAGTGGTCGAGGAACTCCTTGAATGAGGCGGGGAGGGCGCTCGGGCATGGTCCGCGCGATATCCGTTAGGGCTACGAAAACTCCTCGACCTGCGAATATGCTGGTCGCCTCGAGGTTGGCGGATCGCGCTCCGCCTCCAGAGGTCGCCTGCGCTTGCGGCAAATCACCGCCCCCAGCTCGGCTTCGATCATCTTGAGGTCGGCACGGAAAGTGGAATGGATAGGGCAATCTCAGTCTTTGCGCAGACCGACGACCGGATACGGAGCCTAGCGAATGATCGATCAAACGGCGCTTCGCGTGCGAATACGAAGAGCACCGCCAAGAATAATAACTCAATGGGCACGGTTAGATGCAGTATATCAACGAGTAACGAGAGTGAGAAGGACGAGAGAGGCTTCGAGGTACGCCTGCGATTATTTTGTTGTCAGATGTCAGACAAGTGATCTATCAAAAATCATGCCCCTGTTCCTGCCCCAAATCCTGCGTAAACGTGTTCTGGCGATAGGAGTGCTTCTGGGGTGCGGCCTGATGAAACCCCTCTTCGGAGCGCCTGCTCTGCTGTCACCCGACTACACCCAGATTTACCATAACCCCAACTCCAAGCTGTATGTCGAGGGCCCCGGTTTGGTGCGGTTGGACAATGGAACGCTGATTGCGGTTGTGCCGGTGATTCCGCGCGGTGAGACGTCCGGCCTGTCACGAGTGAAGGATTGCACCACGCACATCCTCGCGAGCTCCGATGGCGGCAAGGAATGGCGCACGCTTTCCACACTGCCTTACTACTCCTCTGTGCCGTGGACGTGGGGTGGGGCGCTCTACCTCTTCACCATGAAGGGTGGGGCAAAGGCGCGTAACGACGACCTCTTGCTCCTCCGCAGCAACGACGGCGGCAAGACGTGGTCGCAGCCGGTCACGCTCTTCACCGGGCATTTCTGGAATTGCCACACCGCCATGGTCGTCCGCGACAACAAGCTCTATTGGGCGGTGGATGACCTGAGTCTTGGCGCCAACCGCGGCCCGGTGGCCGTCATCGGCGATCTCTCGCGCGACCCGCTCGACAAGGCCGCATGGCGCCTCTCCAACCCCGTGGCCTTCCCCGGCATCCCGGAGCAGCTGGCCAACCCGAAATTCGCCAGCCTCTCCAGCCAGTACCTCGAGCCCAATGTGATCGAGGTGCAGGGCCAGCTTCGCGTCCTCGCGACCGTAAAGCCGAAGCGCCAATCGACCGTGGGCATCTGCGCCGTGCTCGACCTGAACGACGACGGCAGAAACGCGAAGCTCACCTTCAACCAATACAGCGCGATGCCCGGCGGGCAGCTGAAGTTCTGTGTGCTGTGGGACGAGAAATCGCAGCTCTACTGGGCGACGGCCAATCTCGCGACGGATAGCCAGGGCCTCTACGATTGGTGGGAAGCGGGCGCTAAGACCAAGAAGTTCCGCGGCGAAGGTCGCATCGGCGGCAACGACCGGCGCTTCCTCATGCTCCTCTACAGCCTCGATGCGCTCAACTGGTTCCAGGCCGGCTGCATCGCCCAGGCCGGCAAGATCTCGCAGTCGTTCATGTACGCGCGCCCGGTCATCGATGGCGACCACCTCGCGATCATCGCGCGGAGCAGCATCAACGCCCCCAGTCAGCACGATGCCGACTACGCGACTTTCCATCGGGTGCCGCGCTTTCGCGATCTCGCGTTGAATCTCAAACCTCAACCCGAGAAGTGAGCGCGCCCGTGGCCACGGTCGCGGCGCGATGCCGATCGACGCGTCCGCTTCCAGTCCGTTTAAATTCTCTCCAATAAAACTCTCACGCAATTCCAGTCATTCGCCTAGAGCTTGGGGGGTGAAATGACCCGCCACCGTGGTAGGCCGCCTGCTTGCAGGCGCTCGTCCGAATACTCACCAGCGCCAGCAAGCTGGCTGCCTACCCGGCATGCGGCCGATTTTCCAAACAGCCACTGATCGCTCCAGGTCGCGGGCATCGCTTCACGCCTGCACCCCATAATCGCTGAGTTCCTGCTCTCTTCCTCGAGGGCAGGCCGCGGCGACTGCCTGCCCCAATCGCTTCACTTTCCATGAAACCCCCCAGCACCTACCTCCGCCAACTCGCCTTGTTGGTCTTCCTCATCGCCGGTGCGATTCACGGCCCGGCTGCCTTCGCGCAAGCGCCGGCCGCCGGCACCGTGAGCGGCCGTATCATAAATCCTGCTACGGGCGAATACGTGCGCAATGCCGTCGTCTCCGTCGAGGGCACCGCCATCTCCACAGTCTCCGAAGACGGCGGACGTTACGTGCTCAACCGCGTGCCAGCCGGCGAGGTGCGCGTGCTCGTCACGTTCACGGGCTATCGACCGGCCCGCGCCATGGTGCTGGTGAATGTCGGAGGCACCACGGAGCGTGATTTCGAACTGTCGAGCAGCCTGTCGGCCGCGGCTGACGGGGGCTCGGTGGTGAAGCTGCAGGAGTTTGTCGTCTCCGGTGCGCGCGAAGGCAGCGCCAAGGCGATCATGGAGCAGCGCAACTCGATGAACATCACGAACAGCGTTGGCTCCGAGGAGTTCGGCGATGTGGCGGAGGGAAATGTCGCGGAGTTTCTCAAGAACATCCCCGGCGTGGATATCGAGATGGCCAATAGCGAGGCGCGCTACGCCCGCCTGCGCGGGCTCGGTGCGCACTACACGCAGCTCACCCTCGATGGCGTGAGCCTTGCGAGCGCCGATGCCAATGCGGCCGGCACCGCCAATGCCCGCGCCTTCAGCTTCGAGCAGGTTTCGCTCTCCAGCATGGATTCCATCGAGGTCTCCAAGACGATCTCCGCCGATGTCGATGCGAGCGCGCCCGCCGGCACGATCAACCTGAAGACCAAGCGCGCCTTCGACCGGCAGGGGCGTCGGACCATGGTGCAGCTGAATTTCACGGCGCACTCGCAGGATTTCGAGATCGGCAAGCGCGAGCTCGTGCCCAATGGCGAGCTGCGCCGCAGCATTCTGCCCGGCGGCATCCTCGAATTCTCGGACGTCTTTTTCAACAAGCGCCTCGGGATCGTGCTGAATCTCAGCCAGTCCAACACGTACCTGCCGACGTCCTCGACGGTGAACACCTACAACTACACGACGACGCCGACGGACCAGCGGCCCGTGGTGCTCTCCTCGATCTCCACGACCGCCAATATCAAGACAGGCCTCAGTCGCAGCACCGTGACCTTCACCTCCGATTACAAGGTGACGCCGCGGCTCGTGGCCTCTTTCACCTACATCTACAACACGCTCGCGAATTTCTCGATGGCCCCGCAGGTCACCTTCGCCACCGGCGCGCGAACCAATGTCCTGGGCGCCGATCCGTCCGTCAGTTTCACTACGACCGGTGCGGCCTCGACCGTGACGCTGGCCAATAGCGGCGTATCCAAGAATGGCGATACCTCGAGCTACATCCCCAAGCTCGAGTACAAGAATGGCTCTCTGACCGTCGATGCGAGGTTCGCCGCCTCGATCTCCAAAAACGATTACCTGCCGCTCACGGAAGAGGGCATCTTCTACCAGGTGCCGCTCAACGCACTGTCGGGCGTGAACTTCAAGGCCGAGCGCTCCAGCCCGAATACCGCCGATTGGAAGATCACGCAGCTCTCCGGCCCCGATTGGTCCGACCTCTCGAACTACAAAAATCCGCGTGCCCGCCACGATACGCGCCACGCGAAGACCGAGCTCTACAGCGGCGAGCTCAACGCCACCTTCCAGACGCGCACCTGGCTGCCCATCACCTGGAAGGGCGGCATCAAGTCCAAGGAGGACAACCGCGAGTCGAGCAATACCCGCGACTACTACCAGTGGGCCTACGTCGGGCCCGGCGGTGGCTCGACCGGCAGCTGGGGGGCGTACCCCTCGGCGTTTCCCTTTAATCTCAACAACGGTCTGAGCATCGCTTCCACGACGGGCCGGAATATCGTCTTTCCCGACCAAAAGGGGATCGCGTCGACCTTCAAGGATCACCCCGAGTATTTCACGATAGCCTCGTCCGCGACCAATTACTACACGGCCTTTGTCGCCAATGAGAAGGAGTACGTCGAGACGATCAACTCCAGCTACCTCATGGGGACGACGCGGATCAAAGCCCTGCGCTTCCGCGCTGGCCTGCGTTACGAGGATACCGCGACCGAATCCACGGAGTACAATCCGCGCCCCGGCAGCGAGGTCGTCGCGGCTGGGTTTCCGATCTCCGGCGGCCGCGCCACGACGGCGCCGGGCATCGACTATCAGTTCCGCTCACGCCCGAAGATCACGCGCGACGGCGGCTACGATAATTTCTTCCCCAGCGCCTCGGCCAAGTACGACATCACGGAAGGCCTCAGCCTGAATGTGGGCTACAGCCGCACGATCCAGCGGCCCACCTTCGACGACGTCACCGGCCTCTGGACCGTAAACGAAGACACGCAGACCGTGAACGCGCCGAATCCTAACCTGACGCCCGAGATGTCGCACAATCTCTCGGCCCGGCTCGCGTATTACTTCGAACCGGTTGGCATGTTTGGCCTCGGCGTCTTTGAAAATCGCATCAAAGGCCTGCGGACGACCAATCGCTTCACCGCCGAGGAATTCGGCTATGGCAACGACCCGCAGTACGCCGGCTACACCTTCGTCTCCGGCGTCAGCAGCTCGGAAGAGATCTATCTCCGCGGGCTTGAGCTCGAGTACAGCCAAAGCCTGTCGATCCTGCCGGGTCCGTTCAAAGGGCTCAATGTGCGGGCCGCCTACACGCGTACCTATCGCGGCAATGCCATCAGCGGCATCACACCCCACACGGTCACGGGCGGCCTGTATTACTCGATCGGCCGCGTGCGGCTGAATGCGAGCGGTATCTGGAAAGACACCACGCCCGCCAACGCCGCCGGCACCAACCTCGACCGCCACCGGCTGGTGGTCGATGCAGGCGGCTCGTTCTTCTTCACGAACAACGTCAGCTTCTTCTTCATGGCGCGAAATCTCCTGAACGAGCCGGTGCTGGGGCTGGAGAAAATCGGCGCCAATCCCGCGCTCGTACGCCAATATGCGGTGCATGGCACGGCGCTGACCTTTGGCGTGAAGGGGACGTTCTGAGCGACGTGAACACGTGCGCGCTCGTGGTCGCGCCATAGGGCCGTGTTTTCAAAATGGTTTGTCATTCTGAGCGCAGCGAAGAATCCACGGGAACGGGCCCCCTGCTGCCTTCGCACGCGTGGATTCTTCGCTGCGCTCAGAATGACAGAGGTGGATTATTGCAGCATTTTGAAAACACCCTTAAGTTGAGCACTCTTACGTGAGGCGCGCGCTTTTCCAGATGCATTGCCTGACCATGGTGTCCCAACCATAAATTCACCCCGAATGTCGTCTTCTCCCTCCTCTCCGACGTCTCCGCCGATGCGGGCGCGCGCTCCGAAGCTTGCCCAGCGGTTGGTGGATGAGGTCTCACAGCGGATTCGCGGGGGCCAGCTGGCCCCGGGCAGCCGCATCCCGGGCGAGCACGACATGATGCGCGAGCACGGCGTTAGCCGGGCGGTGGTGCGCGAGGCGATCTCGCTGCTGCAGGCGGCGGGTTTGGTCGAGGCGCGGCAGGGCTTGGGTACCTTTGTGCTGGAGCCTTCACGGA
>JAZKEV010000682.1:0-1959 GCA_040386765.1 Verrucomicrobiota bacterium | reverse complement strand
ATCGAGATCGCCATCGGCGGCATGAACATCATGGAGTCGGTCGAAGGCCGCGAGCGCTACCCGATCCGCGTTCGCTACCTGCGTGAATTTCGCGAGGACATTCCCGAGTTGGAAAAGATCCTCCTGCCCACCAGCACCGGCGCGGAGGTGCCGCTCGCCCAGGTGCTCACCATCAAAAGCGTGCTCGGTCCGCAGGAGATCAAAGGAGAGCGCGGCCTGCTCGTCGGCTACGTCACCATGAACACCCGCGACCGCGATGAAGTGAGCGTGGTCGAGGACTCCGAACGCCTGCTGCAAGCCGCTCTCAAAGACGGCCGGCTCACACTTCCCGCCGGCTATTTCTGGGAGTGGAGCGGGCAATTTGAAAATCAGGTCCGCGCCACCAAGCGGATGCAAATCCTCGTGCCCATCTGCATCGCGCTGATGTTTCTTTCGCTCTACCTCTGCTTCCGCCGGAAGTGGATCGCCCCGGTCATCTTCCTCGATGTCGCCGTCTCGCTCTCCGCGGGTTTCCTGCTCCTGCCGCTGTGGGACGTGAATCTTTCCGTCGCCGTGTGGGTGGGCTTTCTCGTGCTGCTCGGCGTGGTCGATGACGACAGCGTGGTTCTTTCCACCTACCTCGAAGACATCTTCGACCACAGCAAGCCCGGAACCATCGCCGAGATCCGCGAGGCCGTGGTCCAGGCCGGCCTGAAACGCATCCGCGCCAACCTGATGACCGTTTGCACCACCGTCTTCGGCCTGCTGCCCGTCTTCTGGGCCACCGGCCGCGGCGCCGACGTGATGAAACCGATCGCGCTTCCCTCGCTCGGCGGCATGGCCGTGAGCGTCATCACCATGTTCATCGTCCCCTGCCTCTTCTCCGCCATTGAAGAGTGGAAATGGAAGCGGGGGCAACGATTCGCGGGTGCCCCGATCGGGATCCTTCAGCCATCGGAATCATGAGCTCCGAGCGAATCCCTGCCCCGCCTGCTCCACGGGCGCATCACCCTCCGGCAACCCGGAGGCGGGCTCGTTCCTCGCGATGGCTTGGTCCGGGGCTGATCATGGCGGCAAGCGGCGTCGGCGCGAGCGACATCATCTCCGCCACGGTCGGCGGGGCAAGATACGGAGTCACGCTTCTGTGGGCGCTGGCGCTCGGCGCATTCTTCAAATTCGTCCTGACCGAGGGTCTTGCCCGCTGGCAGCTCGCCACCGGGATGACGCTGTTGGAGGGATGGGCGCGGTACCTTCCACGCTGGGTGCTGACCGTCTTCATGGGCTACCTCGCCCTGTGGGCGATTGCCGTCAGCGGCGCGCTCGTGAGCGGCTGCGGCCTGGCGATTGAGAACATCACGCGCGGCGCCGTTCCAAGGTCCTGGGGTGCCTTCGCACATGCGGGCGTCGCGTTCTGGTTCATCCATACTGCCCGGGCAGGCGGGTTCTCACGGGTGATGAAGCCCCTCATTGTCGTCATGTTCTTCAGCATCGTCGTCTGCGCCGCGTTGACCTTCCGCGAACCGGCTGCCGCGCTGAGAGGACTTCTCGTTCCGATCATTCCGGCCAAAGGCGGCGCTTATGTGCTGTCGTTGATTGGCGGGATCGGCGGCTCGTTGACCCTGCTGAGTTACAACTATCTCCTGCGCGACGAGAGCAAGGAGGCTCCTCGCAACCTGCGAAGCGTGCGGCTGGACCTCGGGGTGGCGTATCTGTTCACGGCGGTTTTTGGTCTCTCGGTGGTGCTGATCGCGAATCGCGTCTTCCACTCGACCGGTATTGCCATCACCGACGGGGAAGCCGTCTCACGCATGGCTGGACAGCTCGCTGAAATCACCGGACCGGTCGGCTTCTATATTTACTCGGTTGGCTTCTGGGCTGCGGTGGTGGCTTCGTTGATCGGAGTGTGGCAGATGGTGCCAACACTCTTCGCGGATTGCCACAGCCTGCTCCGGCGAATGCCGCAAGCGGAGCGCGACGCCG
>JAZKEV010000681.1:0-9364 GCA_040386765.1 Verrucomicrobiota bacterium | reverse complement strand
GTCGAGGCTGGAGCGGCTGGTGCCGTACGAGCCGAACTGCTGGTTGAAGGTCGTCTTGTTGCGCTGGAGGTTGGCCTTGATGATGCCGCTGTTGATGATGCCGGCGGGGGCGCCGAGGCCGTAGAGCATGGCATTGGGGCCGCGGCTGATCTCGGCGCGCTCGAGGATGTAGCCGTCGACCGGCAGGCTCGTGAGGAAATAGTCGCGCGTGAGATCGGCGGAGCCGAGGCCACGGACGCGCGTGGCGCTATTGGAGCCGCGGTTGCCGTTTTCCGCATCGACGTAACGCTGGCCCGTGTCGCTGGCGTTGGAGAAATTGCCGCCCATGCCGGCGACCTCCGTGCCGGTCGTGTAAACGAGGAGACCTTCGAGGTCGTTGGCGTTTACGTCCTGCATGAAATCCTTCGTGATCACCGAAATCGAGGCCGCGATGTCCTTGAGATCGGTGCGAAGGCGGGTGCCCATCAGCGTGCCGCTGGCGGCATAACCGGTATCCAAGTCCGCCTGCACCTCGAAGGGCGAGAGCTGCACGGCGGCGTCGCTCGGGATGTCGCTGCCATCGTTATTTTCTCTCGGGCGACGGTCGCCTGGCGTCGCTTGCGCCACCCGAGGGACGTTTTTTTCCGCGACGGCTTGGCGGGTTACGGAAAGCACGCCGGTCTTTTCATCATGCAGCACGCGCAGCGTGGTGCCATCGAGCATCTGGCGGAGCGCCTCGGCAGGGACATAGTCGCCCTTGATTGCCTTGGTCTTCACACTGCTGACGGCTTCCGGCACGAAGATCACATCCACCCCCGACTGGGTGGAAAACTTTTTGAGCGAGCGCTCCGCCGCATCGGCGGGGAGATCGAAGGCCATTTTAGCGGTGCTGCTGGCGGCGAAGGCGGAGCACGCGCACAAGGTCCAAAGCGTCAGGAAGAGGACCGTGAAACGACAGCAGCGTCGCTGGCGAGAAGGCGGAACGGAAGGGGGCATACCCAACGAGACGGGGAACAGGCGCGCAGCCACATCGGAAAATTATGCGAATCGTAACAATCTTGCCAGCTTAGCATCATGCGATGCCCGCGAAGGCACTTTCCGCCCAGCGCGATCAGCGCGCGCGCCGGAGGATGACCTCGCCGCTGTCGAGGCGGTCAGCCTTGATGCCATGCTCCACTTCGAGCAGGTGGAAGAGCGTCTCGACGTTGTCCACCCGGAGCAGGCCGCTGATGCGCACGCTGCCGAGCGAGGGATCGGCCAGCGAGAGCTTGATGGTGCTATGCTGGTTGATCATCGGAATCGCTTCCGAGAGGGCGGTGCGGGTGAACTCCAGACGCGGTACGCGCCACGCGAGGCGCTGCCCCATCTCGGTGGTCGTGAGCGGCTCGACCACCGGGGCTGCCGCGCTCGGGGTCGCCTCGACCAGCGTGCGATTGCCCGCATCGAGCGTGGCGATCGTCTGCGGGTCAGTGGGCGGGCTGTCTGCCTGTGTTTCCACCACACGGTCCACGGCAACGCGGCCCGTCGTCACGAGAACTTCCACCTGCGCTGTCCGGCGCTGCACGGAGAACGACGTGCCGACGGCCCGAACCTCGACTGCGTCGACGGCGACGATGAAGGGCCGGGCGGGATCCTTGACCACCTGAAAATGCGCTTCGCCCCGCTGGAGCACGATGCGGCGGGTGCCCGGCGTGTAGGCCACGGCGATCACGGCGCCGTCCTTCAATTCGACTACCGAGCCATCCGGCAACACCTGCCGGGCAGGAGCCTCGATCACCGCGGAACGCGACGCGACGACTGTCGTCGCAGAAGGCCGTGACAGCGGGGACACCCAAAGGGACACACCGAGGACACACAGGCCCACCGTCGCCACCAAAGCCAGGCGCTCCTGGCGGCGGCGGCGGACGCGCCGCTGCGTGCCGAGCATCACCTCGTCGGTTGCACCTGCCTGCACAGCCCAGTCCACGCCGTGCAAGACCGGGCGGTCGGAGGGCGAAGAGGCTGGAGGGCGTTCGTTATTCATCGCAGGCGAATCCGTCGACGCCCCGCCTTCGCAGAAAGTCGGCGCAGTGCTTCATTCCCTTGGCGAGTTGGGTTTCCACCGTGCGCTCCGAGACGGAGAGACGCGCCGCGACCTCCCGCTGGGGCGTGCCCTGGAACTTGCGGAGGAAGACGATTTCACGGGTGCGATGAGGGAGAGTGGCGAGGGCGGCGCTGAGCAGATCGATTTTTTCCTGACGACTGAGCGCGGTGGCTGCATCCGTGCCCTCTTCCAAGACGGATACCGCGGCGTCTTCCACCAAAGTTTCTGTCGGTGCGGACTGTTTTTTCCGCACCGTGTCGATCGCGAGGTTGCGGGCGACCTGGAAAAGAAACGATTTCGTCGACGCTATCGGATGGGAGAGCTTCGCCTTCCACATCCGCAGATAGGACTCCTGCACCACATCATCGACGTCCCGGACGGAGGGGTAGCTGCCCCGCAAATAAGCCCGGAGCTGCCCGTCGTGCGCATGCACTTCGTCAGTGAACCAGCGAGCTTGGTCTGTATCCGGCGGAGGCATGGGGACGTGGCCGGAAGGAGTGAATCGACATGCAGCCGGGGAGTGTCGAGCGGATTTGCGTCCTGCCGCACGCATGGGACACAATAGCCGCTATCGTTGAGGTACTTCCGGCGAAATACGTGGCCGAACTAACGGCGGGGAAGAGTAACTCCCGATACTTAGAAGGTGGTGGCTCCCCGGGGACTCGAACCCCGAACCAATTGATTAAGAGTCAACTGCTCTACCATTGAGCTAGGAAGCCAATACCTGCGAAGGGCCAAAAGCTCATGAACGCGGAGGGGTTGTCAACAGCGATTTCCCTCCGCCGCGCTTTCGGGCGAAAAATAGAGGAGGGAAACCGAAACTCTACTTTGGCAACTGCTTCACTGACGGGTGAAAGCGAGATCCCGGACGCGTCCGGCCTCCAAGGAGAAAGAGGCGATGTTACCGCGCTCGTCGCGATTGAAGCGAAGCTTCAAGCCGGACGTGGCGAAGGTATTCGCCGCTTCCGGAGTGAGTGAAGCGGTGGGATTGCCCCGGCGCTCGAGCTTTAGCGCTCCGGACGACGCCTCGGCAACGATCTGGTACGCCACATTGAGCTCGTCACTGCGGTACGTGCCCGCGAAGCGCGCGGCTTCGGCGGGCGTGAGGGCGGTGGGCGCTGCGGGAGGGGATTTTTGGGTTTTACCGCCCTGGGAGGCTTTTCCGGCCTTGCCGTTTCCAGCTTGGGTCTCGGTCAGGACCGCGCCGGCTGCATCGACGGTCGCACTGGGGGCGGACGTCGAAGCCGCCACGGTTGCTGCGCTCGGGAACGCGCCCGCGAGGCAGGCATCCGCGACTTTGCGGACGAGGACGCCGGGGGTCATCGCGCCGAGATTGGTGAAACACACGACCGAGAGGCGTTGGTTGGGGAAACGGATGACGTGGGCTTTGAAGCCACCGTACGCGCCGGAGTGCTCCACGACCTTCAGCCCCCGGTACTGGCCGACGGTGAGGCCGAAGGCGTAGCGGGTGTCGGTGCCATTGTTGAGGAGCCCGGGCGTCTGGAGCTGGGCGACGAAGTCGGCGCCGCCGATCTTGGCGTCGTAGAAATTCCGGTCCCACGCGAGGAAGTCGCGGACGGTCATGAAAACACCGCCGGCGCCGACGACATCGAAATTGGGATTGCTCACCCGGTAGCCATTGCCGAGGGCGGCGTAGCCCTCGGCACGGTTGGGGATGGGGTGGGTGTGCTTGTCGCGATACTGCGCGGTCTTCATGCCGAGGGGGCCAAAGAAATTTTCCGCGGCGAAGTCACGCAGCGATTTGCCGGTGGTGCGCTTCACGATGAGCGAGAGCACGAAGTATCCGGAGTTGGAATACAGGTGGCCGGTGCCCGGCGGGAAATTGAGGGCCTTCTGCCGCCGGATCAGCGCGAGCACGTCGTCGTCGGTGAAGGTGGCATTCACGGGCTCGCCGGCGAGGGCGCGGAGCGCGAGGTAGTCGCGCAGGCCGCTGGTGTGATGCACGCACTGGCGGATGGTGACGGGCGTGCCATAGTCCGGGAGCTCCGGCACATACTTCCGCACATCGTCGTCGAGCGAGATGACCTTGCGCTGGGCGAGCAGCGCGATGGCGGCGGCGGTAAACTGCTTCGAGACCGAGCCGATGTAGAAGGCAGTCTGCGGGGTGATGGCGACCTTGCGCTCGATATTGGCCTGACCGTAGCCACGCTCATAAACGATCGCGCCTTCGTGGATCACGGCGAGCGCCACGCCCGGCGTGGTCGGTTTGTTCCACTCGGCGAAGATTGCGTCGATGGCGACCGGCTCGATCTTGGCGGTGGATGCAGCCGAAAGGATGGACGGCACGGTGGAAAGCGCCGCTCCGACGAGCGCGACGAGCGCGAAACGGCTGCCTGCCGTACGGCGGGCGCGGAACGGCGTGGCAAGGGCGAGCGAGTTCACAGGGTGGGCTTGGGTTCCGTGGCGGTGGAGAGGTAGAGGGCGTTGAAGAGGAGTTTGAAGGTGCCGTGGGTCTGCGCGCGGAAGGCGACCTCGCTGCCCATCAGGTGGAGCTTGCCCGCGCCGACTTGCACCGTGGCGACGGTGACGCGGTCTTTGAGAAAACTCTGGCCCCAAGCCCAGCCGCTGCGCAGCGGTTTGTCGGAATCGAACCAGGCGATGGGCGTGAAGCCCTTGGCGGCGGCATCCTCTGGCAGATTAAAGGCGGCGCTGCGGTCGAAATAGAAGTCGGCCCGCTCGGCCATCCCCCAGGCGAGGGGATTCGTGTTGTCGATCTTCGCCTCGAGCACGCTGCCGGGGATGTAGAACTTGTCGTCAGGCAGGTTGCGCAGCTTGCCGGTGGAGTTGCGCTCGGTGAGGGCACTCTGGATCGGCAGCGCGAGCTGGTAGGCGAGGTTAGTCGAGGAACCGATTGTGACCACCGTGCCGCCAGCTTCGAGAAACTGCTTCAGGGCGGGCACCGACTTGTCGGGCGTGATGCGGCCGATCCGGCTCTCGTACTCGGGCGGGAGGTTGCGCGGGCGGGCCGTGGGCGGCGGGCGCACGCCCTGCGAGGGAATGGCGCCGGCGACGAAAACAATCGCGTCATACTTTGCCCGGAGATTCCCGGCATCGATCTGCGACGAGAAAATAACCTCAAAGGGAAACTCGAATTGCTCGAAAACCCAGCGCGTCCATCCCGAGGGCATCGAGCCGCCGTAGCGGTCCCAGAGCGCGACGCGCACGGGCGCGAGCTTGATCAGGTTTGCGGCGGCAGGCGCGGCGGTGAGAGGGCGGACCTGCAAGCCGAGTTGCGCGGCGGCCTTTTCGACGAGGCCGTTGGCCTTGCCCTGCGCCGGCACATAGATCGCGCCCGCGCCGAACTCGGCGGCGCCGGCCGGAGCGCTCTTCATGCGGAAGACCTCCGCGCCGCCAGCGAGGAGGCGGTTGACGAGGATGAAGCTGTCGTTCTGCCGCGGCGAGATCACGAAGCCGACCGGAGCGGACGCGGCCTTGGGGATGCGCGCGGCCGGAGGCATCTGTATCTGGCCGTAGGGCAGCCGCTCGAAGGGGCCGTCGAAGGCCTCGAGCATGCGGTCGAACTTCACGCCCATCTGGAAGGCGAGCGTCCAGCCCGCGACATCGTAGGGGCGATTCGGCGGGCCGCCCTCGTACTTGAAATCGTTGGGGTGATCCTGCGGCTCGAACATATCGAGCACGTGCGGCCGGAAGGCCTGCGCGGTCTTCACGATGTAAGACCCGGCTGGATACGTCTTGCCCCCGACGGTGAAGTCGGACTTCGCGCGATGGAGGATGATGCCGGTTTTGACCAGGGTGTTGATGAACTTGATCGCGGTCGGAAAATCCGGCTGGTCGGCGGGGACGATGAAGCCGCGTGGGTCGCGCCACTCAGCTTTGCGGAAGAGGTCCCAGTGCTTGCTGGTAAGGCGGGAGGAACTGGAGCCGCCGCCGCTCGGGGGCGGCGAATCGCCACTGTCCGGGGCGGGGATGTCGTCGGTCTCGGTGGAGCGCGGCTCGGTGGCCGCGCCTTTCACGATCTCGTCGAGTCGGGTGGGGCGGGGCGTCCAGCTATCGCGGCTGCCGCGGTCGATGGAGTTTTTGCCCATCAGGTAGATATTATGCAGCAGCACCTCGCGGTGGCGCGACGCATAGTCGAGGACCGCGCGATTGGCGGAGAGCGAGTAATCGATGGACTGGCGGTAGTGCCAGCGCTGGGGCGCGATGGGCGAGGTGAGATCGTTGGAGGGGAGCTGGCGGCGCGCGACAAACGGGATCTGCATCGGCGTGGGATTCCCGATGATCTCGGTGAGGAGACCGATCATGTTGTGGAAATAGGTCGTGGTGCGTAGGCCGCCATTCCACCACGTGGAGTAGTTGGCGCCGCTGCGGGAGGTGGCACCGGGTTTGCCCTCCTGCAGGAATCGGCTCTGGATGGCGTTGCCCATCGTCTCGACGCCGACGACGACGAGCGGATCGAAGTTATAGTTGAAGGGATCGCGGAAGGGCGGGACGAACATCACAGTGCCCTGCGGGCCGGACTGGTGGTGATTATAGACGACCTGCGGAAACCACTCGAGGTAGAGTTGCCGGTTGATGTTGGTGCTCTCCTTCATCGCCGACATGTAGAAGTCGCGATTGTTGTCGTGGCCAATGTACTTCTGGTAGAGACGGGGCACGCCGGTCAGAGAGCGCTTCATGGGGTCGGACTCGCGCATGTACCAGTTGGCGACGAGTTCCTGGCCATCGGGATTGGCGTGGACGCAGAGCACGATCACATCGCGCAGGATGCGCTGCATCTCGGGGTCGTTGGAGCTGGCGAGGTGCCAGACGGTCTCGATCAACTGGTGCGAGCCGACCGTCTCGCTGGCGTGCAGGCCGCCGTCGAGCCAGACGATGGCCTTGCCCTCGGCGGCGAGCGCCTGAGCGTCGGCGGGCGAGATGCCCTCGGCGCGGGCCAGCTTCTGGGCGATGGTCTTGTAGCGGTCGAGATGCTTGAAATTTTCGGGCGCGGTCGCGATGACCATCAGCTGGGTGCGGCCTTCCTCGGTCTTGCCCATATCGACGAGCTTCAGCCGGTTGCTCTGCCCGGCGAGCTTCCGGAAATACGCCTCGGTCTGGGTGTAGTTGGCGAGTTGGTAGTCGTCACCGATCGCGAAGCCGAAGTGTGTCTTCGGCGACGTGAGCTCAGCCGCAAAGGCGACGGCGGTCGAGCAGGTGAGAGCGACGAGCAGCGAGAGGGAGGCAAATTTCATCGGGGAAAACGAAGACGCCGCCGCGCGACGAATCGCGAGGCGGCGTCGATAGCCGGGCACGCTGACGACTCAGGCGGCAGCCGACGAGACAGATTGTGCGCGGTCGCTGCTGATTCCGGCGGTGGCGGCACTTTGCGGGTTTTGCCAGGAGGGGACGGCCAGCTCCGTCATCAGGCGCACGCCAGGGGCGGCGGCCAGCAGCCGGGGCACGATATTGATGAGGGAGGCGACCGTGGCATCGTCGCCGGCGACGCCGCCATTGAGCACAAGGTTCAGGTCGGGGCGGCCCTTGATCACGATAGCGTCGTGCGGGAGCGGAGCCTCGAGGTACATCTGGAGGTCGAGCTTGATCTTCGTTTCGCCGCCGACGAGGCCGATGCACTTCTGGTGGATGCCGAGGCTCTGGCCGGGGGCGACGTCGAAAAACTTGGTGATCACGCGGCTGGAAGCGACGACGGGCTCGCAGGTCTCGCGGACCTCATCGAGCTTCCAGCCCATGGCGTGGGCGAGGAGGGCGACCGATTGCTGGAAGCCGGCGTGGCCGGCCTTGCCAGCGGCGAACTTGGCGCGGAAATCGTCGGGATTCTGCCCGCTGCCGATCTTGGCCTGGAGCGGCTGGCGGCGGGTGGAGGCATTGACGACGCGCTCGACGTAGATCGATTTCACCTCGCGGCTCACGCCGGTGAGGCAGATCGGCAGGATATCCATCACGAAGCCGGGGTTCACGCCGGTGCCGGCGATCCGGGCGCCGCTGCGCTGGCAAAGCTGGTGGTACTCCGCGGCGAGGCCGGGGGTCTTCAGTGCGGGGAAGATCAGCTCCTCGCAGGTCGAAGCGACGCTCACGCCGGCGTCGAGGGCGGGCTTCATTTGAGCAAACGAAGCGGCGGCGCTGGAGCCCGCGGTGTGCAGCACGACATCCGGCTTGCCGACGGCGGCGAAGAGCGCCTCGAGCGAGGCGAAGACTTTGGCCTGGCCGAGCGTGGCTACGCCCGTGAGGTCGGCGAGGGTCTTGCCGACCTTGGCGGGATCGATGTCGACGCCGCCCGTGACCTCGAGCCACGACTGTTCCGCGGCGAGCTTGAGCGACTCGCTGCCGATGGGACCGAGACCGAACTGGATGACTTTGATTTTCTTCATGTGCAGGGGAAGTGAGGCTGCCTTTGCACATGTGATGCCAAGTGGGGTTTTGCGGAGACTGCTGGGGAAGCAGTGCGGATTTGAGGACGGCCTCGCAACGAGCTGAGGACGAATCGGCAACAGTCGCTGAAGTAGGCGAGTCTACCCGCCCTACGACTACCGAAACTCTTTCGGATCGATCGCTTGGCGGCGGACGAGGCGGAAGTAGTGGGAGCGGTCGAGGCCGGCGCGGCGGGCGGCTTCGGCCATGTTGCCGCGGGCCTGCTTGAGTGTTTCGCGGAGGTAGGCTTTCTCGAAGGCGGTGCGGGCGGTGACGTAGTCGCCCTGCAGCAGGGCATCGGGGGTATTGAGCGGGGTGCCGCCGGTGTCGCGGACGATGCGCTCGGGGAGATCGGCGACCTCGATGATGGGGCGATCGTGCAGCACGGCGAAGCGCTCCATCAGGTGCTCGAGCTCGCGGACGTTGCCCGGCCAGCCGTAGTGTTGCATCCGGCGCAACGCCTCCTCCGAGATGCTGCGGGGCACCTCGCGGGCGCCACGGAAGCGGCGGAGGAAGTGCTCGGCGAGCAGGGGAACATCGCCCGAGCGGCGGCGGAGCGGGGGCAGAGTGAGTGTGATGACGTGCAGCCGGTAGAAGAGATCGGCACGGAAGCGGCCGGCCTCGACCTCCTTTTGCAAGTCGCGATTGGTGGCGGCGATCACGCGGGCATTGGATTGCAAGGTGGCGCTGCCGCCGACGCGATTGAAGCGGCCGCTCTGCAACACGCGTAGCAACTTCGACTGTACGGTGAAGCTCATTTCGCCGATTTCGTCGAGGAACAGCGTGCCGTCGTTGGCCTCTTCGAAACGGCCGGTCCGGCGATCCGTCGCGCCGGTAAAGGCGCCGCGTTCGTGGCCGAAGAGCTCGCTCTCGAGGAGATTCTCGGGGATGGCGGCGCAGTTGATCTCGACG
>JAZKEV010000680.1:0-4451 GCA_040386765.1 Verrucomicrobiota bacterium | reverse complement strand
CTCGGCTGCGCCGCGGCTCTTGTGCTTTTCTTCGCGCTCAACACCCAGCCCGCTCCGCGCACCAACCGCCCGGCGCCCGATCTCCTCGCACTGCTCCCAGGCACTGCTGCGGGCTGGCAGGTCAAGACGAGTGACCTCTACGAATTTCGCGGCACGCTGCAGACCGAGCACCTCGCGCAGCGGCACTATATCCGCGCAGACGCCGGTGGCAGCGAGCCGCTCGAAATTCTGATCTATGTCGCCTACTGGCCCGCGGGCCAGGCGGCCGTGAGCCTTGTCGCCGCGCACACGCCCGATGCGTGCTGGCCCGGCTCGGGCTGGGTCAACGTGCCCGTCACGCAGCCGCGGGTCACGCTAGAGGCGGCCGGGCACCCGTTGCCGCTGACCGAGCATCGCGTGTTCTCGGGCGGCGATGTGAAGCAGCACGTCTGGTTCTGGCACCTGTACGACGGCCGTCCGATCGCACTGCAAGATCCGCGCTCACCGATCGCCCTGCTCGAGCTCGCGTTGCGCTACGGTTTTCGCCGCGCCGGCGACCAGGTCTTCGTCCGCGTCTCGAGCAACCGCCCGTGGGCCGACATTCGCGGCGAGCCCGTGCTCGATGAATTCTTCACCCACATGAAGTCGCTCGGCCTCTAAATCGCCTCCTCCGATGCCGCTCCCCGTCACCAAGCGCGAGAAGACCATCCTCGCCGCCATCGCGCTGCTCGTCGTCCTCGGCCTGATCGGCCTCGCGGTGTTATAAAAGCGTGCGTTTCGCCCGCTTTTTTCAACCGCAGGCCCCAAAGGCGGAAAAGCCTCGCCAATCCTGCCCTGCATTGCATCCCCTCGCCGTTCGCAACCGTATGAGTGGAAAATGTCCACGCTGCTCGCCCGTCTACCCTCCTCCACGGTTTTTGCCGTGGCGGCCGGAGGTGACGATGCGCCGCCGCAGCCTCGACTGAAGATGACGCCTCCCGCTCCAGCGCATGCGCCACCGCCGGACGATCGCGAGATCGTCGATGCACGCCTGCTGCAACGCGTGGCAGAGGGCGACAAAGTCGCGTTTGGCGAGCTCTACGATCGCTTTTCGGGTCCGCTCTTCGGCACTGCTCTCCGCATCGTGCGCGAGCCGGCCGAGGCGCAGGATATCGTCCACGATGCCTTCATCGCGCTTTGGGAAAAGGCCGGGACCTTCGATCCGCAGCGCGGCACCGCTTTTTCGTGGGCGATCACCTTCGTCCGCAATCGCGCCATCGACCGCGTGCGGATGCGCCGCCGTCGCGCGGAATTGCTCGCCGAAAGCTCGCCCTCCGACCTCGGTCTCGACGCCACCGTCGGGCCCGCCTCCGGCGCCGAGGCCGCCACCACGGGCGATGAGGCCCGTGCCGTCCGTGCCGCCGTCGCCACGCTTCCCGTCGAGCAGCAGCGCGCCCTCGAGCTCGCCTTCTTCGGCGGGCTCACCCAGGAAGAGATCGCGCGCAAGCTGCGCGAACCGCTCGGCACGATCAAGGCCCGCATCCGCCGCGGGCTCCTCAAACTCCGCGATTCGCTCGCGCGCCGCACATGATCGACGAACGCCACGAGGAACTCGCCGCCCTCTACGCCCTCGACCTGCTCGAGGGTGCGGAGCTGGCGCAGTTCGAAGCGGCCCTCGCCCGCGATCCGGCGTTGCAGACGCTCGTCCGCGAATTGCGCGACGCCTCCACCGCGCTCGCACAGGCCGCCTCTCTCACGCCTCCCGCGGCGCTGAAGGATCGTGTGCTCGCCAGCATCGCCGACCGCGCGCCCGCCGCGCCCGCGCCGGCCCGGGATAATGTCATCCGCACCTCCGCGTTCACGTTCCGGCGGATGGTGCCGTGGGCCATCGCCGCCTCGCTCGCGCTCGCCGCAGCGTGGCTCGGGCAACGCTATCTCGCCGCGAACTCGGAGGCCACGCATCTCCGCCATCAGCAGGCTCTGGCCGATATCGCGCTCCAGAGCGTCCGCCAGCAGCTCGAAGCCGAGCGCATCGTCACGCGCCGCCAGGTGCAGGATCTCGATCAGCAGTTCAACGCTGCCAGCACCCAGCTCGCCCAGGCGCGTTCCGAGGTCGACCGCATCACTACGCAGCTCGCCAGCACCACGACTCAGGCGGCAGATCGTGCGCGCCAGCTCGCCGCCGCCGAACAGCAGCTCGGCGAAGCGCGCACCCGCGTCGCCGACCGCGAGCGTGAAGTCGCCTCACTCACGAAGCGCATCGATGGCCTAGCCGGCGCCAGCGTCGAGCTCGGCCGCCAGCTCGACGACGCCAAGGTCCGCATCGCCACGCTCTCCGCCGAGATCGTCGTCGAGCGCGACCTCGCGAACTACAAGATTTCCGTCCTCGCTTCGCTCGCGAAAGATCAGCCGCAGGCCCTTGCGGTCGCCGTCTGGGATCCCGCGAAGAAGACCGGTGTGCTGAAGGTGGAAAAACTCCCGGCCCTCGCCGCCAATCAGGATTACCAGCTCTGGATCGTCGACCCGCAGTATAAAGACCCCGTCGATGGCGGCGTCTTCACCGTCGATCCCGCGACCGGCGCCACCCGCGTGAGTTTCTCCGCCAAGCAGCCCGTCACCGCCGTCAACGCCTTCGCGATCTCGCGCGAGCGCAAGGGCGGCGTCCCGAAGGCCGAAGGCCCGATCGTCCTCCTCGGCAAGTAAGCAGAAGGCTCGGGAAACCGGAGCCACTGATTGCACAGATATCACGGATTTCTCCATCTGTGCCATCCGTGTTATCTGTGGCTGTACTTCAGTTTACGCCGCTCTCAGGCCGTCCGTCATTGGTCATTAGTCATTGGTCCTTGGTCATTCCCCGAAGGGGCCCGGCCTTTTTCCAACCTTGCCACTCCTCGGCCCCCGCCGAAATCATGTCCCCTGCATGATCATAAAACCCAAGGTCCGTGGATTCGTTTGCGTTACTGCTCATCCCGATGGTTGCGCCGCGCACGTACAGGAGTGGATCTCCCACGTGAAGACGCAGGGCCCGATCAAGAACGGGCCCAAGAAGGTCCTCGTGGTCGGATCCTCCACGGGCTACGGACTCGCCTCGCGCATCACAGCCGCCTTCGGCTCGGGTGCTGCGACGCTCGGCGTATTTTTCGAGCGCCCCTCAGAGGAGGGCCGCCCCGCCACCCCCGGCTGGTATAATACCATCGCCCTGACCAAGGCCGCCCACGCCGCCGGTCTCTACGCCAAGAATATCAACGGCGACGCCTTTTCCGACGATATCAAGAAGCAGGCCCTCGACCTCATCCGCACCGACCTCGGCCAGGTCGACCTCGTCGTCTACTCGCTCGCTTCCCCGCGCCGCACGCACCCCAAGACCGGCGCCGTGCACAAGTCGGTCCTCAAGCCCGTCGGCCAATCGTACACCAACAAGACCGTCGATACCGACAAGGGCATCGTCAGCACCATCTCGATCGAGCCGGCCAACGAGCAGGAAATCGCCGACACCACCACCGTCATGGGCGGCGAAGATTGGGAGATGTGGATGAACGCCCTCTCCGACGCCAATCTCCTCGCGCCCGGCGCACAGTCCGTCGCCTACTCCTACATCGGGCCGGAAGTCACCTGGGCGATCTACAAGAACGGCACCATCGGCCTCGCGAAGAACGATCTGGAGCGCGCCGCCCGCAACATCGACTCGCTCCTCAAGCTCAAGGGCGGCGGCCGCGCCTTCATCTCCGTCAACAAGGCGCTCGTCACCCAGGCCAGCTCCGCGATCCCCGTCGTGCCGCTCTACATCGCGATTCTCTACAAAGTGATGAAGGCCGCCGGTACGCACGAAGGCTGCATCGAGCAAATCTACCGCCTCTTCGCGACGCAGATGTACAACGGCCACACGCCGAAATTCGACGAAGCCGGCCGTGTCCGCGTCGACGATTGGGAAATGCGCCCCGAGATCCAAGACGCCGTCCGCAAAATCTGGCCCGGCATCACCACCGAAAACCTCGCCGCCGAAACCGACATCGCCGGCTACCGCACCGAGTTCCTGAAGCTCTTCGGCTTCGGCCTCCCCGGCCTCAACTACGAAGCCGAAACCGAGCCGCATCGGCCGATGCTTTGATCGCGGGCTGTCCGCCTGATTCTGGCGGACAACCGAACCTGCTTTTACAGGAGTCAAACCGAGGGCGAGCCGAGACCGATCCTCTGTCTTTTCTCGGTTTGTCCTCGGTTCGGCTCCTGTAAAAAATCAAAAATGCGCGCCGTAGTTCAACGCGTCAGCAGCTCCCGCGTCACCGTCGGCACGGAAGTGACTGGCGAGATCGGGGCCGGGCTGCTCGTGCTCCTCGGTGTCGCGCAAAACGATACCGAGGCCGATGCGCAGTGGCTCGCGGAGAAAGTCTGCGCGCTCCGCATTTTTGAAGACGACGCGGGCAAGATGAACCGCTCCGTCGTCGATATCGTAGGCGGCGTGCTCGTCGTCAGCCAGTTTACGCTCTTCGCCAGCA
>JAZKEV010000679.1:0-3092 GCA_040386765.1 Verrucomicrobiota bacterium | reverse complement strand
GCAGCCAGCGCGCTGAAGGTGAAGCCAAACGTACGGTTTACCGGCACCACCGCGGTCAGCTCGAGATTGGGCCGATACATCGGTTCTGCGTGCTGGAAGGGACCGGGCTCCTTGCTCCAGCTGAAATCCTCGCCGCGAAACGAAGCGTAGCCTCTGACCGAGTAGAAGGGTTTGGAGCGCTCGAACGAATTGCGGCTCACCAGATTCACCGACCCACCGATGGCACTCGCCGGCGAATCGGGCGCAGGCGACCGCGACACCTCCACGCGCGACATGCTGCCGACCGAGATGTTTTCAAATTCGACCGTGCGCTCCGTATTGGAAGACGAGGCGCTCGCGATGCCCATGCCATCGAGGAGAATCGGGGTGCCGCTGGCCGGCACGCCGCCGAGCGACATATTCAGGCCATCGCTGCCGCTGCGATTGAGCGTCACGCCCGGCAGGTACTTCGCAAACTCGCCCACATTGCCGTCGGCGATGTCGGCAAAAGAATCGGTCGAGACGACATTCTTGATGTCGGCCGCGAAGCGCTGCTCGTTCACTGCGACGTCGGACGCCGCCATATCGCGCTGCGAAGCGACCTTGAAGGCATCGAGCACGATCGTCGTATCGCTGCCGCCACCCTCGGCCTGCAGCGTGATCAGGAGATCGGCGCGCTCTCCCGCCGCGACTCGCACCGACTGCGTCTGGGCCGGGAGGCCGGTGAAGGAAGCCCGCACCGAGGCCTCGCCCGCCGCCACGCGGCCCAGCGTGAAATAGCCAAATTCATCCGTAAACGTTTCCAGCCGCTGCGCCTCGATCGCCACGCGCGCATTGCCGACGTAGTTGCCGTTCGTCTTGTTGAAAACGCGTCCGGTGATCGTCCCCGTCGTCGCTCCACGCACCGCCGGGGCGCGATCCACGGTCAATGCACCGGTGCGCTCATCCTGCACCGCTCGCAGGTCCGTGCCCGCGAGCATCCGCTCCAGCGCCTGCCGCGCGGTGTACTGGCCTTTGACGGCCACGGTTTGCACGCCTGCCACCTTCTCCGAGGAGAAGACAAACTGGTCGCCCGCTTGCGCCGCAAACTGCCGCAGCGTCGTTTCCGCGGCGCCTGCGGGAAGTTCAAAAGGCCGCACGACCGGTTCGGCCGCGCCTGCTACGGTCGCGGCAAAGCCCAGGCATCCTAGCATGGCCAGCGCAAACGCTAGACGGCGCAGGCCCAGGCCAATGGAGACAAAACGGAGTTTCTTGGTATTCATCGGGGTTCTGAAAGGGTGGCGCGAGGTCAACGCGCCCGGGGTGCAAGACCGGGATTGGAAACATTTCCGTTACGCCAATCGGAAAAATCTTTTGCGGCCGCGCTTCGTCCCTCCGGCTTGCGCGCCTCGGGGATTTCCTGCCCTGCCCCGCCCGCGCGATCCACGGTGAGTGCGCCCGTCTCCGCATCCTGCACGGCGCGTAGGCCCGTGCCCTCCAGCATCCGGTCCAGCGCCTCCTGCTTGGTATAGAGTCCCTTGACGCTCCGCGTCCGCACGCCCGCGACCTTTTCCGCGGAAAACACAAACTGCCCGCCCGCCTGCTCGGCAAACAGCCGCAACGTCGTTTCCGCGAGCCCCGCCGGCAGATTGAAATTCCGCCGCGCCGGCTCCGCGCCCCACACAGATACGACGGCGCCCACCAGCGCCAGCACCAGCCAAACAAAACGAGGAAAACGAAACATGGGGTTAATCGCGCACACGGTGCGCTCCTCACCAAGACTGCGGCGCGGGCGATTTCCGTTACGTCTTTTTTGGCAGCGACGGACGCCCGGCCTCCGCGCCTGAGGTTCGGCCCCCAGACGCCAGACCCGAGACCCCAGACCCATTTCTCCCACAATCCCCGAGGATCCCATCTAACCCCGAAATATCCCGGACATAGAGGAGGATTTTACCCCGCCGCCCCTGCTCCGACCTCGTCTGAAACTCTAAAAACCTCAGCCCTCACTCATGATCCCGCATACTCTTTTCAAACCCGATCCGCCCGCCTTTCTTCATCCCGCCGCGCCTCAATCTCGCCGCGGCCTTGGTGAAGGCGCGCATGTATTTTTCTCCACCGATGCCAGCTAACCCCGGATAGCTCCGGAATACCCCGGATGATCCCGGAATACCCCGGAAATAGAGGAGAATTTGGTTCGCCGCCCCCGCCGCAGCCCCGTCTGAAACTGTAAAAATCCCGATCCTCGCTCATGATTCTTTACCCCTTCTTTTAAAGAAATCCCCACGTCCGCTTTGCCCGACTCCACCCCACTATACCTGCGGCGGGCCCTCGTGTCATCCCCTCCATTCCGTCCATTCCCTCCATTCCAAAAAAATTTCAGGCAGGCAACTCAGTCCAATGCCGCCCCGCGGCTATCCATTCAAGGCGTTGTTCGCAGTACCGCGACAGGCACGAAACGAGTTGTAGGAGCGGCTTTATGCCGCGACCGGCACATGGACGCGGCTCCGTCTGCGTGGTAGATCGGCCTGCTTGCAGGCGCTCGCCCGAGGATCATCCAACGCCCGCAAGCGGGCGGCCTGCCTTGCAGTCGCGCGCCTATCTTATTCGAGTCGCAGCCTAACACCCGTTACCGTTCGAAATGAGCCTTTATGTTCGCGACGCCTAAGCCTCCGTTGCTGAAAAGATAATCGCGCTTCGCCGATTAGGCGAAGCCTGCGCGGCCCCCTTGGCTCCCATCGCTTCTGAAAATTAGCGCAGATTAGCGTTCCCCTTCTGAGTCCGAGCCCGAACCAGGCAAAGCGGGAAGGCGGTAAAGAAATGCCCGAGTCCCCCAAACCTCCGGCGCTTACGGATTCGGCAGCAGCACCGTCTCGCGCGGCGTGCGCTGCTCGGCCTTCACGTCGATCGACGACTTCAGCAGCCGGATGAACCCCTCGAGATTATCAGCACGAAATACCCCCGTGAGCTTGCGCGTCTCCAGCTTCGGATCGCCGAGCTTGAGCTTGTGCGGGTTGTAGCGGTTGAAGCCGTCCACCACTTCACCGAGTGGCGTGTTGTTAAAGACCAGTCGCGTGCTCTGCCAGCCGAGCGCCTCCTCGATCTCCGTGCCCGCCATCTCCGCGATCGCGACCGGC
>JAZKEV010000678.1:4645-6625 GCA_040386765.1 Verrucomicrobiota bacterium | reverse complement strand
TTGTGGCCAGGGCCGGGGCCGGCAACCTTGGAGGCGACGTCAGGCGTGCGCGCTCCATTGTTCATGTACGCCTCGATATCGGCCACACGCTGTTCGAGCGTGGGCTCCTTAGGGGCAGCGGGAGCGGCGGCTGGAGCGGCGGCTGGAGCCGCTGCGGGCGCCGGAGCGGCCGTTTGGGCAGAGAGCGTTCCGAAGCCCAGCCCTGCGAAGAGAGCGAGGAACGCGAGTGTTTTCTGGAGGCGTGAACAGATCATGCGCGAGTAGGTTAGTGGGTTGAAGGAGACCGACCGTTTCTTCCCGCAACCGGCGCAGAGTGAGCCAGTCACAGCGAAACACGTTGCTTCTGCGGCGAAGCATCGCACCCACCCTTCAGCACCACCCATGCCAATCGTTCATGACCGTTTCTCCATTAATTAGAGAAGCGCGTCTTAGCCTTTTTGTTAGGGTCCCGACCCTACTCCTTCACCCCACGCATTCTTAGCGCAATAAAGGCGTATTTTCAGAGTGAAAACCCGATGGCACCGCTCTCCGCGACCACGCCCCAACTAAGAAAATCGAAGGCTCGGTAAATCTGGAATCAAACCACAAATTTCCTCGGCCCTTGCCAACCTCTGCGCTCCGACAGGGCTCTTTTAGCGGTGCTAAAACGGAAGCACTTATTGGGGCCTAAAACTCCGGAATATTGAACAGGAAGATCGGGAAGGACGGGAATAAAGCCACCTCGACTTAAGGGCCTTCCCGACCTTCCCGATCTTCCTGTTCAGCTGCCGGGGACAGACGGGATACAGGTCAGATTCCGGATTCGCACCACGCTTTTCGCCGCGACGCGATGCCGCTCCTCTACGCCGATCTTCAGACCGCAGCTTCGCCGCGCTCGCCGGTGCGGATGCGCACGACCTCTTCAAGCGGCAGGACGAAGATTTTCCCGTCACCGATTTTGCCGGTCTTGGCGCCCTTGTTCAGAGCATCGATCGCCTTGGCCACGGATTCGTCGGCGACCGCGATCTCGAGCTTTATCTTCGGGAGGAAATCCACCGTGTACTCGCTGCCACGATAGATCTCGGTGTGGCCCTTCTGCCGGCCAAAGCCCTTCACGTCGGTCACCGTCATGCCCTCGATGCCCGCCTCTCCCAACGCGGCTTTCACATCCTCGAGTTTGAACGGTTTGATGATGGCGATGATGAGTTTCATAGGAGTTTGGAAATGTACGGGCTCAGGACTTGGCGTCGTAGATGTAACCTTCTTCGCCGTGGTCGTTGAGGTCGAGACCTTCCGTCTCCGCTTCGATGGAAGGCCGCAGGCCCACCACCCGCTTCACAATCAGCGCGATCAACGCGGTGCCCAGCGTCGTCCAGAGCAGCGTCACGGCGATGCCCTTGAGCTGTTCGATCCAGAGCGATTTGCCGAGGAGCGGCGTGAGATTCGTGCTCAGGTTGGGATTGGCTACCGTCGTGGCAAATACGCCCGCAACCAGAAGACCCACCACGCCGCAAACGCCGTGGACCCCGAGCACATCGAGCGCATCGTCGTAGCCGAGCGCCGCCTTGATCTTGGTGCAGGCAAAAAACGAAATGCCCCCGCCCAGCACGCCCGCCACCATCGCACCCGTCGCATCGACAAAGCCGCACGCCGGCGTGATCGCGACCAGTCCGGCGACTGCACCGGAGCAGAAGCCGAGCACGCTGGCCCGGCCGCGCACCAAATACTCGAAGACCGCCCATGTTCCCGCCGCCACTGCGGCAGCGAGCGTCGTGGTCATGAAGGCATTGGCCGCCACGCCATCCGCACCCACCGCCGAACCGGCGTTGAAGCCATACCAGCCCACCCAGAGGATGCCCGTGCCCGCCACCGTGAGTACGAGGCTGTGCGGCGGCATCGGCGTCTTGCCGTAGCCGAGTCGCGGTCCGACGAACAGACACAGAATCAGCGCCGAGAAGCCCGAGGCCATCTCCACCACCATGCCACCCGCGAAGTCGATCG
>JAZKEV010000678.1:0-4635 GCA_040386765.1 Verrucomicrobiota bacterium | reverse complement strand
TCAGGCCATTCACGCCCCACACCATGTGCGCGAGCGGGCAGTAGACCAGCAACAGCCAGAGCACCACGACGCAGAGCACCGCGGAGAACTTCATCCGCTCCACCACCGCGCCGATCAGCACCGCCGGAGTGATGATCGCAAACGAGAGCTGGAAGATCGCGAAGACATTGTGCGAAACCCAGAACGAGTAGTCCGGATTCGGTGCGCTGGTCACCCCGCGGAAAAAGAAGAACTCGGAGCCGCCGAGAAAGGGACTGTTGAAGCTCTTTCCAAAAACCAGGCTATAGCCCACCGCCCACCAGAACACCGTGGCCAGGCTCGCGATCCCAAAGCACCACGCCATCACGGATAGGACGTTCTTCGTCCGCACCATGCCGCCGTAGAAAAGTCCGAGCCCCGGCAGCGTCATGAAGATCACGAGCGCCGTGCTCACCATCATCCAGACATTGTGCGCAGGGCCCGGCCCGCTCGCCGCCGGCGTCGTGAGCCCCGCCGGGATATTACCCGCCTTATCCTTCAAAGCCGCCGAGGGGTCGGCATTGGCCATGTAGGCCTCCAAGCTCGCCAACCGCTGCTCGACCGTCGGCACGGGCTTCGCCGCCGACTCGGCCGCCACGGCTGGCTGCGCCCGCCCCGCCAGAGCGGCGCAAAAAATGAGGCAGACGAGGGTAAGAAAACGAAGCGGAGACCAATAAGGGGTATGCATGCGGAAGCGTTAATCGATGAATAGGATTCATCGATAACACTCAACCCATGAAGCTCGCTGGAACGCGCTTATGACAAACCCGCCATCAACCACCCTGGTCTTCTTGGTAACCCGCCGCGTGAGCGGGCGGGATTACCTTGAGGTAGGGACGGGCGGCCCTGCCCGTCCGTCAGGAGCCACACAAACCCCGAATCAAACAGCCGGATAAAACCCAGCCCTACGGCCAGCTACTACCCAAAACTTAAACCCGTACCCGCTCCCCTCAAACCGCCGACTCGCCCCGCTCATCCGTGCGGATGCGGACGACTTCTTCCAGCGGGAGCACAAAGACTTTTCCATCGCCGATCTTGCCCGTCTTCGCAGCCTTCAGGATCGCATCGATCGCCTTCGCCGCCGTCTCGTCGGCCACCGCGATCTCGATCTTCACTTTGGGCAGGAAGTCCACCGTGTACTCGCTGCCACGATAAATCTCCGTGTGGCCTTTTTGCCGGCCAAAGCCCTTCACCTCGGTCACCGTCATGCCTTCGATGCCAGCGGCGGCGAGCGCCTCTTTAACTTCCTCGAGCTTGAAAGGCTTGATGACGGCGACGATGAGTTTCATGCGAAGGTCCCTACCCTGTCGCACGATGCACAGCGGCGCAAGCGCGTCTTAACTATCTTTCCCATTTAGCCCGCGCCCTTTGTTTGGGCGCAAAAAAGTAGGGCGGGCTTTGGCCCGCCCTCTCGCATCTTCGAGCGCACCGGAAGGTCCGCTCACCATATCAGCTCCGCCCTGCCAGCTTCGCCAACGCGCGCGCAGCCGCAGCCGCTTACTCCGGCTGCACGATCGCGATGTGCAGATCCTTCAGCTGACGCGGCGTAACCGGCGTCGGGCTCTGCGCCATCAGATCCTGGCCCTTTTGGGTCTTCGGGAAGGCAATCACGTCGCGGATGCTCGTCGTGCCGCAGAGCAGTGCGCACATGCGATCGAGGCCAAACGCGATGCCACCGTGCGGCGGTGCGCCATACGTGAAGGCCTTGAGCATGTAGCCGAAGCGGCTCTCGACCACGTCGGCTGGAATCTTCAGCACATCCTCGAAGACCATCTTCTGGATCGCCGGCTGGTGAATGCGGATCGAACCGCCGCCGAGTTCCATGCCATTGAGCACGACGTCGTAGTGCTGGCCGCGGACCTTCTTCGGGTCGGACGTGAGAAACGCCGCGTCCTCCGCGACGGGCGCGGTGAAGGGATGGTGCGTCGCGACGTAGCGGTTCTCC
Organism: Verrucomicrobiota bacterium; assembly: GCA_040386765.1. Taxonomy (GTDB): domain Bacteria; phylum Verrucomicrobiota; class Verrucomicrobiia; order Opitutales; family Opitutaceae; genus ER46. The sequence goes on along the minus strand of JAZKEV010000678.1, from coordinate 2,672 downwards.
GCCTCGTCGTAGCTCATGAGCGGGAAATCGACCACCCAGAGGAATTTCCAGTCGTCGTGGCGGATCGTGAGCTTGCCGCGCTTCACTTGGAGCTGCGCCGACTCGAGCCGCAGGCGGCCGAGGATCGCGCAGGCCTTTTCCCACGTCGCTGCCGCGAAGAAGACGATGTCGCCCTCCTCGATCTTCAGCTTCTGGGTGAGCTCCGCTTTTTCCGCGTCGGAGAAGAATTTCACGATCGGCGACTTCCACTCGCCGCCCTCGACCTTGATGAAAGCGAGGCCCTTTGCGCCGAGTGATTTCGCGATTTCCTCAAGGCTCTTCAGCTCGCCCTGCGAGACATCCGCGAGGCCCTTGGCATTGATCGCCTTCACCACGCCGCCGCCGGCGATCGTCGATTGAAAGACCTTGAACGCCGAGTTCTTGAACGTCTCGGAAAGATCGACCAGCTCGAGACCGAAACGCAGGTCGGGCTTGTCCACGCCGAAGCGATTCATCGCATCGTGGAAGGGCATCCGCTGGAAAGGCGTCGGGATATCCGTGCCGAGCACGTCCTTCCACAGCTTCTTCAACATGCCTTCGAACAGCGCGTAGATATCCTCGCGCGTGACGAACGAGGCCTCGACGTCCACCTGCGTGAACTCCATCTGGCGGTCGGCGCGCAGATCTTCGTCGCGGAAGCAGCGCGCGATCTGGAAATACTTTTCCACGCCCGCCACCATGAGGATCTGCTTGAACTGCTGCGGCGACTGCGAGAGCGCGTAGAACTGTCCCGCATGGATGCGCGACGGTACAAGGTACTCGCGCGCGCCTTCCGGCGTGCTCTTGAAGAGCGCGGGCGTCTCCACCTCGATGAACTCCTGCGCGTCGAAGTAGTCGCGGATCGACTTCGCGGCCTTGTGGCGCACCTGGAGATTCTTCCGCATCTTCGGCCGGCGCAGGTCGAGGTAGCGGTACGTGAGGCGCAGGTCCTCGTTCACCTTGTCGCCGCCGATATCGTCGAGCGGGAACGGCGGGGTATCGGAAATATTGTGGATCTCGAGGCTCGCCGCCTCGATCTCGATCTCGCCCGTGGGGAGATTCTTGTTCTCGGTGCCGGCGGGGCGGCGGATGACCTTGCCGGAGATGCCGATGACCGACTCCGGCTTCAGGTGCTTCAGCTGCTCGGCCAGCGTGGTATTATCATGCGCCTCGAGCTTGATCTGCGTGACGCCGCGGCGGTCGCGCAAGTCGACGAAGATGATGCCGCCTTGGTCGCGGATCGTGTCGACCCACCCGAGGAGCGACACCGGGGCATCGAGGTCGGATGAGGATAGCTGGGCACAGTGATGGGTGCGCTTCATGGAAACGTAGATCGAATAGTGCAACGTACCGCCCCGCCGCAGGGCAACCAGATTCTCTGCGCCCCGCTCTGGCCGCTCCAGCACACTGGGCCGGGTTCATGCCGCCCCCTTGCACTTGCCCATCCAGCCCCCGCGTCCGCCAAAAAATAATTTCTCCGTCCCGTCCACCGGGAACACTCTTAACATCAACCACAAAGGCCCACGCGCCCCCAATCGCCAACGTCACATATTTTCTTTGCCGAAGAATCGCGTGGACCGCCTCACTACAACACGAAACGGTGTAGATTCCATGCCCAGCCTACTACCGAAACTGCATCCGCTCGCTACGCTCTTCCCGTTTGCCCGGGTCATAGGATTGTTGCTGCTCCTCAGTGGCGTCGCTGTGCGCGAGATCGCCGCGCAGCCCGACATAACCAATATTGGGGGTCCTTACACGACCTCCGAGGGACGCTATATAGAAGTCTTTTTATCGGCGCGCTCCGGCAGTGAAGTCACCTGGCAGCTCCAAATCCCGAGCCGCATCCTTACCGCAGAGATCAATCCCCGATTCCCGTCCCCGGCCACCGATGGCACCGCAGGCTATTACCGCTTCGGCCCCATGGAGCTGCGCGATTCCGGAGTCGGCGTTGTGATTGCAAGAAATCAGACGGGCTCGACGACGAGTCTCGCCCGGTACGGCTTTCCCTTGGATGTCAGCGTCAGGCCTGATCGCCCCGAATTCGGCCGCGAAACAGAGAATCTATCGGTGCCTGCCGGAGCCAAGGCGACGATGCTCAAGCGAACCTACGGTGCACTGCCCATGACGCTCCAGTGGAAGAAGGACGGCCAGAATGTGCCAGACGCGACCGATGAGACCCTTACAATTGAGAAAACGGTCGGCAGCGACACCGGCATTTATACCTTGGTCGCGACCAACAAATACGGCACCACCACCAGTCCAGCCTCCACACTCACCGTCCTCCTGCCGGCATCGGATGTCGCCATCACGCAACAACCCCCCGCCGCCCTAAGAGTATGGGTCGGCCAGACGGCCACCTTCCAAGTCGCTGCCACAGGCTCTGGATCGCTCGTTTATCAATGGCGCCGCAATGGCACCCCTATCTCCGGCGCCACCGCGGGGACCTTCTTCCTTCCCATGGTCACCGTGACCGACGCCGGCGACTACACCGTCGTCGTCTCGAATGCCAACGGCTCGCTCACAAGCGCCGCCGCCGTCCTGACCGTGCTCACACCGCCCGAGATCACGCGCTTGCCGCAGTCCGCGACGGTTTTGCTAGGTGCGGCCCTGTCGCTCCAAATCGAGGCCTCAGGCAGCGCCCCCCTCGCTTACCA
>JAZKEV010000677.1:0-2540 GCA_040386765.1 Verrucomicrobiota bacterium | reverse complement strand
GCCGCCCTCGCCAAGCTCGGCCGCCCCTCCGTCTCCGCCGACATCGTTTCCGCCGTCGCGCCGCACGCCCGTCGCGTCGCGCTCGCCGACGCCGGCCTGAGCTTCATCCGCCGCGCCCGCGAAAACGCCCACGACTATTTCGTCACCAATCTCACCGCGTCCGCCTACGAGGGCTGGGTAAAGCTCGGCAGCGCCGCCCGCGCGATCCTGCTTTTCGATCCCCTCACCGGCGCCAGCGGTCTCGCCCGTTCGCGCGATGACGAAGTGTATCTCCAACTCGCTCCCGGCGAGTCCCTCATCCTCCGCACCTCCGCCCGGCCGCTCCCCTCCAGCCTCGCGTCGTGGCTCTATCGTCAGCCGGGCACTCCGCTCCCGCTCAGCGGCCCATGGTCCGTCACCTTCCTCAAAGGCGGCCCCGACCTCCCGCCCGCCGTCCAAGCCACCGCCCTCAAATCCTGGACCGACCTCGGCGGCGACGAGGCCAAACGCTTCGGCGGCACCGCTCGCTACCGCCTCGAGTTCGACGCCCCCACGGAAAGCGCCCCCGGCTGGCTCCTCGATCTCGGCGACGTCCGCGAATCCGCCCTCGTCCGACTCAATGGCAACCCCATCGCCACCGCCTGGAGCATCCCCTTCCGCATCCGCCTCGACGCCGCTCTGCTCAAGCCCGGCAAAAACGTCCTCGAGCTCGACGTAACCAACCTCGCCGCCAACCGCATCCGCGATCTGGACCAGCGCAAGGTGAACTGGAAGATCATGCGCGAAATCAACTTCGTTAACATCAACTACAAGCCCTTCGACGCCAGCGGTTGGCCCCTCACCCCCTCCGGCCTCCTCGGCCCCGTCACGCTCACGCCGCTCAAGGGAATTTCGCCCTGATTTTCCACCGCGCACTGACATTTTCGTCAGCGGCTTATTCGCCGAAATCGTTTGTCCCCCGCGCATTCCGCCGCACCGTGTGCGCCATGACAGCCCACCACGTTTCCTCTAGAGCCCGAACCGCGGAGGTCCTCTGATGTCCGAGGGGTTCAAGGTCGTCCTCGAAATCCTCCTCGTCCTCGGGCTCGTCGCCGCCAACGGCTTCTTCGTCGCGGCGGAGTTCGCCCTCGTCAAAGTCCGCGCCAGCCAGCTCCGCCCCATGGCCAAGACCGGCGGCTGGCGGGTGAAGTTCGCCCTCATGGCGACCGACCGGCTCGACGCCGTCCTCTCCGCCACGCAGCTCGGCATCACCCTCGCCAGCCTCGGCCTCGGTTGGGTCGGCGAGCCCATCATTGGCCACCGGCTGGAGCCCATCCTCCACAATTTCGGCATCACCGATCCCGGCGCGATCAAATCGATCTCCTTCGCCGTCGCCTTCTCGCTCATCACGTTTGCCCACATCGTCCTCGGCGAGCTCGCGCCGAAGTCCCTCGCGATCCAGCGCCCCAAGCTCGTCTCGATCAATACCGCCGGCCCGCTGGTCATTTTCTACCAGATTTTCTTCCCGTTCATCTGGGTGCTCAATGGCACCGCCAACACCATCCTCCGCTGGTGCGGCCTGGAGCCTACCAAGGAGGGTGAGCACGCCTTCAGCTCCGAGGAGCTCGAGTACGTTTTCACCCAGGCCCGCCACGCCCACCCTGGCGATGCGCTCATCAACCGCATCATGGTCCGGTCGCTCCGCCTCCGCACCGTCACCGCGCAGCAGGCCATGCGCCCCCGCGACCAGATCGTCGCCCTCTACCTCGACAAGCCGTTCGCCGAAAATCTCCGCATCGCCCAGACCGCCGGCTTCAGCCGTTTCCCGGTGTGCTCCGGCTCGCTCGACGACATGAAGGGCATCCTCCTCGTCCGCGAGTGGCTCTGGCAGATCAATGCCCTCGGCCCCGACGCCTCCTTCGAGCCCCTGCTCCGCCCCGCCCTCACCTTTACGCTCAAGACCCCGATCCACTCCATGATCGAGCTCTTCCGCACCTCGCGCAACCACCTCGCCATCGTCCTCGACGAGCACCAGAAGCTCGCCGGCATCGTGAGCTTCGAGGATGTGCTCGAGGAGATCGTCGGCGATATCCGCGACGAGTTCGACCTCGGTCGCGGCCCCGTCTTCGAGCACTCGGAGACCGCCATCGTCGTCAGCGGCCTTTTCTCCATGCGCGAGTTGCAGGCCGAAACCGGCTGGGCCTTCGAGTGGCAGCCCCGCGAAAACGTCGCCGCCTGGGCAGAGCGCCACCGCGGCCAAGCCCTCAAGCGCGGCGAGTCCTTCGTCGTCGGCGAGTTCAAGCTTACCTGCCTCGACGTCACCGCCGAACGCGCCCGCCGCGTCCGCGTCGAGCGCCTCCCGGCCGAGGTGAAGGATCATTAAGCCCTCGCCCTCGCCGCTCCCGATCTTCGACACAGAGATCACGGAGGAGGCACAGAGACCACAGAGCCTGCAGGATCGACTCCGTGCCCTCGGTTTGGGCCTCTGTGCCCTCTGTGTCTCAAAAAACGTGCGCCACGCCTCCCACTCCCTTCCCCCTCCCAGCCTCGCCCCCAAAAATTCCCCCGCTTGATTTTTCCCC
>JAZKEV010000676.1:0-3502 GCA_040386765.1 Verrucomicrobiota bacterium | reverse complement strand
GCGCGTGCGCAGTTCACCGAGGGTCTGCGGGCCGCGGAGGAGGAGCACGCAAACGAGCGCGACTTCGGCGGGTGTGAGCAGCAGGCGGTCGGTGAGGGTGTGCTTGTACTTCGCGACACGGGCCTCGGCGCCGGTGAAGAGGGTGGCGAGGCGCTTGTCGCGCAGGCGGTCGAGCGCGCGGACGATAGTGGTCTCGTCGAGCGACATCACGGGCTCGCGGTTCGTGAGCTGGTTGCAGGCGCTGAGCAGCGCGTTGAGAGAGAGCGGGTAGTAGTCCGGCGTGGTGATCTGCTTCTCGACCAGCGAGCCGAGGATGCGGGCTTCGGTGGGGTCGAGCGTGGGAAGGGTTTCGTCCATGGCGAAGGGCGGGGGGCGGTGCGGAATCCTGAGTGACCGGTCCCGCCGCTCACGCGGCGGGCTACCAAACGCACTCGAACCGAGGCTACTTTTTGGCCCAGGTATCTTTCAGCGTGATGGTGCGATTGAAGACCGGGAGGCCGGGCTTCGAGTCCTTCGCGTCCAACGTGAAGTAACCGAGGCGCTCGAACTGGTAGCGCTCGTCGGGGAGGGCTCCGGCGAGGGAGAACTCGAGCTTGGCGGTGACGACTTCGAGTGAGTTCGGATTAATGTGCTTCTTGAAATCCTCGGTGGCGGCGGGCTCGGCGACGGTGAAGAGGCGGTCGTAGAGACGGACCTCGGCATCGATGGCGGTGGTGGCGCTCACCCAGTGGATCGTGCCCTTGACCTTCCGGTCGACATTCGGGCCGCCGGTGCGCGTGGTGAGATCGGCGGTGCAGCGGATCTCTTTGATGGAGCCATCGGGAGCTTTGACGATCTCCTCGCACTTTATGATGCAGGCGTACTTGAGGCGCACCTCGCCGCCGGGCTTGAGGCGGAAATACTTCGGCGGAGGGACCTCGGCGAAGTCCTCGGTCTCGATGTAGACATCGCGGGTGAGGGCCACCTTACGGGTGGTCGGCGTCTCGTTCTGCGGGTCGTTGGTGGCATCGACCTCGATCACCTCGCCCTCAGCGATATTGGTGAGGACGAGCTTGAGCGGGCGGAGGACGCCGAGGCGGCGCTGGGCGGCGCCGTTGAGCTCCTCGCGGATGCAGTGCTCAAAGACAGCGATGTCGGTGAGGCCGTCGAACTTGGTGACGCCGACCGTGGCGGAGAGTTTGCGGAGCGCGCTGGCGGGGATGCCACGGCGGCGGGCGCCGGCGAGCGTGGGCAGGCGCGGATCGTCCCAGCCGGAGACGAAATTCTCCTGCACAAGCTGGATGAGCCGGCGCTTGCTGAAGACCATGTAGCTGAGATTCAGCTTCGCGAACTCGTACTGGTGTGGCAGCGCGCGCGGGAGATCCAGGCCCTCGAGAATCCAGTCGTACAGCGGACGATGCACCTCGAACTCGATGGTGCAGATGCTGTGGGTGATGCCCTCGAGGTAATCACTCAGGCAGTGCGCGAAATCGTAGAGCGGGTAGATGCACCACTTGTCGCCGGCATGGTGGTGGGCGACGTGGCGGATGCGGTAGAGGAGGGGATCGCGCAGCCAGATATTTGGCGAGGCCATGTCGATCTTGGCGCGGAGCGAGCGGGCGCCATTGGGAAACTCGCCGGCGCGCATGCGCGTGAAGAGGTCGAGATTCTCGGCGACGGTGCGATCGCGGAAAGGCGAGTTGCGGCCCGGCTTGTCGGGCGCGCCGCGGTACGCCTCGGTCTCCTCGGGGCTGAGATCGCAGACGTAGGCCTTGCCGCGCTTGATGAGCTCGACGGCGTAGTTGTAGAGCTCCTCGAAATAATCGCTGGCGAAGAAGGGCTCGGTGGGCTCGGTGGCGGCGGGGGCGAGGTAGTGATCTGCCTTGCCGTTGACGACCTGCTGGGCGGGGTGGGCGCCCTTGGGCTTGTAGGCGAGGCAGTGGTCGGCCCAGCCGGCGATGAGCCACTTCACGTCGGCGGCGATGGCCTCGACGTACTCGACGTCTTCCTTGACGGGGTTGGTGTCGTCGAAGCGGAGGTTGCACTGGCCGTTGTTCTCGCGGGCGATGCCGAAGTTCAGGCAGATCGACTTGGAATGGCCGATGTGCAGGTAGCCGTTGGGCTCGGGCGGAAAGCGGGTGACGATCTTCGGGTAGCGTTGGGCAGCAACATCCTGCGCGACGATATCGCGGATAAAATCGCTGGGAGCGGGTGTGGGCGCTGCGTTGCTCTCGGTGGGCTCAACGGACATAAGCCGGGTACGTTGCAAAGGGGGCGTGCTTGAGGCAACGACGGTTTTGATTTGGCGGGTGGGCGATTTTTTTGGGATCTTGGCCGCCTGCCTCACCCTCCATCTCTGTCTCTACCTGTTTTCTCTTTAACGCGCCCGATAGAGCGCGCGCTCGGCGCGGGGGATTTTGCGGAGACGCCAGCGCTGGCCCGCGCCGACGATGAAGCCGGCGCAGCGCGGCGCACCGCAGCGGCAGGGGTGCAGCCGCCACTCGGGAAAAGGAAAACCGTAGTCGAAGGTGAGCTCTGCGCCGGCGGGAATCTCGCGGCGCGCGATGAGCCAGATGCGCCCGCGGATGATCTCGGCGCGGCAATTGGGCGCGCACGAGTGGTTGATGAGCCGCGCGATGTTTTTGTGCGTGCGACCATCGAGATCGTGACGGGCGTTGAGGGTGAAAATATAAACGGAGTCGTCGCCGCCGGCGCGCTGCCGCTCGAGGCGCTGGAGTTCGCGACGCTTCGACTCGGCCTTGGTGATGCGCTCGCCGGTGTACTCGATCACGTGCGTGCCATCCGGGATGAGCTCCCGCGCGTAGACGCCCCGGCCGTGGATCGCGGAGTCGGCGGCGGTGACCCAGCGGAGGGGGGCGGCGCGAGAGGTTGTTTTCCGAACTGGGCGGGAAGCGGGCATCGAGGGGGTTGAAGTTCCTGACTGCGCGCGGCGCGGCAAATGGTTTTTTGCGAGGGCTCGTTTACAAGCAGGTTGAACAGGAAGAGCGGGAAGGTCGGGAAGAAGACGACAGAAGGCTGGCTGGACTTCCGAAGGTATTCTTCCCGGCCTTCCCGCTCTTTCTATCAAAGAGGTTTTCTCTCGCTCTGAGCGCGGGCTGAAGCTCCGCGCTACGGCGTGCCGGGGCCGGCTTCGCGGACCACGTGGCGGGCGGACTTGTCTTTGCGTACGCCGAGAAAGACGGGGTGGCGGAGCATGCCCTCCTGCGTCCACTCGGTGAACTGGATCTGGCCGACGAGCTCGGGTTTCACCCACGTGACTTCGCGCATGGCGCTGACGGTCATGCCGAGGCCGAAGCGGGGCTTGCGGGGCATGGGGAGATTGGCGAACGGGCATTCTTTCACGCGGCGCTTCATCAGCTCGGCGTGCAGGGTTTTCAGCCGCGCGTAGTCGAAGCCGCTGCCGACCTTGCCCGCGTAGATGAACTGCCCTTTCTTGTCGTAATAACCCATGAGCAGCGCGCCGAAATACGGGCGGCTGTTCTTCGGCGGGGTGAAGCCTCCG
>JAZKEV010000675.1:1753-10693 GCA_040386765.1 Verrucomicrobiota bacterium | reverse complement strand
CGACGTGCAGATCGCGCGCGAGAAGGTCTCCGAAGCGCGGGCGGCGCACGACTCATCGCGGGCCCGTTTTTTTCCGTGGCTCACTTCCTCGATCGTCGTGCGACGGCACGAGGAAAACATCCAGGCGGTTAATGGGCCGATTCTGGATGCGGACAAGCAATCGCTTTCGGCGGGTTGGTCGGTGGAATAACGAAGCGCCAGCGAGCTGGACCTACGACGCAGGCGGGTGTGCTGAGGTCTCGCCTCTCACGGGGCGGGCTCGGTACGCGGGGATGGATCTCCGTCCTTGTGCGGGTCGCGGCGTAAAGCCGCTCCTACAATTAAGGCATGGGATCAGGGTTTGAAGGCGATCGCGCCTACGTCGACGCGGTCGTTTTTGGCTTTGATGGGGTGGCCGGCGAAGTCGTGCTTGGGGTGGTTGGGGAGGGCGCGGCCGGCGGCGATGGCGGCGGAGCCGGGGCGGAGGGTGTAGGCGGTGATGGCGCTTTCGCGGCCGCGGTCGGCACCGCGGACTTTGGCGAAGCGTGGGTCGCCGGTGATTTTGTGCGGATCGGCGGGCTCGCTGGCGGGGTGGAGGCCGAAGAAGAGGTTGTTTTCGAAGACGTTGTTTTTGCTTTCGCCGAATTCGTAGACGGCATTCGGACTCTCGTTGTAGAAAATATTGTTCACGAAGCGCACGCCGTCGGACCAGCCCTGCCATGTCTTGAAAAAGATGATACGCGGCGGCATCCCGGGCTCGCGCTGATTAGTCATCTCGGGCTTGGCGTAGAAGGTGTTGTTGTGGATGAGCGCGTCGGTGACGGTGCCGGAGACGCGGATCATGTTTCCATTGTCGTTCTGGCTGATGTTGTAGCGAATAACGATGCCCTCGTTGAAGCCGCGCGTGCGCGGGGCGCCGAGGCTGCAGAGGAGGAAGGAGCCGTATTCGTTGTCGTGGCTGTAGTTGTACTGGAAGATGCTGCGGCGGCAGTTGTAGTCGGCATCGAAGCCAGAGGCGTCGCTATCGCCGGGGTTGTAGCGGGTGAAGCAGGCTTCGTTGAACTGGATGAGCGCGTCGTCGCAGTGGAAGACAAACATGGCGTTGCCGCTGCCGAGGAGGCCGCACTCGCGGAAGAAGTTTTTCTCGATGAGGGGCGCCTGACTGCCACGCACGACGAGGCCATTGCGTGCGATGCGATCGAAGGTATTGGCGCGGATCACGACACGGCGGCTGGGGAACCAGGTCTGCGCGTCGTTCTCGCGGTGGCCCTTCATCCAGGTCGAGAGCATCACGAGGCCCATGGGGCCAACGTCACGAAGCTCACAGCCTTCGACGAGCAGATCGTCCCACGCGGTCTGGCGCTGCTCGCCCTCGATGATGAAGACGATGCCGCCGAAGGATTTCGCGACGGTGTCGCCATCGTCGCGGTAGTCGGAGACGGCGTTGACGTCGTGGATCGAGAGATTTTTGAGGTGGATGCGGCGGGCCCAGCCGAAGTCCTTCACGCGAATCTCGACCGCGCGGTGACGCTGACGCGGGCCTTCGGTGAAATTGGTGAGCTCGAGGTCGGCGATATCCCAGCACTCCTGGTTTTCGAGGCCGACGACCCACGGTACGCGACCGCGGCCGTGCAGCGCGGGTTTGGGGCCTTCGCCGTAGCGGCTGAGAGCGATCGGCGCTTCGAGGGTGCCGGAGCCTTTGGGGTGGAGCGAAACGCCCTCCCAGGTGGAGCCGGCGCGGAGGAGGACGCGGTCGCCGGGCGCGAAGGTGGTGGCGTTGACGCGCTCGAGGGAACGCCACGCGCGGTCAGGCGTGCGGCCGTCGCGCGTGTCGTCGCCGGTGCGACTATCGACGTGGTAGTCGGCGGCGGAGAGCGTGAGGGCGAGGGAGAGCGTGAGTGCGAGTGCGAAGAGGAGGCGAAGCAGCAGGGTGGGGCGACGGGGCATTGCAGGGAGTGAACGGCGTGAGGGCGGACACGGCGAGAGGGCGGGATTGCAACTGATGCGGATGGTGCGGGAGGCGAAGGGCGCGGGTGGCGCGAGTGAGAGCGATCCCGGAAACGAGCAGGAGTACGGGTGCGATCAGGAGCACGAAGCGGGTGGGCGATCTTGGTCGTGCTCGTGATCGTACTCTTGCTCTTGCTCGGTTTGGGAGGCTGAACGGTGGGCGGGGCCTTTGATCGGCGGTCATAGACCGCCGCTACATTAAGGCTCTGGCGAGGCGGGCTCGGGAAACTTTGGCAGGAATTCTGGGGTCCAGGCGGGGCCGACTTCGCGGACGCTGCGGCCGGGGCGCCAGTGCGTATCCACTAATACGGTACGGGGAATCGCGGGGATGCCGCGTTCGTTGCGGCGCATCTGGCTGAGGACGATGTCGACGGCGGCGGCGCCGCTGGCAGCGGCGTTTTGATCGACGGCGGCGAAGGTTTCCCTGGTCTCCTCATCCCAGTCGAGGACGGTGAGGCCGACGTCACGCGGGCATTGCACGCCGGCGCGGGCGAGCCACTCGGGTGCGAGGTGGACGGCGCCGATGATCGCATCGGGCTTGTGGCGCTTGAACCACGCCATGAAGTTCTGCTCGTTCCAATCGTCGGGCGTCTCGACGGGCACCCGCTGGTCGGCAGGGATGCCGAACTGAAAGACGAGAAAGGCCGAGAGCATGTTGTAATCCGTCATCGCGTGATAGCGACGGCGCAGCACGAGGCCGATGCGGCGATAGCCGAGCTGCGTGAGGTGCTGGAGCGCGACCTGCACGGCGTGGCGCTGATTGGGCACGGCGCGGTTGAGGCGGGGTGTGAGCACGGACTCGCCGATGAGCGCGGCGGAAAAGTACTTCCACTCGAGCATCTCGGCGGCGGTGCGGGCCGGCACGGGGGCGAGCACCACGCCGCCGATGCCGCGGGCGCGGAGGATCTGCGTGAGGCGCTTGCCCTTAAGGCCGGGCTCGTGGGCCCAGAATTCGTCGACGCCGAGGCCCGTTTCCTTGGCGCGCTCCACGACGCCCGCGTGGAAGCCGCGCAGCGTGGGATGCGCCTTCCACCAATCGCGGGTATCGTACGCGGTGACGTAGGCGAGGGTGCCCAGATGCCGGAAGCCGCGGCCGGCGCGAGCCTCTGAGTAGACCTGGGCGACGAGCGGATTGATCTGATAACCGCGGCGCCGGGCGAGGTCCTTGATCTTCTTCCGGACGGGGGCGGAGATGACCGGATGGTCATGCAGGGCACGCGAGGCCGTCGACACGGATACGCCCGCGAGGCGAGCGATCGTGCGCAGGGAGACGCCGGGCTGCGGTTTGCTGGTCATGAGGCGCGCAACTGATGCGTGACTACTGAAATGCGCGAGGGGCGGGTGGGCAATGGAAACCGGTCTGGATGTTTATCGGGGGGAGCGTTTCGAAACATTTTACGACAGGGAAAGAGGTAGCGTCTGGGCGGGTTTTCTCTCCGGCTGACGTAAGCGGGGTGAAGATCGGAGGAGCTCCTGCGAGCAGGCGGCCTACCTGGCTGGCGATGAGGTAAGGGCTGCCGAGCGTAGGCGTTATCCCATTCGTCGGCGGTCATAGACCGCCGCTACATTGAGGCGGCGTGAATTGATGCCCTTGTTCGCAAATCGGGTAAAGTCGCGCCCTGAGTGGGCCGATAGAGAGGGCATCTCTGCGAAAACTCCAAGACCCATGCCCGCCACCACCACAGAAATCAACGAGGCGCTGATCCGCGAATACATCAATCGCGCGGTCAAGGACGTCTTCAAGACGATGGTCGGACGCGAGCCGACCTCCTGTGTTGGTCCGGAGATTGTGAAGAACAGACCCCTGCTCGTGGCGGAGCAATCCCGCCCGCAGGTCGTGGGCACCGTCGGATTCATCGGCGAGTGCAACGGGCTGATCTATCTTCACCTTGATCTCGCGTTTGCGCGGATCTGCACCTGCCACCTGCTCGGCATGACCGAGGCGGAGTTGGACGAGGCGGGCGATGAGGTGATCAACGATGCGATCGGCGAGCTGACCAATATGACGGTCGGCAGCTTCAAGAACGGCCTCTGCGACGCCGGCTACCCCTGCAAGCTCACGATCCCCTCGATCCTGCGCGGCACCAATTTCTCGATCGAGCCGATCAGCTCCGCCGTTCGGCACGTTTACTATTTTGACTGCGCGGAACACCGCGTGGTCGCCGACATCCTTTTGAAGAACGACGAGAGCTGAAAAGCTTCACACCGACCATGCGCTACAAAGTCCTCACCGTGGACGATTCGAAGACCGTCCGCATCATCGTCAAGAAGGCGTTCAAGCCCTTCGACTGCGAAATCCTGGAAGCTGCCAATGGCGTGGAAGGCCTCGCGATTGCCGCCAAGGAGACGCCCGATCTCATTCTCCTCGATGTCACGATGCCCGTCATGGATGGCGTCGAGATGCTCACCAAGCTGAAGGCCGATCCCGCCCTGAAAGCCATCCCGGTGATGATGCTCACGGCCGAAGGCGGTCGCGACAACGTGCTCAAGATCGCCAAGATCGGCGTGCGCGACTACCTCGTGAAGCCCTTCAAGGAAGAGGTCCTCATCGAGAAATGCAGCCGCGTGATCGACCTCAAGCCGGTCAACGAAGGCCCCGCGAAGGCGAAATCGATCACGGATCCGGCGGATATCCTCATCGTCGAGGACAAGCCGGCGATCATCCAGCAGATCCAGGACGGCCTGAAGCACACGCCGTGGCGGATCAAGGGCGTCAGCACGCAAGGCGAGGCGATCGACAGCCTCAGCAAAGCGGCGGCGGACCTGATCGTGGTGAGCCTTTCGCTGCCCGATGAGGGCGCGTTCAATCTGTTCCGCCTCATCCGGACCAGCGTGAAGACGAAGTACACGCCCGTTTTTGCCCTGGTCGTCAAAACCGAGACGGCGCAGCAGCAGCAGGCGCAGTCGGTGGGCTTCTCCTCGATCATCACCAAGCCGATCGATATCAGCGAACTGGAGACGAAGATCGCGAAGGCGATGAATCTCGACACCTCTCAGCGCTACTACTCGATCGAGGGCGACATGATGGTGATGCGTCTCCCCGAGATCTGCTCGCCTGGGGTGATTGCGGAAGCGGCGGCCTATCTGAAGCCCAAGTTTGCCGAGGCGGTCGACGCGGGGTTCAACAAGGTCGTCATCGACATCCACCACATCAAGTCGCTGCACATGGGCATCATCAAGCTGCTCTTCCAGGCGATGCAGACCTGCCGTGAGCTCGCGATGCAGTTCGTCCTGGTGGGCAATGCGCAAATCATTTCCGAGTGCAAGGGCTTCGAAGACACCCGCGGCTGGACGTTTTATGACTCGCTCGACGAGGCAAAGGCGAACCTGAGCCGGACGACGGGTGGGGCGCCGGCAGCCGCTGCGCCGCAACTGGCGGCCGTCTGAGCCAGAAGCGAAGGCGGCCTGGGTGCCGCTGATACTATGACTTTGTCAGGGGTGTGATAGCTAGAACCTGCGGGCGGTGCGAATTTGTGGTCGCACCGCCCGCGATTTTTTTGGGGGACTCGAGTGCCGGGAGGGAGAGGGCGGAGCTGGGAAATGACCAAGGCCCAATGACCAATGTCCAAAGACGAATGGCTGATGCTCGTGGAGGCGTTGGCCTTGTGGTCTGAAGTGGGGGGGCGTTGACCCGCCTTTTGCATTTTTTTGGGGGGGCGACGGAGGCTTGGTTCACCTGGCGGCTGGGGAGGTTTTTGGGGTTCTTATCGCAGCCGATCTGCCGATTTTTGGCTGTTTCCCGCTTATTTCCGCCGTCTCGGGGCGCTTTTCCCAATCCAAGGCGGCCTAAAACCCGCCCGACCTCAGGACAGGAGCCGTCTGCCCGAAGGCTGTAAAGAGTCGTTGACGCGGGTCCGGGCGCCCCGTGAACTTTCATGCAACATTCTCGGCGCCAGCCCATCCTAGGGTTGTCGCTTTCTACCGCATGAACCATTTCCGCTTCGCGCTCGTCGTCTTCGCATCCTCGCTCGGCCTTGCCTACGCCCAGGATGAAGAGGCCCGCCGGGCACCGCCGGTCGAGATCCCTGACTTCAGCAATCTCGACGAATACATCTACGAGCCGAAGAGCACGTTTACCTTGGGCATCCGGCACGTGTCCGGCGCCAAGACGAGCTTTACCGCGAACAAGGGCTCGATCGCCTCGCGTTTCGCCCCGGGTGACGATGCGACGACGCTGCAGAACCGTTCCTATCAGGACGGCAACGTACAGCTTGATACGCGGAGCACGCCTCAGCTCGATGGCGATGGCAACCCGGTGATCATCGATAATCAGCAGCAACTGGTGCCGCTGCCGAACGACGGCAAGACCAACACCTGGAACTACACGGACCTCAGCCAGCGGGCGCGGCAGGACTTCATCGCATTCCACGACTACTCCGCGGAGATCCGGCCGACGGCCACGATCGAGAAAGACAGCACGGCGAGCATGGGCGCCGATATCCAAGTGCACCGTGACATGGGGAAATTTTTCGGCGGTCGCGTCGCCTGGACTCTGACGGCTGGCCTCTCGGTGAACGATATCTCGGCCAATACGGCCGGCACCGTGAACGCCGATATCACGAGCATCACGGACTACTACCGTTTCCATACCCAGAATGGTGGTATGCTGCCCGATCCCCCGTACTCCGCGCCGAGCTCGACGACGGAGTCCGTGCTGGGCCCCGATGGCAGCGTAGTGACGGGCGCCGATGGCACGACCTCCACCCGCACGGTCGATACGACGGTGCTGCTCGATAACATTCCTCAGTTTCGCGAGAGGAATCCTTTTGCGACCAATGCTTCTGTGACCAATCGCTGGAAGGTGAAGGGCGCCTACTACACATTCCGCGCGGGCCCGACCCTCTGGATTCCCATCACCACCCGGCTCAAGGCCAGCCTTGGTGCGGGCGTGGCTCTCGCCTATGCGGGCACAAGCTACACAGTGACGGAGACGCTGACGCCTGACGTCGGCACGGAAATTTCGGAAACGGAAAGCTCGGAGGACTACAAGTTGCTCCCCGGCTTCTATGCCGATGCCACGCTGCAATTCGACCTGACCGAGCGTGCGGGCCTCTACGCCGGTGCCGTCTATCAATCGACCGGCGACTACACCCAGACCGTAGAGAATGCCACGACGAGCTACTCCACGAAGATCGACCTCTCGCGGCAGAATGGTGTGCGCGCGGGCATGACGATCCGGTTCTGAGTGGGGCGGGTTTCGGCCCGCTTTGAGTTCCGTCCGAAAACGGAACTGCACCTAAGATTTCCCAAACAGGGCGGGCTAAAAACCCGCCCTATTTATTTTCCAAGTCGCGCAGCACATCCTCGATGCTGCGGAGCTGCGAGGTGGGGAAGAAGGAATTTATCCGCGTGATGACCTGCTGGATGATGCCATCCGGGCAGCTTGCGCCGCCTGTGATGAGCACGCGTTTTGGCGAGGAGAGGTCGGCCCACAGCGGCCGGCGCTCGGTGCGGCCGCCGCCGCTCACGTAGAGGTAGTGGTCCACGGCGTCGGGCGAGACGATGCCGGCTTCGGACTGAATGAAGAAGGCCTTGGCTCCCAGCTTCTGCTCGCAGAGGCGGAAGAGCTGATAGGTGTTGGACGAGTTTTTCCCGCCGAGCACAAAGGCCGCATCGAGCGGTTCGGCGAGGGCGCGGCTGAGGGCATCCTGATTCACCTGCGTTGCATAGCAGAGCGTATCGCGGCGGCTGCTGCCGCCGACTCGCTGATCGTCGCCGAACTTCTGCCGGTAGACGCCGCGCAGATGCTCGATGATGGCGAGCGTCTCGTTCATGAGCAGGGTGGTCTGGTTCACGATGGCGACGCGCTGAAGATGACGCGCCACGTCGAAGCCCGGCGTGTAGCGACCGGCGAAGAGTTCGTAGAAGCGGGCCTGCGTGTCCGCGTCGTCGCTCGCGATGATCTCGCCGAGCAGGCGCGCCTCCTCGAGATTGCGCACGATGACGGCGGGCGCGAAGCGGCGCGTATTGGAGAAGGTCGCCTTTGTCTCCTCGTGCTCGTGCTTGCCGTGGATGATCACGGTGTAGCCCTCGCGGCCGTAGGCGCGCGCGGCTTTCCAGACTTTTTCCACGAGCATGCAGGTGGCATCGTAGTGGAAGACGGCGATGCCTTTGCGCACGAGCCGGCCCTTATCCTCATCGGTCGCGCCAAAGGCGGGGATGATCACGATATCCTCCGGCGTGAGCGTATCCCAGAGTAGTTGCTCGCCAGCGGCGCCCTTGGCGGCGGGGCCGGCGACGGTGTAGGGCACGCCCTTGTCGGTCTGAAGGTAACGCAGGCCGCGGCGCAGGAGGTCTTCGTTGACGAAGGGATTATGGATGAGCTCGGAGAGCATGAACACCCGGCGGCCCGGATTCTCCGCGAGCGTCTCGTAGGCGCGCTCGATGGCATTCTTCACGCCGAGGCAGAAACCGAAGTGGCTGGGGATGACGTATTGGACCGCGCCGAAATCGAGCGTGATCGGTGCCGTGGCGGTGCGCTCGTGCTGGCGCGCGAGGGCCTTGATCGCAGCGCAGAGCTGGGACTGGTACAGGGCGCCCGCGACGGCGTCCTGGGCGTAGATCGCGGTATTGCGCTCCTGGGCGGGGCGAAACTTGTAGATGAAATCGTTTTCGCCGAGGTGCAGGTACGGAATCTCGACGATGTGGGGCTCGAGCGCGGCCAGCAGAGCGGCGAGCGAGGGCGCGAGTGCGGCGGGTTGCGCGGCGAGGGAATCGAGCGATTGGAAGACGATCTCGGAGTCGGCGGGCGTGCCTTTTACCTGCGCGAAGAAAACGCGGTAACCGCGCCCGCCCGCCACAACCGCGAAGTACTCCGCGGGCACCGTGTGCTCGCGAAACGACGATTCGAGCCGCGCCGTGGCCATTGCGAGATCGCTGCCCGTGAAGGCGAGGCCCAGCTTCGAGCCCAGCCGGCGCACGGCGAGGCGATTGCTCGAATCGAAAGCGAGCAGG
>JAZKEV010000675.1:0-1743 GCA_040386765.1 Verrucomicrobiota bacterium | reverse complement strand
AGCAGGGCGAAGAGAGTCGGAGGAGCGGCAACGACCGAGGACATGAATCACCTAACATGGCCACCAACTGGGGAGTCGGCAAGCCGGGGCGTTTTGCGGAGTGGAAAGGGCGGCTGAACGGTGCGGGCGAGGCTGCGTCCTCGATCCGGTCGCGGCGTAAAGCCGCTCCTACAACAGGCGGCCAGAAGTGGAGGAGGGATGCCCTCATCCCACGGGCCTGAGGCAACGCACTCAATGATTTTTAGGTAGAGCGAGGCGTCCCCGCCGAGCGCTCGCGATGTACGCGTGCGCAGGTAGCAAGATATGCCACACGCAAAGCGCGACGGCTCACCGGGGACGGTTTGCCCTACCTTCAGAAAATCCAGCGACCGGACCGCTCAGACTGCCTCAACCGCTGGCAGGTCCAGCGTGAAGGTGGCGCCTTGGTGGTCGCCGTCGCTGTACGCGGTGAGCGTGCCCTTCATTTCGCGGGCCACGGTCAGGGACGAGTGAAGACCGAAGCCGTGGCCATCGGAGCGCGTGGTGAAGCCGTGGGTGAAGATCTTTTCCAGGTTCTGTTTTGGGATGCAGATGCCGTTGTCCTGCACGATCAGGCGGACGCGGCCGGGCTCTCCGGGCTCGATGCGGAGGATCACGACTTTCTGCGGCGGATTACCTTCATCGGCGGCGTACTTGGCGTTGCGGATGAGGTTGATCAGGATCTGGAGGACCTTGGATTTCTCGGCGACGACGAAGGGCGTGGGTTGGAAGGCGCGCTCGACCTGCACGTCGTGGCGCACGAGGGCGCCGGCGTTCATGCGGAGGGAATCTTCCATCAGCACCACCGGGTCCAGCGGCTCGACGACGCCGACCATCGTGGCGTAGGCCTGCTGCATGGAGACGATCTCCTTGATGTGATCGATGTTCTGCTGGAGCGAGGCCAGCTCGGCCAGGAGGCGGTCGCGCTCCTGAATCGAGTGCCGGGCGAGCGAGTCCATGAACTCGGGGACGCGCTTGCCCTTGGGATCGTGGGCGACGAATTCACCGAGATCGGCGGTGTGCTCTGTCAGCAGGTTCGAGAGCTTCATCAGACTCGCGGCTTTCGACTGGTGGAGGCTCGCGGCGATGACGCTGGCGGAGACGTTGAGGCTGGTGAGGACGTTGCCGACATTGTGCAGCACACCGGTGGCGACTTCGGCCATGCCGGCGCTGCGTGAGGCGTCGAGGAGATTGCGCTGGGTCTGCTCGAGCTTCGCCTTGGTCTCTTCGGCTGCCGTGATATCGGTCGTGAGGCCGAGGATGCCGATAATCGTGCCATCGGTATCCTGGAGCGGGAGCTTGGTGACTTCCGACCAGGTGACCTTGCCGTCGAGGAAGGTCGTGCGCTCGCGCTTGGCGACGATGGCTTCGCCGGTGGCCATGATGCTCTCCTCGTCGACGCGGGCCCATTGCGCATGCTCCGGGGAGAAGAAGTCGGCGTCGCACTTTCCGATCAGTTCATCGGGCTGGAGTCCGTGGCGAGCAGCCTTGGAATGGCTGACCGCGATGAACTTGCTGTCGCGATCCTTGAAGTAGACGAAGTCGGGGACGTTCTCGAGAAACGAGCGGACGAGCGTGCGGTCGAGGCGCTCCGAGATGAGGCTGTCGAAGGGGACGGACGTGGTGGTGGACGAGCTCATTTGACGGGGACGGCAGGAGGCGCGATGGGCAACTCGAGGGCGAAGGCGGCGCCCAATCCCGGGCCATCGCTGTGCACGGTGAGAG
>JAZKEV010000674.1:0-9768 GCA_040386765.1 Verrucomicrobiota bacterium | reverse complement strand
ATGCCGTTCAGGCGAACGAGATCGTTGCCGGAAAAGCTTCCCGCGTACCACGACCGATAGTCGGTGTTGGGCGTGATATAGGTGCGGTAATCCACGCGGTTGTTGGCGTTGCGGATATCGGCGTTGGCGATGGGTGCATTGGTCCGCGCGTTGATCAGCACCTGATTGCCCTGGAGCTGAGAGTTGGTGTTCTCGCTCTTCTCCCACATGCCGAGAATGCGATGCTCGCCGAATTTCTTCAGGTCGAGGTTGTAGAGCGCGGAGAAGCGGATGGCTTCGTTGTTGTCGGTGTTAATGGTGCGGAGGGGCGCGCCGTCGATGTAGTACTGGCCGACGAAGGGATTGGGCTTCACGCCGCCGGTCGCGTCCGGGATGTAGAGATTGGGATCGGCGGAGATCTGCGTATCTAGGCGGAAGGCGGTGCCCATGGCCTCTTCCTTCTGGTAGCTGAGATCGAGGAACAGATTCCTGCCGATCGGCTGCTCGATGCGGACGAAGACGCGGTCGATGTCGCTGGTGCTCGTCGTATCGGGGCCGTAGCCGACCTCGTAGGGCGCGACGAGATTGGATTGGTAAGGGCCATTGCGGTCCGCCTGCTGCTGCGTAGCGGGGAGGAGGGTTTGAAACGTGTCGCGGTAGATCGCCGGCTGCCAGCCGGGCACGACGCCGACGAGGGTATTAAACTGCGCGGCGGTTTCGTAGAAGCTGGTGCTCGTGTAGAGATTCATGCCGCCGAGCGTGGGGCTGATCGTGTTGGCGTAGACATCGCCGGAGTTGGTCACGATGTAGTGGCGGTTGCCGGCGATGCGCTCGAGGCCGCGGGCGGCGGCGACGTTGGCGTTGAGGGCGGTCGCACCGCGATTGTCGACGAGCCGCGCGGAGTCGGGCAGCGTATCCCAGAACGACACGTTGTCCGCCATGTTCTGCGGCACGGACCACATGCCGGACAGATTGGCCTTTTCGTAGGATGCCACGATATTGGTGCCGAGCTTCTTGAACGGCACGATGCGCAGGGAACCCGTCACGCGGTTATCCTCGCGGTCGTCCCACTGGCGCCAGCTCTCCTTGCGCGCGTGCATGCCCAGTAGGCGGAAGCCCACGCGATTGGGCACGAGGACGAAATTGGCGTCCGTCGACGCACGGTAGTCTTCCCAGCGGCCCGCATGCGCCTGGAATTTGTAGTGATTCTTCTTCACCTCGGCCTGGAGGGTGGAGGTGTTGATCGAGCCGGCGGAGTTCGCCACGCCGAAGAGCACGCTGTTCGGGCCCGAGGCGAAATCGAAGCGCCCGGTATTGTAGGCATCGACCGGCATCCGGGACCGGAAGAAATCAGTGAGGCTGGAGCCGAGCAGGCCGCGGTTGTTGATGCGCGTGCCCTGCAAGCCGGCGTCGACGTAGAACATCGTCGGATCGGGCCGGTTCTGGTCGTAGTCGATGTTGGAGTTGACCCCGTACTCGAGGACTTCGGCGAGCGTGCTGGCGCCGAGGTCTTTCAGAAACTCCTCCGTGAAGACCGAGACCGTCGCGGCCGAATCCATGAGGCGCGTGTTGAAACGATTCGCCGCGAGTGAATCTCCGGCCGCGTAGCCGACATCGCGCTCAGACGAAACGGAGAACGGGTTGAGCACGATGGGATCGGACTCTTTTGCCGCGGGACTTGTCGTGCTGGCCGGTTGGGCGGCAAGATCGCCAGCCGAAAAGACCAACGTAAGAAAGGCTGAGCCGAGGAAACGGCAGCCGACGAGCCGCGCCCAGCTACGGGCATGCACGGGGGTGTTCATAGAAGGGTTTGGGTAAAACGAAGGGGAGAAAGCTTACCGGCTGGCCTTGGGAGTTGGGAGCCGATGTCGTTCAGCTAAATTGAACGCATATGCCTTTTTTATGAACATTATGCCGACGACAAGCCTTAAATGAGTGAGAACTCGATTGACCATTCAGCAGGGCTGAACAGCCTCGGTCGACCAGGGGTGTCATCCAATCTGTCGATAAAGCGCTGCGGCTCTTGCAGGCGCTCGATGCGCATGGGGGTTGGATGGGCGTGCGCGAGCTGGCCCGGAAGGTGAGCATGACGCCGCCCACGACGCACAACCTGCTGAAGACACTGCAGGCAAAAAGCTTCGTCGAAGCCAATTCCGAGACAAAGCAGTACCGCCTCGGGCTCGCGGCGATCCGGCTTGGCGAGGGCTCGGACCCACTGAATAGCATGCGCGATTTTTGCCGGCCTTATATCGAGGCGCTGGCCAACGAATTTGACGAGACGGTCATCGTGCTCACGTGGCGCGACGATCAGGCGCTGGTGGTGGACTGGATCCAAGCGGAGCATCCGCTCTCGGTCACCCACAACCACGGCGTCATCGAGCATCCGATCATCTTTGCCTCCGGGCGGGTGCTCCTTGCCTCGCAGCCTCGAGCCACGCAGCTCCGCTATGCCGCCCGGGAGGATCTGAGCCGCCTGAGCCCCAATTCGCCCGTGACGGTCGAGGACATGACGGCACTGCTCGACCAGATCGCGCGCGAGGGCTTCGCGATCACGAAGAATGTCCTGAACAGCGGTATCGCCGCGGTCGCCGCCCCCGTCTTTGACGCCAATCGGCACGCAATCCTTGCCATCGGCTGCAGCGCACCCATCTCGCGCAGCACCGACGAGCAAATCGGCGCCGTCCTCGGGCGCTTGCGTGAGACGGCGGCCGTGATGTCGCAGAAGCTCGGTGGCAGTGCGCCCGCGACGACGCAGTCTTCGGCGGCGTAGGATCGGCGATAGGCGCGGGGGCGGGCGCTCCACGATTGGCTTTCGGTGTCTAACGTTGGACGACCTTATGAGAACACCGATGAACCGATCCGATTCTGTTGCGCCGGATACGGGCGTGGACCCGGTGTGCGGGATGGTAGTATCTGCGGACGCTCCCCACCGCGCGAAGTATGCGGGACACGAGTTTCGGTTTTGCGGTGAGGGCTGCAGAAAGAAGTTCGAGGCGGCGCCTGAGCGCTACGCGAATCGCGATGTCATGGCCTCGGGTGCCACGGATGGCATGGCGCCGCTTGCTCGCCGGTCGCCGCCGAAGGGCAAGGGGAGTGGGGATGATTCCGCCGGCATGGCTGATTCGAAACAACGCGGCGGATGGTCTGCCTATCTTCCGCTTCTTATCTTAATCTCCCTCGCGGCGCTGGCGGCTGCGGCGATCGAAGTCGGAAAGTTAGAGGGATCCATGCGGGGATGGATGCACGGTTTCATGGGGCTCTTCTTCGTCCTGTTTGCGATGTTCAAGCTCTTCGACCTCTCCGGTTTCGCGGACGGATTTCAGATGTATGACCTTCTGGCGAAACGCTTCCGGCCCTACGCCTACGTCTACCCTTTTATCGAACTCGCGCTTGGGCTCGGTTATCTGGCGGCGTGGAGCCTGCCGGTTGTCTACGGCGCTACGGTCGGCGTCATGCTCTTTGGCGCAATCGGTGTAATTCGAGCGCTGCGCCGGGGACTGGATATCAACTGCGCCTGCATGGGCACGGTCTTGAAAGTACCGCTGTCGACCGTCGCCCTCACCGAAGATCTTGGAATGGCCGCGATGGCGGCTGCGATGTGGGTCGCCAGCAATTGATGTCGATCAAGCGCCGGGCTCTGGGGTCGCGGCGCCCGGCGATTCTTCCGCTTCGGAGAGGGGCGACTTTCCCCATATTTCCGAGAAGAGTGCGCGCATCCGTGCGACGGAAATGCGCAGGCGAAGCGAGCGTCGTCGAAACAGCTTATTTTCGGGGTCGCGCTGATAAGCCCACACGGCGCCGGTAAGGGCGTGCCAGTTCGTCAGCTGTCCTACCTCGGAGACAAATCTCCGGTCGGGCGCGAGCAGCTCGCTCGTGCCAAAGAGTCGCAGCCATTGCGCCTGCGGGTAGAGCGTGAGCCGCAGCACGACCTCTTCGTAGCGACCGAGCGGCACGCCGTAGTGGTCGCAGACCTTCTGTTTGAAGGTCTCAGCCATGGCCGCTCGCGAGCATGTCCTGAATCTGGACCTTGGTCAGGTGCTGACTCTCCTGCACGGAGGGTATTGCGACGTGGATCTGCTCCTCGGTCGCGTGTCGCAACACGGACAAGCCGAACAGCATTTGGCTCACGTCATTCTTCTTTCCTCCTTCGACGTAGATGCAGAGTGCCCCTGTGATCGCCGGTTGCGAGGGAGTGATGGGAAATTGACGGTGATGCATAAAGATCCCTGCCTGGTTTCTGGCTCGGAGAGGTCGGCGCGAGATGGAAACGGGGCCGCGCCAAATGCGCGTTTGAAATGCCCCGCGCCCCGCCCTCCCGGCGGGTGATGCCGCAGTCCGGCGTTCGGCCGGGCATCACATCCGCTCCCTTGCGGGAGGCTGTTGCGCTTGCGCGCAACAATTGGAGACGGACTGTCTTCTTAGTGATCCATCCCGCCGCCGCCGGCGTGCGCGGAGCTGCCTGCTCCGTCGGGAATTTCGGTGATCATGCAGTCGATCGTGAGCAGCATGCTCGCGATCGAAGCGGCATTCTGAAGGGCCATGCGCGTGACCTTGGTGGGGTCGACCACGCCGGCCTTCACGAGATCCTCGTATTCACCCGTGGCCACATTGTAGCCGTAGTTGCCCTTGCCCGCTACGACAGCCGCAGCGACGACGGCACCCTCGACGCCCGCATTCAGACAGAGCATCCGGATGGGCGATTCGATGGCACGGCGGACGATCTGGGCACCGATGGCTTCGTCGCCCTCGAGCTTCAGCGCCGCGATCGCTTTCGCACAGCGCAGCAAGGCGACACCGCCGCCAGGGACGATGCCCTCTTCAACGGCTGCGCGGGTGGCGTGCAACGCGTCTTCCACGCGCGCTTTCTTTTCCTTCATCTCCATCTCGGTGTAGGCGCCGACGCGAATGACCGCGATGCCGCCGGCGAGCTTGGCAAGGCGCTCCTGCAGCTTCTCGCGATCGTAGTCAGACGTAGTCTCGTCGATCTGCCGGCGGAGCTGCTTCACGCGATTCTGGATGACGGTCGATTTGCCGCCGCCTGAGATGATCGTGGTGTTATCCTTGCCGACCGTAATGCGCTTGGCGCGGCCGAGATCCTCGAGCGTGATGCTCTCGAGCTTGAGGCCGAGATCCTCGGTGATGCATTTTCCGCCGGTGAGGATCGCGATATCCTCGAGCATATCCTTGCGACGGTCGCCGAAGCCGGGGGCCTTGACGCCGCAGACATTGAGGGTGCCGCGCATCTTATTAACGACGAGTGCAGCGAGAGCCTCGCCCTCGACTTCCTCGGCGATGACCAGCAGCGGCTTGCCGCTCTTGGCGATCGATTGCAGGAGAGGAAGCATCTCCTGGAGGTGGGAGATTTTCTTTTCGTGAATGAGGATGTAGGCGTCTTCCAGGACGGCCTCCATCTTGTCCGCATCGGTGGCGAAGTAGGGCGAGAGATAGCCCTTGTCGAACTGCATGCCCTCGACGACGTCCAGCGTGGTCTCGATGGACTGCGCTTCTTCGACGGTGATCGTGCCATCCTTGCCGACCTTGTCCATGGCATCGGCGATGATGTTGCCGATGACGTCGTCGGAATTCGCGGAAATGCTGGCGACCTGCCGGATCTCTTCGCGGTCACCGACCTTCTTCGAGATGCGTGCGAGCTCGGCGATGGCGGCCTCGACGGCCCGGTCGATGCCGCGCTTGAGGAAGAGGGGATTCGAGCCGGCGGTGACGTTCTTCAGACCTTCTTTATAGATGGCCTCGACCAGCACGGTGGCGGTCGTGGTGCCATCGCCTGCGGCGTCGGAGGTGCGGGAGGCTACTTCCTTCACCATCTGTGCGCCCATGTTCTCATACGGATCGGGCAGCTCGATTTCCTTCGCAACGGTCACGCCGTCCTTGGTGACGGTCGGGGAGCCGAATTTTTTGTCGATGACGACATTCCGGCCCTTCGGACCGAGGGTGACTTTGACGGCGCGGGACAGCAGCTCGATACCGCGGAGAATTTTATGGCGAGCCGTCTCGTCGAAGATGATTTGTTTGGCGGGCATGAAAAAGAGATGGGATCGAAAAAAGGAAAAGGGTCGTGAAAAGGCGGCTCAGGTGAGGACGCCGAGGATGTCGTCTTCGCGGACGAGCGTATATTTCTGGTCGTCGAGCTTCACGTCGGAGCCGGAGAACTTGCCGATCAAGACGGTATCGCCGACCTTCACTTCGAAGGCGATGATCGCGCCGTCCTTCGTCCTTCCGCCACTGCCGAGAGCGATGACCTTGGCCTCCTGCGGCTTCTCCTTCGCGCTATCGGGAATGATGACGCCACCGCGGATTTGTTCTTTCACCTCGGCGTACTGAATGAGGATGCGATCGCCGACGGGCGTGATGTTGAGTTTCGAGTCTTTGGATTTCATTTTAAGGTGGGATGGGGGGTTGCGGCGCGTGCGTTGCTGACGCCCGCAGGCTTGCTGCGGGCCAGCTCTTCCGGAGTCGCCAGCTCATAGGTGATCTTTCCTTCTGCGATCTCGCGCAGGGCCGTGTCCTCGTGGGAGAGTTTTTCGAGCGACTCAATCAGGGGACGAATGCCGCGCCGCAGCTGCTTGACGCGGCGTGAAGCTACATTGATCAGAATGTTGGGATCATCGATCACGAGGAGGGCGCTTTGGAGGTAGTCGTTTCTCATAGAAGTGATGTGGGAAGAGGTGAGGGCTGCGCGGAGAACGTTTATTCCGGCCGTGTTCTCGGCTGGCTGGGCAATTCTAGAAATGCGCGATCCTAAACGCGACGTATATCGCATTTGCCCTCTCGGAAGTGCCCAAGGAGCAGGCGGACTACATGATTGTGGCATAATTGGAGTCCCGTGAATATCGCCCGGGAAGGCCAGCGAGCCGCGCTCGTAGTGAGTGGCCACTGAACCGAGTGAAGCCGAGGGGCACCGCGGGCGGTCTGCGTGGTGCGAACGGTGAGCGGCACGACGCCTATTGTGCGTCGTGCGGCGTCGCGAGCGTGTCCGACTTGAGGGTGCGCGCCGATAGTTGGGGAGTCGGGCAGGGCAGGGCAGGGCAGGGGAGCGGCTCCGACCGGGGCGAGGCTTCAAAGAGCGATCTGGTCGGCGGCTGGATGCTGGCCGATGCCTTCGTGGTGGAGCTGAGGAAGAGCGATGTATTTCGCACGCGCGTCGCAGCGTGCCGGGCCGAAGTGGAAGCGTTTTTGAAGAAATAGCATCCGAGTCGTTGCACGGCGAGCCGGGCGTGCGCGCATCAGGAGAGCTGCGGATGCGTGCGTTCTGCGCACAAACGACGGTGCAGTGGTGAGCGTGTCGCGTGCAGCGAGCGCACCGGGGAGGGCGTTCGCCGTTGACAAACAACAATCGAAAAATCCTCTATCCCCGCCCATGAAACTGGCGGCAAATCTGCAGGAGCAGGTGGCAGGGTTGTTGCGGCGGCGGATTCTTTCCGGGGAGTTGGTAGCGGGCACGGCGGTGCGTGAGCAGGAGCTGGCCGATGAATTCGGGATCAGCCGCGGGCCGATCCGCGATGCGCTGCTGACGCTCACCAAGGAAGGACTGCTCCTGGCGCGGCCCAATGTGGGCGTGCGAGTGGCGGCGGAGCCGTCGCCCTTCAAGCGCAACGTGATCGTGCGCCTGCGCCGCGATATCGAGGGCTCGGCGCTGATGGGCTGGTTTGAGAAGAAGGATCCAGCGGTGCTGACTGCGCTGGAGAAAAATCTGGCGCAGTACAAAGCGGCCTGTGCCGGCACCGATCTCGGACACGTCGTCGAACTCGACATGGCTTTTCACCGTTTGATCGTCGAGGCGGCCGACGGCGGAAGTCTCGTGGATCTGTGGCTCCCGGTGATCCTTCGCCTGTATCTGCGCTATTCGCGACACCGTACGCTGATGGAGAGCTACCAGGAGCACGCGGCGATCGTGAAGGCGATGCAGGCGGGCCACGAGTGGCAGGCGCTCGAGCTGCTGAAGCAGCACATCGTTTGACGTGTGCCAGTGGCATACGACGCGGCCTCAGCAATACGAAAAGTCAGGTGCTGTTTGGCAAAGGGTCCGCAATCGGGATGGGCCGCTTCCCAAACAACTTCGCGCACGGATCAGCCGGCCTTGGGCGAGGCGGGCTTGGGATCGGTGGTATTGGCGCGGTCGCCTTTTCTAGAAGAGAGAAACGCGTGCAGCCGCTGGGCGCCGTCGCCTTCCGAGAGGCAGCGGCTCGAGGCTTCGGCTTCGAGGTGCATGTTTTCTTCGAGCGTGCTCCCGGCGCAGCTCGCGAGGATGTGCTTCATCTCGCGCAGCGCCACGCGGCCATTGCGGCTGATGGCGGTGAGGAGTTCCTGCAGGTACTGCTCCAAGGCTGCGGGCTCACCCTGCCACTCGGCGATGCCGAGTTGCACGGCCTCGGCGGGTTCGAGGATGCGGCCCGTGAAGCAGAGCTCCTTCGCGCGCGCGAGGCCGACGCGTCGTGCGAGCCGGTAGCAACCACCCCAGCCGGTCACGAGACCGAGCTTCGCTTCGGACTGCGCAAAGCGCGCCGACGAGGACGCGACGATCATGTCGCACGCCATCGCCAACTCCAAGCCGCCGCCCATCGCGTAACCTTCCACGCGCGCGATCACCGGGAGCGGAAGCGCTTCCAGCCGGTTCATGAGCTCGTGCCCGCGCCGCACCCAAGGCTTGATG
The DNA here is from genome assembly GCA_040386765.1 of Verrucomicrobiota bacterium. Classification (GTDB taxonomy): domain Bacteria; phylum Verrucomicrobiota; class Verrucomicrobiia; order Opitutales; family Opitutaceae; genus ER46. The sequence continues at coordinate 1,118 of JAZKEV010000674.1, read as the reverse complement.
GAGTCGCGATCGATGGTTTGGAGTACGTTGATATTCGCGCCGGCGCAGAAGAATTTCGGGGACGCGCTTTGGAGCACCACGGCAGCCAATTGAGCTGCCCGAGAGGTGATCTCATCAAGTGCCCGGTCGAAGGCCTCGATCACATGATAGTCGAGCGTGGGAGGCTTCCCGGAGGGCGGGGTTAACGTAATATAACAGACGTCCGCCGGGTAGGTTAATACGATCTCTGTGGTCATTGAAGCAGGGTTGGCGCGGACGGTTGACGGAGTCTGCGGAGGGCAAACCGAGGCTCAATCTCCACCTAGGTCAACCCGATTGTTGACAAAAGACAATCGCCAGAAACCCTCGCTCAACACCCCTCTCTATGCAGCCGCCTGCCTCCGCCCTTTCCGGTATCCGCGTCCTCGATTTTACCCATGTCTTTCAAGGACCGGTCGGCACGCAGCTCCTCGGCGACTACGGCGCTGACGTCATCAAGGTGGAGCGTCCGGGCTCGGGCGATTGGAGCCGGCGCTGGGGGCCTTTTGTGCGCGGCGTGAGCCTGCCCTTCGCGGGGCTCAACCGCAACAAGCGCAGCGTGGCGATCGATGTGAAGCCCGCGGCCGGGAAGAAAATCATCTACGACTTGGTCAAAAAGGCCGACGTGGTGGTGCACAATTTCCGTGGCGGCGTGATGGAGAAGCTGGGCTTCGGATACGCCGATTTTGCAGCACTCAATCCCCGCATCGTCTACGCCTCGTCGAACGGGTGGGGAGACAAGGGCCCTTCGGCGGAGCGCGGGCGCGGCGGCCACGACTTGATGGCCCGCGCGGAAGCGGGCTGGTTTACGCAGCCCGATCCGGCCAAGCCGCCGTTTCCCGCCGGCATCTCGGCAGACTACGTCGCTGGGCTGATGCTGATGCAGGGGATCATGATGGCGCTGCTCGCACGGGAGCGGACGGGCAAGGGGCAGCACGTGACGACCGATCTTCTCAGCGTGGCCTTTCACGCGCATTCGTGGGCGGGCCCGGCGGTGCTGAACAGCGAGCGCATCACCGAAGTCTCGGGCGTGATCGCCAACGAGTCGCTGATCGACAAGTCGTTCACCACACAGAACGGCTACATCGAGATCTCGCCTG
>JAZKEV010000673.1:2510-8669 GCA_040386765.1 Verrucomicrobiota bacterium | reverse complement strand
ACTCGAGACCAGCATGCTCTGCTCCAGTCGAGCTGCGGCCACCTCCACCTCCGTCGCACGCAGTTCCATCACGTTTCTCGTCGCCGTGCCAAGCGCCAGCAGTGCAAACACCGCGGCCGCGCCGGGGGCCACGTACGCGCTTTTCATCCAGAGCAACAGCTTCATGCCCGGTCCGACGGGCGCAGCGAGTGCCGTCGCCGACAGGCTCGTCGCCATTCCTGCCGGGATCGACGCAGCTGTCGCCTGCTGCGCACACACCACGGCCAGTGCTGCCGCGCTCGAAGTCACGCCCCGCCGCGCCAGCGCCGCCCGAAGCTTTTCCATCGCCCGTTGCACGCGCATCCGCGCGGCGTTCTCGCCCACCCCAAGCTTCCGACCCACCTCCGCGAGCGGCAGTGCGGCGAAGAAACGCAGCAGCAGTGCCTCGCGATCCCCCGATCCCAGCCCGTCCATCGCCTCGTCGAGTACCGGCTTCAACTGCTCCCAACTCGCTTCAAAATCGCCCGCACCGGCAGCCTCGGACACCTCCGGCTCCGCCGCGCATTCGCGCGCTAGCCGACGTCGTTCATTTCGCATGAGATTGAGCGCGGCGTTGCGCGTCGCCGCATAGAGCCACGCCGTCAACCGCTCGTGCCGACTGAGCGCACGGGCCCGTTGCGCCACAGTAATAAAAACCTGCTGCGCGACATCCTGCGCGAGGTGCGCATCGCCACTCATGCGTCGCAGCGCAGCCGAGTAGACCAGCGGCAGGTTGCGACGGACAAACTCCTCGAACGCCGTTTCCGCGCCCGTCTCCACATATCGCCGCAGCAATTCTCCGTCGTCAGTCATGGGTGTATGCTAGATAAACACCGCCGGCCGCTAAATCGCACATCCATTTTACGAGTGCCGATGTGCCCCCGCTTTCCCCTCTCCGCTTACCGTGGAGTCAACCCGGTCTGCGTTCAGCAGACCCCCTTTCTTACCGCGCAGGCGATCAGCCGGAGCTTCCGCCCCAAGATTTCACCTTTGGTGAAATCCATTAGCGGTTCCTCCCTGCCTTACCCCTCCCAACCCGGCGCCTCACCCCTACGCTCTCTTACTCCGCCACCACCCGCCAGACCTCCGAGCAACACACCACGCCAAAGACCAGCAGGCTCGTCGTCAGCGCCACATTGCCCAGCCAGCGATTGGCCAGCCCGCCCATCCAGTCGCGGCGGTTGTTGAGATAGAGCAGCGTCGCAGCGAGAAACGGCATGAAGAACGCGCCCGCGATCGAAAAAGTCACGACCACCGCCACCGGCTGCTTGAACCACAGCAGCACCAACGGCGGAAACGCGAGAAAAGCCAGCGCCGAGAGATAAAGCGCCCGCGCCGGACCCGCGCCCGTCTTCGCATCGCCCCCGCCCTCCACCGGCCAGCCGCGCCACGCCCCCACGAGATCCACGTAGATTTGCGGCACGCCCTGCCACACCCCGAGCATCGCCGTAAACACCGTGCACCAGAACCCCGCAAGGAATACCCACCGCGCGCCCATGCCGGCCACCCCCTGCAACCGGTCCGCGATCTCAATGGCGATCCGCCCGCCCCCCGCGGCCCCGGCATGCACGCCTGCCGCCACCACCACAAGCGCAACGCCAAACAACCCGGTGAAAATATAGGCCAGCCGCACGTCGCCGCGCACCGTCGCGAGCTTCTCGCTGCCGCGCCACGCCGCCGCGCGCATCCAGTAGCTGTAACAGATCACGGTCACGCTGCCGCCGATTCCACCGAGCAGGGCCAGCACCTGCGCCCCACCACCCGACTTCGGCAAGGTCGGCACGAACAACCCGCGCAGCACATCGCCCACCGCCGGTTTCGTCAGGATCGCGCACGCGAAAACGCAAAGCGCCATCACCGCGATCAGCCCCTTCATCACCCGCTGAAATTGCGTATAGCGATTGGCCGCCACCAACGCCGCCGCCAGCACCGCGTGCACCGCTCCCCACTGTGGCACCGAAAGCCCCGGAAACAAACTTGCCCCCGCCAGCCCGCACGCGCTGCTCAGCGAGGCACCGACCATGAAGGTCCAAAAAAGCAAATAAGCGCCAAAGAGCACCGACACCCAGCGCGGCAGCCGCGTCGCCCACGCCCGCACCACCGTCTCACCCGTCGCAAGCTGCCAGCGCGCGAGCGCCTCCGTGAGCACGAATTTCAACGCCGCCGTAAAAACCACCGCCCACAGCAACGTCGTGCCAAACCGGATACCGGTCACCGACGCCACCACCACATCGCCCGCCCCGAGCCCCGCCGCCGCCAGCACCAGGCCCGGACCCAACGTGCGAAAGCGATGCGCGAGCGACGAAAACATGTCTTAAGGTAGGGCGGCTTATCCTTAAGCCGCCGCCCCAGCGGATTCGAAAGCCCTAAGCAGGGTTAAAGTGTGTCCCCAAAGCGCGATGATTACCCTCTCTGTCATTCTGAGCGCAGCGAAGAATCCACCGGGACGAATATCCTGCCGCCTGCGCACGCGTGGATTCTTCGCGCTCAGGATAACAACCATTTGAAAACCCGCCATGAGGGTGCCGCACCCTACCCACGGCGTGTGCAGGGCTGCGTTCATCGCCGGATTCACTTCACCTTCGCCGCCGCCACCGCCCCCGCGCGCGAGGTGTACGGACCGTGTACCGAAAGCACCGCACCGTCTTCGCGGCTGTCGTCGAGCGCGATCACCCGGTAGCTCGCGCCCCCCGAGTCCACGCGCACAATCACATGCCCCTGCCCGACCGCCGCCTTCCGCAGCTGCTCCTGCAGCCACGCGGTGTCCGTCTCGCCGTAGAGCTTCAGCATGTGCTCCTTGCGGCCATTCCACTCGGTATTCGTCAGGAAAACATCGCGGAGCCCCGGATACATCTTCTCCGAGAGCATCCGCCGCAACAGGTCCGGCCCCGGCTGGCTGGCCGCATAGATGGAGAGGATGTGTATCCGTGGCTGCAATACGCTGAGGAAAAACGCGTTGGCCGCATCGGGCGTGCCGTGGTGATTGAGCGCGTGCACGTCGACCGGCCCCGTCACCCACGCGACCGCCGACTCCATTTCCGACCACGCCGCCGCCGTGGGCCCGACGATACCCTGCATATCTCCGCCGTTGAAGTAACTGAAGGCCCCGTAGCTCAGCCGAAACGCCAGGCTGCAATTATTCTCGCTCGGCGCCATGCCCTCGGGAAACCGGCTGCGTGCCGTCGTGCCCGAGCCAGTCCACACTCGCGCATTGGCCGCAATGTTGCGCACCTCGAACTGTGGGAAATCCTGCGGCGCCTTCCGCAGCACCACCTGATCCACCCGCCCTGCCTCGAAGCGCTCGGCCTGCAGGCCATTGTGCTCCGCCTGCCATTTCAGGAACGCGCGATAATTCTTCATCATCGCCGAGCCCGAGGGTGCCGGGAAATTATAGTCCGGCCAGCCGCGATCCAGCATCCGCCGGATCGGCACCGCATCGCCCACATCGGTGATGCCCGTGAGCTGGTACGCGCCCGACTTCGCCTGCGGCGAGTCCGGCAGCAGCGTGCCCATGTGATCGCCGTGGAAGTGCGTGAGCATCGCATAGTCGATCGCCCCGCGCTCCCCCTCCGGGTGCATCCGCCGCACGTAACGCGCCACCCACTCGCCCGCCCGGCGCGAGGCATCGGGCCGCGCCGGCGTATCGTAGTTGGGCGGCCGCTCTGCCGAGCGATTAACGCCCGCCGCATCGAGCAGCAGCGTCGTGCCATCGGGAAAAATGAAGAGCGCCGCGTCGCCCGTCCCCGTATTGATTTGGTGGATATCGAGCATCCCGCGCTCCCAGCGCGGCAGCGGCTGGCCCGCGACCGGCGCCTCCGCCGCGCACAATCCGCCCGTGACCACACCGACGCTCCACCCGAGCACGAGCGCCCAGCGCTTCACGCGAACTCCGCGCGCAGGATGCGCGCGGCCTCCGCTTCGTTGCACAGTTTCTTGTAAGCCTCGTCGATGTTCACCACCGCGCCCGAGCCCGGCGCGAAACCGCAGTCGGGATTCAGCGTGATGCGTTTCGGATCGAGGAATTGCGCGGCCTTGCGCACGCGCGCCGCGATCGTCTCGGCCGAGTCGATCTGGCCCGGCGTCACATCCACGCAACCCAGCCCGATCTCGAAATCCGGCCGCAGCTCGTGGAACACCTCCATGTCGCCCGCCTGCGGCGCCGTAAACTCCATCGTGAGATGGTGCACCTTGAGATTATTCAGGTGCTTGATGATCGGCCCGTAGCCGCCCGCATGCCCCACCTCGCCACGCGCCCGGCCGCCCGCGCGGCGGCAAAGATGCACCGCGAGCTTCACGCCCGTCACGCCCGCGACGAGCTCGTTCACCATGTCGACCGCGAAACCCGCCGCCGCATCCGGATCGGGGAAGCGCGCACGCACCTCCGGATCCACAAAGAGGCACAGATGCGGGTCGTCGATCTGGATGATATCCGCGCCCGCATCGCGCACGAGTTCGAGCTCACGCCGCAGGATCGGCACGCAGGCGCGCACAAAATCATCGCGCTTCGCGTAGGCGCGCATCGACTTGTCGAGATTCCACATCCGCTCCCCCAGCAGCGCCGGCGAGGGCAGCGTCGACTTGATCAGCTTCTTCGTGATCTTCTTCAGGAAGGTCACTTCCCGCGCGATGAAGCCCGGCGTCTTCGGCGAGAGCTTGCCCGTCACGAGCGTGAAGGGCCGGCCATCCGGCAGCGCGCCGACCTCGAAACCATGCGCGAGCTCGGCGATCACGCCGATGTACGACTTCCGCCACCACTCACCATCGGTGATGACATCGATGCCCGCATGCTCCTGCATCGCCACCGCGAAGCGCACGGCCGCCTCCATCTCGTGCGCATAACGCTCGGGCGGCAGCGGCGGACGATCATTGATCAGATCGAGGACAAACGCCGGCCGCGGCAGCGAGCCGACAACCGAAGTGGGAAAGAGGGGTGCGTTGCTCATAATTTTGTGGGTTCGCTCTCAGCTCCGGACTCTCAGCTATCGACTCAATCTCACGCTTTCGGCCAGAAGCGCCGGGCGAGTTCGAAGTCCTCCTGCGTATCGACTTCCATATAGTTGCCCGGCGTATCCGCGTGCGCAAAGGTCACGCCCGCTTCGATCATCTGCTGAAAAAGCAGGATCAGGTACGCCTTCTCGAAAACGACCGCCTCGCGGAAGGGCTTGCCGGCATACTGCGCCTTCACTTTCGCGAAGTGCTCCCGGAGCAGCGCCGCGCCTTTCGGCGTGAATTTCGCGATGCCCGTGTACTCGCCGTGCGCCTCCGCCGGCGGGATGCCGCGATGCACGCGCGTGACCACGTCTCCCGCCGCGGTTACTTTCTCGCCATCGTCTGGCGGGTGCTGCGTGCGGTGCTGGTAACGATCGAGCCACTTCGTATCCACGCTCAGAACCATATCCGCCGGATTGGCCAACAGACGGTTCACGACGTCGGTCGTGAAGAGGATGTCCGAGTAGCAGCAGATAAAGCCGTCCGCCATCTGGTCCTCCGCGTGCATGAGCGAGAGGAGGATGTTGTTGTTCTCCCAGTCCGCATTGTGCCGGAAGGTGAACTGCGGGTAATCCTGTTTCACGCGGTCGATCTTGTAGCCGCCGATGAAGCAGATGTCGGTGATCCCCGCGCCCGCAAAGGCCAACAGCGCGTGGTCGAGCAGCCGGCGCCCGTGCACCTCGGCATAGCACTTCGGCGTATCCGCCGTCGTGGGCATGAGTCTGCGTCCGCGTCCCGCCGCGATGATGATGGCTTTCTTGATCATGAAGAGGTTTCGACCGCCGCTTTCTTGCCGGTATTCCACAGGGCCGCAATCACGAGCGCACCGGCAAATGCGCACCCGGCCCAGAAGCGCACGGCAAACTGCCAGCCGTAATCCTCCGCGACGTGCCCCGTCACCTTGTCGCCCGCCGCCGCACCCATGTAGCCCATGAAGTTTACGAAGCCCGCCGCCGCCGCCGCCGTGCCCTTGCGCGCGAGGTCCACCGGCAGCGTGCCTACCAGCAGCACCTGCGGCCCAAAGATGCAGAACCCGATGAGAAACAAAATCGTCACCGACGGCACCATGCCCCAGTGCAGCACCGTATCGTAAACAAGCCCGAGCCCACCGAGCAGCAGCAACAGCACGCAGATCACCGGTGCCCGCCGCCC
>JAZKEV010000673.1:0-2500 GCA_040386765.1 Verrucomicrobiota bacterium | reverse complement strand
CGCCCGCCGAAAAACCGATCCGTCGCCCATCCCGAGAGAAACGCGCCCGCGATCCCGCCAAACGGCAGCACCGCGTACTTGAAGGCTGCCGTGCTCACATTGTCGCCCGCCACTTCCTTCAGGTGCATCACGCCCCAATCGGTGAAGCCGTAGCGGCACGCATCGAGCAGGCAGAGCGCGATCGCCACCAGCCACAGCGCCGGATTGGAGAGCGTCGCCGCGAGATTCTCGCGCAGCGTATTTTTCGCGCTCGAGCGCGGGCCGCTCGTTCCATCTGCCTGCACCGGGCCGTCTGGCGGCGCGTCCTTCAGGAAGATGAGCATATGCACCGCGCTCAACGCGAGCAGCGCCGCAGGCACATAGAGCGCGCCCCGCCAGCCAAAGCGCTCGGCCGACCAGCCCGCCACGAAGAAGGTCAGCGCCCCGCACAGCTGGTAGCCCGTCCCGATGATCCCGATCGCCTTGCCGCGCTGCTGCGGCGGAAACCAGTTGGCCGCCGTCCGCATCGTCGGCGGCCACCCGAGCGCCTGCACGTACCCGTTGCACGCCCATACAAACGTGAGAAAATACAGCGAAGTCCCCCAGCCGAAGACGACATTCAGCGCCGCCGAGGCCAGCAACCCGATCGCCAGCAACACCCGCGGCGACCCATGCTCCGCCAGCTGGCCGTTGATGAACTGTCCCACGCCATACGCCAGCTTCAGCGACATCAATACCGTGCCGAGCTGCGCCTTGCTGTAGCCAAACTCCGCCTGCAACCCCGGCAGCGCGACTCCGAGATTATTGCGGCAAAAGTAAAACGTGCCGTAAGTAATCCACAGCACCCACAACGCCGTGCGCTGCCCCGAGGAAAAAGGAACCGAAGGGGCGAGTTGCGTTGGGGGCTTCAACGCCGCGCAGCGAAAAGGCGGGCACACGGTCCGTCAATCTCGCCGCCCATCATAACCGAAAGTTTGCGCAGGCGCGGCGGAGCGGCCCCTCACCCCACCTTTACACTTTCCCCTTCGTCGCCGGCTTCGCCGCCCCGAGCATCCGCGGCCCGATCTCCATCGTGAACTTATGATCCGGCTCCTCGAGCCACTGGTCGAAGACCGGCGAGTACGCCGAGACCTCCACCGTCTTTTTGTCCGGAAAAAAGGTCATCAGCCGCAAATACGCGCCGCCGCTCGCCCCGCGATTCGGCGTCACACCCTTCTGGTAGTTTACCAGCAGCTGGTGCACATCGTTCCCCGCCTGGCCCTTGCTCACGAGATAGCCCGTGCCGTTGCGCAGCACGTGACCGTTGAGCGTGAAGAGAAAGTTAGGGTGCTTCGACACGAGCTTCTGCCACATCTGCTCGCCGTCGTTCATGCTGCTCACGCCGCTCATGGCGTAACTGCGATTGGACCACGTCTGCTTGTCGGCCTTGGCGGCGTAGTCGTAGCGCGTGCTGTCATAGTAGAGATAGGAGTGCGTCAGTAGCACGGCATGGTGATCGGGAAACTCCGCCACGATCTTCGTCGCCCACTCCACCACCTCGTCGCGCGGGCCAAATTCCAGCGCCACGATCAGGAACGGCCCCCACGGCGTGGCAAACGTGCGGTAGGTGTTATCCATCTTCCCCACCTCGAAAAAACCCTGCTTCACGGAGCCGAAGCAGTCGTCGCGGATGAAGTAGTCGCTGAAGTGCGAGCGACGCGTGTTGGACATCCCCCAGTCGCCGAAGTCGTGATTACCCTGCACCATCACGAAGGGCAGGTTCGCATCGCGAAGCACATTCATCGCCGTGCGCGCCGCCATCCACTCGGGATGGCTGTTACGGTCGGTGATGTCGCCCTCGTGCAGCGCGAAGAGGATGTTTCGCTCCACGCGATTGGCGACGACCCACGTCGTCTGCCGGAGAAATTCGTCCGGATGCACCCGCGAGAGATACTGCGTGTCCGGCAGCACCGCGATGGTCCACGCGCCTGCCGGCACCTTGGTCGCAGGCCGTTTCGCCGCCGGCGCTGTCTCAGCCCCGACCGTGCGTTGGGTGGCCGCCGCCGCGAGCGTGGAAACGGCAGCAGTGGAAGTGAGGAAGGTGCGTCGATTCATGGAGGCATGGATACAATAAGAGGATACGGCGGTCGTCCTTGACCGCCATTCCGCCCGTGTGGCGGTCCGCACGACCGCCGCTACCTAGAAATGAAAGACGCGCACTCGCAATCCCGCGGGTGCCCGCCGGATGTTACTTTTTCTTGGCAAACTCCGGCGCCAGCTCGAGGCCGAAGTAGTCGCGGGCGTTGGCGAAGCAGATGTTCTTCACCATCGCGCCGACGACCTTCGCGTCGTTCGGGATCAGCCCGGCCGCCATGTCGGTGCCGAGGAGATTGCAGAGCGTGCGGCGGAAGTACTCGTGGCGCGGGTAGCTCACGAAGCTCCGCGAGTCCGTGATCATGCCCACGAAGCGCGAGAGCAGGCCGAGATTCGAGAGCGCGTTTAGCTGCCACTCCATGCCCTCCTTCTGGTCGAGGAACCACCA
>JAZKEV010000672.1:0-3374 GCA_040386765.1 Verrucomicrobiota bacterium | reverse complement strand
TGCTCTGCGGCTTTGCCATCACACTCTTCTCGGTCGATGCCGCTGCCAATATCAACGAGGAGCGCGCCGAGGCCGAACAGGCGCGCCTGCTCCTCACCGCCCGCCTCCAGGAGCAAGCCGTCAAGTTGCAGGAAACCGTCGATCTTCGCACGCGTGAGCTGAGCCAGACCAACGCCTCGCTTCGCGCCGCCGCCGATTCCAACGCCCTCCTCGCTCTGGTCGCGCAAAACAACACCAGCGGCGTGATGATCACCGACGCCTCCGGTGGCGTCGAATGGCTCAACGCCGCGTTCACGCGCATGACCGGCTACACGCTGGCCGACCTGAAAGGCCGCCACTCCGGCCCGATCCTCCAAGGCCGTAACACCGATCCCGCTGCGGCCGCCCGTCTGCGCGAGGCCGAGCACCGTGGCGACCCCATCCAGGTCGATCTCCTCAACTACACCAAGGCCGGCGTTGCCTTCTGGCAGTCGATCGACATGCAGCCCGTCCGCGACAAGGAGGGCCGCGTCGCCCATTTCGTTTCCCACCATCTCGACATCACGCAACAGCGCGCGGCCCAGCTCCACCTCGCGCACCTCCACGAGCGTCTCGAGCTCGCGACGCGTGCCGCGGCCCTCGGCGTCTGGGAATGGGATGCTATCACGCGCCGCAACACCTGGGATGCCCGCACGCTCGAGATCTACGGCCTGCGCCCCGATCAGTTCAAAGGCACGATCGAGGAGTGGAAAGAGCACATCCATCCCGACGATCGCGCCACGGCTGCGGGCAAGGTCCAGTCGATCCTCGCCGGCGGGCACACCTACGAGCACAAATTCCGCATCATCCGCTCCAGCGACGGCGCGGAACGCTACCTCGAATCCCGGGCCATCGTGCAGCGCGATGGGCAGGGAAATCTCCTGCGCATCACCGGCACGGAGCGCGACATCACCGCCGAGCATGAGGCGATGCACCATGCGCAGACTCTAAACGAACGCCTGCGTCTCGCGCTGCGCTCCTCGCAATTCGGCGTGTGGGAATACGATTTCATCGCCAACCGCCGCATCTGGGACGACCGCATGATGGAGATCTACGGCATTCCCCTCGATAATTTCGACCGCGTCGCGCCGCAGTGGGAGCAATACATCCACCCCGAAGATCGCGAAGCGACCGTCTCCAGCCTCAAGAAACTCATCTCCGGCGAGCTCTCCGACTACACTGCCCGCTTCCGCATCCTCCGCCACGATGGCGATCTGCGGCACATCAAATCCCACGGCTACCTCCAGCGCGATGCCCACGGCCGACCTATCCGCGTCGTCGGCCTCACGCGCGACGTCACGGAAGAGACGCAACTCGAGCAGGCGCTCGATCTCGCCGAGCAGCGCTGGCAGCTCGCGATCGAGGGCACCAACGACTCCGTCTGGGACTGGGACGTCGTTACGGGCCAGGTTTATCACGACGACCGCTGGGCGCGCATGCTCGGCTACGAACCCGGAGAGCTCGATACCACCAACGCCGGCTGGAAATCGCTCGCCCATCCCGACGACCTCGCCGCAAACGAAGCGGCCGTCAGGGAGCATTTCGACCAGCGCACACCCTTCTATCAGCACGAACTTCGGATGCGCGCCCGCAATGGCGACTGGCGCTGGATCCTCGACCGCGGCCGCGTCGTCCACCGTGCCACCGACGGCCGTCCGCTCCGCATGGCGGGCACGCATACGGATATCACGGCACGCAAGCGGCTCGAAGAACGCCTCCGCAAAACGGAACAGCTTGCCAACGAAGTCAGCCGCCTCGCGCAGATCGGCGGTTGGGAAGTCGACCTCCATGCCTCGAGCGTAACTTGGACCGAGGGCACCCGCCGCATCCATGAGGTGGACGACACCTTCCAGCCCACGATCGAGAGCGTATGGCAGTTTTTCCCGCCCAACGCCCTCACCACGGTGCAGACCGCGCTGCGCGACGCCACGCCCGCCCGTCCTTCCTTCGATATCGAGGTCCCGTTGCTCAGCGCCCGCGGCCGGCGCGTGCAAGTTCGCATCCTGGGCCACGGTGAATTTCGCCACGGCAAGGCCGTCAGCGTGCACGGTGCCATCCAGGATATCACCGCCCGCCACGAAAGCGAGGAGGCCCGGCGCGAGTTGGAAGCCCAGCTCTTCCAGGCGCAAAAGATGGAAACGCTCGGCACCCTCGCCGGCGGCATCGCACACGACTTCAACAATCTTCTCACCGGCATCATCGGCTATCACGAACTCGCAGCCGACTCGCTACCTGAGGACCACTCCGCCCGCATGTGCCTCAACGAGGCGCGCAATGCCAGCCTCCGCGCCCGCGAGCTGGTCGAACAGATCCTTACCTTCGGCCGCCATAGCGGCGGCGGCGAACACGGCCCCATCGATCTCTCGCTCGTCATCGAGGAGGCCCGCCGCTTCCTCCGCGCCACGCTGCCGGCCAATATCACGATCGATACGCAGCTCGCCTCGCACTGCGGCTCCGTCAACGCCGACGCCACGCAGATCCATCAGGTTCTCCTCAATCTCGGTTCCAACGCCGCGCACGCCATGCGTCATCACGGCGGCGCTCTCCGCATCACGCTCGAACCAGCCGAGGTCACCCCGGACCTCGCGCTGACCCTCGGCGGCCCGCCGGCCGATAGCTATCTGCGCCTCTCGGTCACCGATACCGGCCACGGCATGGATGAGTCGACGCGCCGCCGCATCTTCGACCCCTTCTTCACCACGAAAAACACCCGCGAAGGCACGGGCCTCGGTCTCGCCGTCGTGCATGGCATCGTGCGCTCGCACCGCGGCGCGATCGATGTCGAGAGCGCGCCGGGCAACGGCTCCTCCTTCCACGTCTATCTGCCGATCGCCAGCGGCGACAATCCTCCGCCGGATCTGGATCCCGATGTCGCTCCTCGCGGCCGGGGCGAATACGTCTGCGTCGTCGACGATGAAGATGTGGTCGCGAGCTGCACCAAGCTCGTGCTCGAAAACAAGGGCTACCGCACCCTCGTCTACGGCTCGGCCGAGCACTGCCTCGAGGAGATGCGCTCCGACCCCACGCAATGCGCCGTCCTTATCACCGATCAGACAATGCCCGGCATGCAAGGCACCGAGCTCGCCGCCGCCTTGCGCAAAGTCAGCCCCACCCTCCCCATCGTGATTATGTCCGGCTACTTCTCGAAAATCTCCTCGCAGGCGCTCGACGAGCTCGGCCAGGTGGAATTACTCGCAAAGCCCTTCACCACCGACGAACTCGCCCACGCAATCTACCGCGCCCTTCATCCGAAACCGGCGACGCCCTAACGTCGTTTGAGCAACGGGATCGTGCTGTAGCGGCGGTCTATGACCGCCGATTGCGTACGGAGGCGCTATCACGTTCGGCGGCGGTCA
>JAZKEV010000671.1:0-7098 GCA_040386765.1 Verrucomicrobiota bacterium | reverse complement strand
CTCCTTCCTCCCCGCCTTCGCCGTCTCCGCCGGCTGGACCGTGCGCCAGGTGCCCGTCGCTCACCGCCCGCGCCGCGCCGGCATCTCCAAATACGGCCTGCGCGTCATGGCCCTCCACCCCCTCCTCGACATGCTCGCCCTCTGCTGGATCCTCCGCCGCACCGTCCGGCAAGCTCCCAAAAGGTAGGGGCGTTACGTGTGTTGCCGAAGCTTGAGCGAAGGAACATCCCTAACGCGCCGTCAGGAGCCCCGCATCCGCTCCAATCCGGAACAGATTTGAACAGAAGAAAACGAAGGAAACGAAGAGCAGTTTTTGCGCGCGAACACCTCCGCGCTCTTCGTTTCCTTCGTTACCTGCTGTTCAAATTTCAGCGGCTACCACAACGATAACGCCTTCGCCACAAACGGCGCGTGCGCCGCCGACAGCACCGCCCACCACACCGCGAGCCGTCGCCAATCCGACCGCTCGATCTCCACAAAGCACAGCAGAAAACCCGCAGCGGGAATCAGGTAGCGCGGCTCCACCAGCCCATTCGTCACCACCGGCAGCGCGCCGACCGCCAACACCCACCACAGCGCCACTCGCTGCGCTTGCCGCGTAATCGCCAGCCCCACCGCCGCGGTCATCAGCACAATATTGATCGCCGACACCACGCGCAGCCAGCCATGCGTGTCGATCCACACCAGCGGCCAGTTGCGCAGCAGCGTAAAGGTGCAGCCCTCCCAGAAAAGCTCGCGGTTCCAGATGTGCGGATTCGCAAAGGTCACCGTCAGGATCGCCGTCGCCCCCACGCCCGCCGCCAGCAAACCCATCACGACCGCGCGTCGCGCACGCCACAGGCCCACGCCCTGCCGCCACACCGCCGGCGCATGCGCTAGCAGCACCGGCAGCCCCAGCACGAGCACCAACGCGGCCGTGAAGTGCACGCTCGCGCTATTGAATTTGAAATCGTTTCCGTGCTGCGAGCCCACCGTCAGCCGGCCGGCCAGTAAAACCAGCACCACCGCACTCGCTAGGAGCAGCACCAGCCAGCGCACGCGCCAGAGAAACGTGCGCCGCGGCTCATCCGTGCGGAAGAATTCCCACACGATAAAGAACCCCGCCCAGGCGAGGCTCGTCTGGCGCAGCGCCACCGCGCCAATGAGAAACAGCGCCGCAAGCGCGCGACGCTCCGTCACCTGCGCCCACCACGCGCACAGCGCAAAGGCCAGTGCGGGCATATCCGTGTAAGCCATCCCCGTGAAGGGCTGCGTGAGCGGCAGCAGCGCCAGCAGCAACGTCTCGCGCCCCGCGGGCCGTCCGTGCAGGCGGATGCGGGCCAGCGCAAACGCCGCGAGCCCCACCAGCGTCACCAGCGCCGTCGTCCACCGCGCCGCCGTGAGTGTCGCCATCGCCGGGTAGATTTCCCACAGCGAGATCGTCATGTAGTGGTAGCCCGGCAGCATCGGCATCGCCTCGGGCCAGCCCGGTTTCCCTTCGAGGAAGTGATGGATATTCGCGAGATGCCCCGGCTCATCGACGAGGCCGCTCGGCATCACCGTATTGTAGAGCCAAACCCACCCAATCGTCAGCACCACCGCGCCCGCGTAGCACAGCCGGTCGATCGCCACCTCGCGCACCCGCTGCGCCGTCGCGCGCATCCCCTCGATCCACTCCGCCCCCAACCTCCCGCGCCAAAGCACAAACCCGTATCCGAAGAGCCCGAGCAGCGCGATCGCCGGCCCCAGCTTCATCAGCGTCCGCACCGCGATCGTCAGCGGCCCCGCTTCGATCGATTTCGCAACCGCCGCCGCACTCGCACCCGCATCGGGCGTCCGCGCCGCGAGGGCCTTGCGATACACCGCCGGAAGGATGCGCTGCAGCAGCGGCGACTCCAGCCGCTCGACGACGACCATGCCCGTGTGATGCGGCGGCTTCTCCACCAGCAGCGCCGGATCGCCCGTCGTGAGATAGGTCCGTATCCGATGATCCAGGTCGGCGCGCACCACGCCCGTCTCGCGCGCAAGCTCCACGCCCTTCAATCCGACGGTGAGCATCCCCACCGCCAGCGCGACCAGAGCCGCCGCCGGCAGCACGCGGCCCTTCATATCACGTGCCCGCACGAGCAGCGCCACGCTGCTGCACACGGAGGCCAGCATCCCCATCGAGATCGGCGTGTAGAAGCGCGTGTCAAAGGGCGGCCCCTCGTACTGCCGCGCGTAGCCGAGCGCGACGGCGTTGATCATGCCCCAGCCGCCCAAGCCGACCGCAAGCCACTCGAGCGGCGTGGCCTCGCGCCGCCGCAGGATCGCCACGCCATTGAAAATCCACGGCAGCCAGCTCAGCGCCGC
Organism: Verrucomicrobiota bacterium; assembly: GCA_040386765.1. GTDB lineage: Bacteria > Verrucomicrobiota > Verrucomicrobiia > Opitutales > Opitutaceae > ER46. The sequence goes on along the minus strand of JAZKEV010000671.1, from coordinate 4,767 downwards.
CCAGAACACGTGCGGAGACAGCGGCCAGGCCAGCACGCCCACAAACGCCCGCTTGAACTGCGCAAACGTCGTCGCATACAGCGGCACGTGCGCTCGCGAACTCGTGTGCAGCAGCACGCCCGCCAGCGCCACCGCGAAGAAGATCCCCGCCAGCACCAGCAGCTTTCGCCGCTGCTCCCGCTCGTAGACCGCGCGCACGAGGCAGATTCCCACCGCGCAGCCGGGACCCACCGGCCCTGCGCCCATCGTGAAAAGCGACACCGCTCCACCGGCGAATGCCGCGCGCCAGATCCACGGCGTTATTTCTCGCGCCGAGGCCAGCGCGATCGTGCATACCGCCATCAGCACGAGCGCGTACATCTGCGTCTGCCCGCCCCAGAACAGATTGTTCACGTCGAAGGGCAGCGCCGCGCAGCCCGCGAGCACCAGGGCCGCCACCGCGCCGATCGTCCGCCGCGTCGCCAGCAGCGCCGTGCCGAGCAGCGCGATCGTCGCCGCGTAGAAGCTCGCGCTCACCGTCATCGCCACACGCACATCCCACTCGCCATTGAGCAGCGTGCCGAAAAGCCCGATCACCCGCGTGAGCAGGATGCGGTGCTCCCACTGCGGCATCACCAGCGCGCCCCAGTCGAGAAAACCGCCGGCAAACGGGATCTGCACGTAGAGCGCATCGCCCTCCCACTCGTCCCAAAACGGCACAGGCCGGCTGAAGGCATTCAGCGCCATCAGCCGCGCGCCAAACACGAGGCAGAAAATCGCCGCGCCACCCAGCAGCGCACCCGGCTTCCCCAGTGCGCGCCACGCCACCCACACCGCGCCGCTTAGCATCGCCGCCAGCGTGAGCGCGAGCGCCACCACCGTGCCCTTGCCCACCGTCGCCCGCCCCGTCGCGTCATGCAGCCGCTTCTGGAGCGAGGTGAGATCGAAGCGCAGCATCGGATCGCCCCCGCTCGGCCGGATGCGCACGCCCCCCGCCTCCACGACCATCGACCCGATCTGATTCGTCGCGCGCAGCCCTCGCGGATCGATCCGCAGCAGCACTTCGCCCCGCGCATCGACCAGCCGCATGCCCGCAATAAAAATTTCCTCATCGCCCGAAGTCGGATCGAAACGCAGCGCGCGAATCGGCCGCGCGGGCAGCGCCAGCCGCACCGTCTGCGGCTTGGTGCCCGGAGGGATCTGCAGCGCCGAGGCACCGTCGCCATCGCCCCACACGCCATCGCCGAAATCGAAAAGGATCGCAGTGATTCCGCTCCGCTCGATCGCAATATCGAGCTCCAGGAAAAACGGACCCGGCCTCTCCGCCGCCTCGCCCCGCCCCGCCGCCACCCACAGGAAAATGATCGCCAGCAGCCGTCTCATGCGCGCAGCAGGGCGAAGCCCCGACGCGCCTTCATCGCGCGATAGAGAAGAGATGACAGGTTGAGGACCTGTTCGCTCGCTGGACTTGCCATGTGCATCGAACGGAAGGCTAAGACAGACTCCCGCCCGCCTGCAACCGCTCGCCTCACCGCAGTCCCCACAGCCACGCCGCCGCGCTTCCCGCGCTCACCGCGTCCACGACTTGTTGCCCACCTCGCTCAGCGGAACGCACGGCTCGAACCGGCCCGGGATCGGCTCGAAATGCGTCACGTGCCGCCCGACCTGCTCCGAGGTGAAATAGCCGGTCACCGTTAGGTCGCGCACCTGCTTGAAAAACGTCTTCTCTTTATCTGAAGCGCTCGTCGCGAGGGCCTTCAGCAGCGCGTCCTGCTGCGCGGCCGAAAGCTCCGCGAAGATTTTACCGTTCTCCTTGCGGCTGCGGCCGTCGACCATGACCAAGCCTTCATTGAAGGCCGTCCGCTCCACCACGGTCATGTAGTCGCCCGCCATGATATCGATAAAGGCCGGCACGCCCACGTCCTTCGCGCCCGGCGTATCGCTCTTGGGCAGGATGCGCTCCGCCATCGCGCTCACCGTGGCAAACTGCGCGGCGCTCAAGTTTTTCGGCTTTGTCGCTCCGCCCGCCACCGCCACCTGCGCTTGCGCGTGCGCGATGCCATCGAGCCACGCAGGTGAGAGCACCGCGCCAAGCAACAGGACGGTGCGTTTGATCGCCTCGCGACGAGAAAGCAGCGCCTCGTCGAGTGCGCCCACTTCGATCCTGCCAGGCTGGGAATTCGAGTTCATCGGGTGTTCCTCAGTTGAGATTCAGCTTCTTCAGCTCGCTCACCGCACGGTCGCACGCCCGGGCCGTCAACGCCATGTAGGTCAGCGAGGGGTTCACGCAGGAGTTGGAGGTCATGCACGCGCCATCGGTCACGAAGACATTCGGCGCCGTGTGCACCTGGTTCCAGCCATTGAGAACCGAGGTCTTGGGATCGCGGCCCATGCGCGCCGTACCCATCTCATGGATACACAGACCGGGCGCGAGCGGATCGTCGTAGGTCGAGATATCCTTCATCCCGGCGGCTTCGAGCATGTCCACGGCCGATTGCTTCGCATCCTTGCGCATCGTGTACTCGTTTTCCTTCCACTCGCAGTCGAAGGTCACGGTCGGCAGGCCCCATTTGTCGCGGAGCTTGTCGTTGAGATACATCCGGTTCGAGTGATACGGCAGCGTCTCGCACCACGCGCCGATGCCAAAGCGCCACGGGCCGGGCGCGATCAGGTCGATCTTCAGCCCGTTGCCAAAGTGGCTCAGCTCCTTGATCCCGCGCGTCCAGTCGTCGCGGCTCGCGCGCCCTTGGTAGCCGAAGCCGCGGATGTAGTCCTTGCGCTTGCTCTTCTCGTCGATGTTCCGGAAGCGCGGGATGTAGATGCCGTTCGCGCGGTGCCCGCGGTAATATTTGTCGGCAAACATGTCCGTCACGCCCGTGGCGCCCACCTTGAAGTGGTGATCCATCAGGTTGTGCCCGAGCTCGCCGCTGTCGTTGCCCAGTCCGTTGGGGAAGCGCTCCGATTTCGAATTGAGCAGGATGAAGGTCGACGCGATCGCCGAGGCGCAGAGGAAGACCACCTTGGCGTGAAATTCGATCGCCTGACCTGTCTCCGCATCGAGCACGCGTACGCCGCTCACCCGGCCGCGCTCCTTGTCGTAGATCAGCTCGCTCACGATGGAGAAGGGCCGGAGCGTCAGATTGCCCGTCGCATAGGCCGCGGGGAGCGTCGCCGCATTGCTGCTGAAGTACGCGCCGTACGGGCAGCCGCGGATGCAGCGGTTGCGATACTGGCAGCTGCCGCGGCCCTTATGCGGCTGCGTAAGATTGGCCACGCGGCCGATCGTCATCACGCGCCCGCCAAAGGCCTCCTTGATCCGCTTCCGCACGTGCACCTCCACGCAGTTCATCTCCATCGGCGGCAGAAATTGCCCGTCCGGCAATTGCGCCAGCCCTTCCTTCTGCCCGCTGATGCCCGCAAACTCCTCCACGTAATCGTACCACGGCGCCATCTCGTCGTAGCGCACGGGCCAGTCGACCGCGATGCCGTCCTTCGCATTGGCCTCGAAATCCTGCGGGCTCAACCGATACGACTGCCGTCCCCATAAGAGCGAGCGCCCGCCCACATGATAGCCGCGCATCCAGTCGAAGCGCTTGTCCTCCGAGTAGGGATTCTCGACATCGTTGACGAACCAGTGCGCCGACGTCGGATGCGTCGTGTACCCGGTGCGGTTCTGCTTCAGCTGCTTCGCGAGCTCGGTGTTGTTGATCCGCGTGCGGCCCTCCGTCTCCCAGCTCTCGGTGAACGCCGTCGGGTAGTCGCCGTGCTTCACATCGCGCCCCCGCTCCAGGACGAGGGTCTTCATGCCTTTTTCGCAAAGCTCCTTGGCGGCCCACCCGCCGCTGATACCGGAGCCAACAACGATCGCGTCGTAAGTGTTCTGCTGAGTGCTCATGGGGTCGAAAGCGTGGACATGCTGATTCCACACCTACGCCAAAAGCGCTACCTTTTTCCGAGGACGGGCGAGTTTTTCGCGGCCTATCCAAACGTACTTTGACCACGCCCCGGATGCAGCCGCATGAACCGCTCTCGCAAACGCTGCCGCTCAACGCCGGGGAATCGCATCCAACAACCCCGCCTGCCCCGCGCGTTTCAAGTGATTCTGTAGGAGTGTGCGCGTCTGGTCTGAGCCATCGAGTTCCAGAACCTTTCCTGCAAGTTTGCGCGCGTTGTCGAGCTCGCCCGCGCCGGCCAGCACTTCGATATTTTTCGCCGCACTCTCGAGGAGACGCCTGCGCTGCGGCTCGGTGCGCATTCGCTCGAACCAGGTCAGATCGCTAATCATAGATGACCAATCGCGGGTCGCGTTTGCCTCCTGGTAGCGCCTCGCCTCGAGCATCGCGCCGTAGGCATGACTGGCGAGGCTTCGTCGACGACTGTCGCCCTCGGGCAATTGGTCATAAAGGGCGAGCACCGCCTCGCGCTCACCCAGCGCATCGCTGAGCCCCGCAAAAAGGCTCAAATTTCCGTCGAGGTCTCCGGTTTCCAAATACCGCGCGCGTACCTCGGCCCAGCGCTCCCGCAACACCGCGGCCGCTGGTGGATACCGCTCAACCAGCCGTCCCAGCGCCGCCATCACCATGTGGCGCTGGCCGTGGCGCGACCCACCTTCCAGCAGCAGCACACCCTCATCGAGGCACCACAGGAGTTCCCGCAAGACCTGCGCCGGATCGCCTTTGCTAGCCTGGCGGACCGCCGCCTTGATCCGCTCTGCTGCCGCCTCACGCGAACGAGCGGGCGGCGCCGATGCGTCCTTCACCTTGGCCAGGCCCTCCTGCAACAAGGTAT
>JAZKEV010000670.1:0-3125 GCA_040386765.1 Verrucomicrobiota bacterium | reverse complement strand
TCCTCCCAGCTCGCCCGCATCGGCGGCGCGATCATCGCCCAGACCGAGGATCTCGCTCCGGCCGACGCCAAGTTCTACGAGCTCCGCAAGGAGACCGGCACGATCCCGAGTCTCCCGCTCATCACCGGCAGCGTCCTCTCCAAGAAGCTCGCCGAAGGCTCCGAAGGCCTCGTGATCGACGTGAAGTGGGGCAACGGCTCCTTCATTAAGGACCTCGAGCAGGCGAAGCAGCTCGCGCGCTCCATGACCCGCGTCGGCCGCTCCATGAAGCGCCGTTGCGTCGCGCTTGTCACCGACATGAACCAGCCGCTCGGCGACACCGTCGGTACCTCCCTCGAAGTGAAGGAAGCGATCCAGCTCCTCAAGGGCGAAGGCCCCGAGGATATGAAAGAGCTCGTGCTGAAGCTCGGCATGGAAATCGTCCGCCTCGCGGGCGTCGCCGGCTCGACCCTCTCCGCCAAGCAGACGGTGCAGCGCCACCTGACTGACGGCTCGGCCCTCGAAAAATTCAAGGACCTCGTGAAGGCGCAGGGCGGCGATACGTCGTTCATCGACCACCCCGAGAAATTCCCGGCCGCCCGCCACATCCGCAAGCTCCCGGCCCCGAAGCGCGGCTACGTGCACACCATCAACGCGGCGATGATCGCCCGCGGCGTGCACCTCCTCGGCGCCGGCGTCGAGATCACCGCTGGCGCCCCCGGCCACGGCAGCCACCACTCGAAGGTCGACCACTCGGTCGGCGTCTCCGAGATCAAGAAGGTCGGCACGCAGGTCAAGCAGGGCGAGCCGCTGATGATGATTCACTACAACGACGAAGCGAAGCTCGAGCAGGCCCTGGAGTACTTCAAGAACGCCTACCGCCTCGCCCCGAAGCGCCCGACCCCCCCGCCGCTGATCGTCGAACGCGTGGCGTAAGCCACTCGCTCCCGAACGCGACCGCATCGAAGCGTAACGTTTTCCCTAAGCCCGACCGGATTTCCGGTCGGGCTTTTTATTTGGCCAGGATGTCTGTGGCTCGATTGTAGGAGCGGCTTTACGCCGCGACGGGAACGAGGACGAAGCCCCGCCCGCCACGTAGGCAGCCAGCTCGCTGGCGCTTCGCCGTCCTTCGGACGAGCCTCCGCCGGCGTGCCGCTCACACTTTGGATACTGACCGCCCCGGCACCTTGCCGGGCTCCGCTTACCGCGACTCTCCACTCATTCCGGTTTCGATATTTCGACTTTATCGGCGCGAAGACGCGCCGCCTTTACGCTGGTGTCATCGTTAAGCCGGACTTCGTAGTAGTAGTGGATTCCGTTAGTCGTCGCGTCGCCCAGATGCCAGACCGTTTCGGACACCCGAAGCACGGGCAGCTCTTTCCAAGCCTTCTGATCGAGATCGCAAAAGGCGTCCCAAACCAACTTCGCATCTGCCGGCGAGCGGATACGAATCTTGCTGGCCGCAAGCATGTCGCCGAAGGCCTCGCTATTCCTGTCGCCGGAATTTTCGGCGACCAGGTTGCCCGCGATGTCACATACGAGTGTGTATTTAACTCCGGAGGCGATTCCGCTCGTCTGCGTTTTGTCCAGGATCGGTGTCTCGATCCAGCTGGCCTTGAAAAAACGGCGGCCGGGGAAAAGACGCTGCAGTTTGCCATACGGAAGTTCCTGCCACGCGCCAAAGTAGGGCCTGATTTTCCCGTCTTTTGCATAGCGCGCTGCCGTCGTCTGCCACCACGTGCGGAGGGTGGGGAGCGCGGGGTCGTTGGCTTGGAGGGGCATCGCGCTCTCCCGTGAGATTTGCGCCATCATCGCGGACGCCGCCCAGAGGAAGATGAAAGCCGTCGATTTCATGAGGCGCTGAAGATCAAAGATGAGATGTGCCACTGGTTGGAATCCGACGCGTTCCTGCGAACACAGCGGCTTTATGCGTAGGGAGGACGCAACGCTTCGCGGCTGGTTAAGCCTTTCTTCGCTCTTTCGGTGTAAAGACCCGTTCCTACGGTTGGTAACAGCGATCGTCCTGATCGCTATGTAGTGAAGGGACACAGGCCAGAAGCGGCGCGATCTACATTGGCCGGGGCGAAGGTTTTGAACTCCGAGAACACAACACTCCGACAAGAGCGTCCTTGCCGCGTTGACGGCGGCGGGTGCAAGCCTTTGAACCGTCGGTGAGGAAAATCTACAATGCGCACGCTTCCATTTCTGCTGACGATGCTGGTGTTTGCTGGATGTGCCACCGATCCCACGGTGGCGCTTTCGGGTCAGCAGATGAGTGCGAAGGATTCGCCGAACCTGTTTGCGGTGATGTCTGGCCAGCACGACACCGCACCTAGATTCCTCAGCGGTCGAGGTGCAATCTATCCGCCCCAACTTGCCTACAAGGACATTCTCTCCGGCACCGCCAAGCTTTCGTATACGATCACGAAGGAGGGGCGCGTGGCCGATATTCGCGTGGTCGAGGCTTCGCACCCGCAGTTTGCGGCGGGGGTGGCGCATGTCATGCCATCGTGGCGCTTCGAGCCGGCCAGGCTCGCTGGAGTTCCGGTCGCAGTCGTCGCACAGACGAGTGTGACGTTCAGCGCGCCGTCGGGGATGTGAGGAGCGCATCGCCTCGTCTCTCCATCCATTTTTGGCCGAGACGCTGGCGAGGCTCGGCTTTGCTGTTAGACTATCACCCCCATGCCGCGCCTCTTTGACCACGTCGACCTACGCGTCTTGGACCTCGAGGTCGCCGGCCCGTTTTACCGGCAGTTTCTGCCGCTGCTCGGCTTTACCGTGCGAGTCGATATCGAGGGCTGGATTCAGTTTGAAGCTCCGGGCGTGGGCGCGAGCACTGCCGAGTTTTTCGGAGTCACCGAGGACAAGGACCATAAACCGAATCGCTCGCGCATCGCGTTCTGGGCGGAGTCGGTGCGTCGAGTGGATGAGTTGGCGGTGGCCGTGCGCGACATCGGCGCGCAAAATATCGAAGGCCCCGGCTACGAGTCTGAGACCTACTATGCGGTCTACTTCGACGATCCCTCCGGCAATCCGCTGGAGATCTGTTTTCGCAGCCAGCGATTTTGACGGCAAAAGGGCCTGGGAGGTTTTTTCAAAATGCTGCAATAATCCACCTCTGTCATTCTGAGCGCAGCGAAGAATCC
>JAZKEV010000669.1:10211-10461 GCA_040386765.1 Verrucomicrobiota bacterium | reverse complement strand
GAAGCACGTCCGCTCCGCCTCGATCTCACTCTTATCCACGCAGAGGTCGCCGGCGACACGTACTTCCCCGAGTGGCGACATCTGCCGTGGCGCGAACTCGCGCGCCGCGAGAGCGGCGATGCGAACTACAAGTATACGTTTCTCACGTTGGAGACGGTGCCCAATCACACGGCGTAGCGCGGCGCATCCCGGCAAAGGTAGAAACGGGATTAATGTAGCGGCGGTCTATGACCGCCGATTGCGGGTGCAG
>JAZKEV010000669.1:4825-10175 GCA_040386765.1 Verrucomicrobiota bacterium | reverse complement strand
CCGCCGCTACATATATGCTCAAAGGTCTTCCGAGCGCGGGCTGAAAGCTCCGCGCTACGGTACCCCTCAATCCACAAACGCCAACTCATTCGACGCGAGGAGCACTTGGGAGAGCTCTTCCCAGCGGGTGAGGCGCACCGGGGTTTTCTCGGGGTTCTCGAAATCTTTCCGCGCGTTCCAGGTCTTTGCGGTTTTGGTGCCTTTGCCGGTGTACGCGATGTTGGGCGCCCACGAATAGGAATCCGAGTTTTCGTCGCCCACGGCGTCGACGATGAAGTCGATCGTGTCCCCCTTCTCCACCTTGATGGCGTTCAGATTGGTCGCCTGCTTGCCACTCCGCACGGTCCACACGCCAAGTTGTCCGCGCGCGCTTGATACGATGCGGCCGCGCACGCCGTCACCGGCGTCCGCCGGATGATCGAGCGTGGCGTCGATTTTCACCGCGCCAGCGGTCGGCGCCGTCCAGCGGCGCACGCTGGCATACTCCTGCTTCCGCCCAGGATGGCCTCCGCTCGCGGTCACGCTCAAGTAGCCGAAAACCGTATCCGGATATTTTTCCGCGGGCGTCGCGCGTTTAGCGGCCTCGTCGCGCGCACTCATGACTTGGAAATCGCGCACGCGTTTGGTCTCGGAATCGAAGGTCGCGTAGCCGTACGACCAGCCGAAGCCCGCCATCGGTCCCGCTACCTCACCCTCCTGCGGCCCGCTGACAAATTTCTCCGCCAGCGCCAGCTCGTCCTTGTCCGGCTCGCGCTGATACAGGGTGCGGTAGAGCGTGCGGATGCGCTGGGCCGGCGTCGTTTCCCTGGCGACTTCCGGCCGCGCGAGCACCGCCCTCGCCTGCTCGATCGCGAACGGGCTGTTCAGCAAAAAGAGCGCCTGCTGCGGCACCGTGGTGGCGAAGCGACCCGAGCTGCTCACGTCGGGATTGGGATAATCGAAGGTGCGGAACATCCCCGGAAGATTTTGGCGATCGATGTAGCCATAGACGGTGCGCCGGTGCGTAAAAGGCTCCTTCGTGAGATCGTCGGGCAGGCCACCGGCCTTCAGGTCGAGCGAGCCCGAAACGGCGAGCAGCGTATCGCGCATCGCCTCGAGTTCCAAGCGGCGACGATTGAAGCGATGCACGAGGCGGTTATCGGGATCGACGGCCGAGGCGGCGGCGTTTTCCGCACTACCCTGCCGGTAGGTCGACGAGAGCACGATCCAGCGGTGCAGCGCCTTCATCGACCAGCCGCTCTCCACAAACGAAGCCGCGAGCCAGTCCAGCAGCTCGCCTTGCACAGGTGCTTCGGTCCGCACGCCGAAGTCGCTGGGCGTCCGCACGAGGGCCTCGCCAAAGTGCCAGCCCCACACGCGATTCACGAGCACGCGCGCGGTGAGCGGGTTCTTCGGGTCCACGATTGCCTCAGCCAGCTCAAGCCGGCCGCTGCCCTTTTCGAACTCTTTGCGGTTCTCACCCGAGAGCACTTCCAGGAATCGCCGCGGCGCCTCCGGTCCACGATTCGCCTGATTGCCGCGCAGGAAGACCCGCGTGTTGGCCGGCTTGGCCTTGTCGACCAGCGCCATCGCACGCAGCGGCGCGCCGGGCTCGGTCCAGTTCAGCGCCTCGAGGTCGCGCTTCAGCGGCGCGGTCTTGTTATTGGTTTCGCGTCGGACCATCTCCGCGATGTTGTCGCGCTCCAACATCGGCGGAGCGCCTGCAGCGGATACCAACTGACGCAGCGGCTCCGATTCCGCCGCGGAGTCCTTCTTATTCGCGGCGACAAAAACTTCGTTGTAGATCGCGGCGACTTCCTTGAGCGAGGCCACCGGCTTCTCGCCTTTGGCAAAGGCGGCGGCGAGGAGCGGATTCACGCTGGAACCCTCGGCTTTCCAAGACGCGATCGCGGCCTTGGCTTGCTCGGCAAAGCTTTCCTTGGGCAGCGCGGCGAGCGCCTGCCAGGGGCCGAGCACGGGCGCGGCCTGCTGCAGCTTTTCCTTGTCGCCCAGCAGCGTCTGCCAGCGCTTGAAGATCTCTACGTTCAGCTTCCGTGAACCGGTGAACAGCTCGAGCTTCTCCTCCGCCTTCTTGTTTACCACGTCGTGCACGGCGAGCAGGTAGTCGCCCGTCTTGCCGCGCGCGGTCTCGAGGAACTTATCCACCTCTTCCTCCTGGCGCGCCTTGATCTTGGCCTCGATCTCCGCCTGCTTGCGCGTGAAGTCGCGGTACTCCGGCGACTCAACCAGCGGGCCGAGCAGCGGCTTTTCCGCCGGCTCCTCCGAGGAGGCAAACACGCCGTGCAGCGAGTAATAATCCTTCGTCGGAATCGGGTCGAACTTGTGGTCGTGGCACCGCGCGCACGTTACGGTGAAGCCCATGAGCCCACGCGTCACCACATCGATCCGGTCGTCGATGATGTCGTTCTGATTATTGAGGAAGCGGCGACCGAGCGTGAGAAAGCCCAGCGCGGCCAGCGCCGACTTATCGTCGCCGAGGGTGAGATGATCGGCGGCGAGTTGCTCGACGACGAAGCGGTCGAAGGGCTTGTCCTCGTTAAACGCGCGGATCACGTAGTCGCGGTACGTGTGGGAAAACGGATACCGCCGCTCCACATTGCCCGCGAGATAGCCCTTGGTGTCGGCAAAGCGCGCCACATCGAGCCAGAAGCGACCCCAGCGCTCGCCGTAGCGCGGCGAGGCGAGCAGGCGCTCGACCACGCGCGCATACGCCTCGGGCGCCTGATCTTTCAGAAACGCATCCATCTCCGCCGGCGTGGGCGGCAGGCCCGTGAGATCGTAGGTCATGCGCCGGAGGAGCGTGCGCTTGTCGGCGGCGGGCGTGAGGCCGAGCTTCTTCTCCTCGAGCTTCGCCAGCACAAAGGCATCGACGGGGGTCGCGACCTGCGACTTGGCCTTCGGGGTCGGAGCGACGGGTTTCGCGACGGGCTGAAACGCCCAGTGCTTCCGCGCCGTGGCCATATCCATCGGGTGCGCCTTGCCGCCCACGCGCGGATCGGGCGCGCCCATCTTCACCCACGCTTCGAGGATCGCCACTTTCTCGTCGGAGAGTTTTCCACCCTCGTCGGGCGGCGGCATCTGCAGGTCCTCATCCTTATAGCGGATGGCCTGGATCAAGAGGCTCTCGTCCACCTTGCCGGGCACCACTGCCGCGCCGGTCACGCCGCCTTTGCGCGAGGCATCGCGCGAATCGAGGAACAAGTCGCCCTTCGATTTGCCCGCCTCGACGCTGTGACACTTGTAGCACGAATCCGCGAGGATAGGCCGCACCTTCGACTCGAAAAACTCCACCTGCTCCGACGGCAACTCCGCGGCGGTGGCGGCTGCGCTCCAAATCAGTGGGCCGCAAAAAAGCGCAAGAAACCGTCCTGCCAGCGAAGCTCGCAAGGCGCCTATAGGCGCACCGCACAGCTTCGCCGGCATGCTCCAATAATTTTTGCGCCTTTTTGTGGCCATCACTTCGGCGTGGTTCACGCGATGAGGTCCCGCACGACTTTGCCATGCACATCCGTCAGCCGGAAGTCGCGGCCCGCGTGGCGATAAGTGAGTTTCTCGTGGTCGAAGCCCATCAGCGCGAGCACCGTCGCGTGCAGATCGTGCACGTGCATCGGCTTGTCGACCGCCTTGAAGCCAAATTCATCCGTGGCACCGTAAACCGTGCCACCCTTCACCCCGCCGCCCGCCAGCCACATCGTGAAGCCATAGTGGTTGTGGTCGCGGCCATTGATCTTGCCCGCATTCGCACCGGCGGTGGGCAGCTCGACGGTCGGCGTGCGGCCAAACTCGCCGCCCCAGATCACCAGCGTGTCCTCGAGCATGCCGCGTTGCTTGAGATCCTTCAGCAGCGCACCGATGGCCTGGTCGCACTCCTTGGCGAGCTTCCGGTGGTTCACCTCGATGTCGTCGTGATTATCCCATGGCTGGCCGTCGCCGTGCCACACTTGCACGAAGCGCACACCGCGCTCCACGAGCCGCCGCGCCATGAGGAGCTGCCGGCCCTGCTGCGTATCGCCGTACATCGTGCGCACCGCCTCCGACTCCTGCGCGATCGCAAAGGCATCGGTGGCCTCCATCTGCATGCGGTACGCGAGTTCAAAGGATTGGATGCGTGCCTCGAGCTGTGCCTCGTTCTGCCGTTTCGCGGCGTGCTGCGCATTGAGTTTCTTCAACAGGTCGAGCTGCGACCGCTGGTCCTCGCGCGAGGTCGAAGTATTGCGGATGTGCTCGATGAGCCTCTCGACCTCCGTGTGCGCAGTGTCGATGTAGTTGCCCTGATAGATGCCGGGGAGAAAGCCGCTCTGCCAGTTTTGCGACTCCTGGATGGGATAGCCGCCCGGGCACATGGCGATGAAGCCGGGGAGATTCTGGTTTTCCGAGCCGAGGCCGTACGTCACCCACGACCCGAGGCTCGGGCGCGGCAGGCGCGCATCACCGCAGTTCATGAGCATCAGCGACGGCTCATGGTTCGGCACATCGGCCGTCATGGAGCGGATCACCGCGATGTCGTCGATGCTCTCCGCCACGTGGGGGAAGAGCTCGCTCACCTCGATGCCGCTCTGACCGTATTTCTTGAAGGTGAAGGGCGAGCGAAACGCCGCGCCGGTCTTCCGCTCCGTTTTCAGATCGAGCGGGATCGGCTTGCCGTGCCACTTATCGAGCGCCGGCTTGGGGTCGAAGGTATCGACCTGCGAGGGGCCGCCGTTCGCGAAAATGTGAATCACCCGCTTCGTCTTCGCCGGAAAGGGCGGCAGCCGCGGTGCGAGCGGACTATCCATGCTCACTCCGCTCCCGAAGGCCGGCTGGTTCAGTAACGTCGCAAACCCCACCGCTCCGAACCCGATGCCGCACCGCTGCAGGAAATCGCGCCGGGTGAGAAAGCGATCTTCTAGGCGTGGAGCGTGATGGGACATGTGCGGGGAAAGACGAGCGGACGGGGAGCGCGGTGACACTCATTAAAGCCGTCTTCCGCCCCGGTGAAAGCCGGAATTGCAGAAAGCCTCTCGGCTTCTCAATTCACCACCGGCCGCTGAAGCAGCGCGATGTTGGAGAGATAGTGATGACCTTTAAGGTCGCAGCGCTGCTGCAGCCGACCACGGGCGAGCACGGAGAAGGTATACCCGCAAACTCGGCGAAGGACCCACGCCAACGCGCGATCCCCGAAGCGTCGCGAGCGTGGATAGACCGTGGCATCGGCCAGGAGGGTCCCCAAGACATCCCAGGTGTTGCCCGCTTGCTCCAGCAATGGGACCGAGAGGCCCGCGGTCTGGGCGTGGTGGCGAATCGCGTAGGGCGTAGGGCGCCAGAAATCGTAGGGCACCTCGTGCAGCGGATAGAAATGGGGACAGGTAAG
>JAZKEV010000669.1:2008-4815 GCA_040386765.1 Verrucomicrobiota bacterium | reverse complement strand
GTCCCTCCGGGCGCGAGCAGCCGGGCCAGATTGCGGAACGCGGTCGGCCAGTCAGCGACGTGTTCCAGCACCTCGGTGCAAAGGATGAAGTCGAAACCTGCGGCCAGCTCAAGCGTCGCGGGCAACACGCCATCGATCGGTGCGATGAACTCGACGGTACCCTCGGGGTTCTGGGCAACGTCAACCGAATGGTAGCTATACCCGAGCGACTCCAGCTTTGCCCGAAAGGGCTGGCGGCCGCAGCCGACATCCAGGGCGCGGCTTTCCGGGGCGGCACCGCGGGCGCACTGCGTAATGAGTTCGTCGATACGGCGAGCCAGCAGAGGTACGATAAAAGTTTCAGGCGGCCACGATGGCGCGTAGGCGGCGCGCGGGGGCGCGGTGGGCCGAGCCGGGGTGGAAGAGGCGCGCGACGTGGGAGTCATGTTGTGGGCTAAAGGCTTGAGGAAGCGAGGATCAGATAAAATTTTTGGGGAGGGAACCACCGGCCCGGCGGCTTAGCCAACCGTGCCATCCGGTGTGGTCAAGTTCAGCATCGCCGCGAGTGACTGAGAGGAGCAGCCGACGTGCCCTTCGTCGTGTCGTTCGGGTGCCAACATCCGCGGCCGCAACGCCTCCCCCGCGCCCCCGTGTCCTTTTCGAAGTCGCCGAGAGCAGTTTCGCCACCGAAAACCCGGAGGGTTTGCGCGATTTCGATTTCTGCTTGCCGTTGACTCTGACGCGCGCCTAGTAGGTCCCTTCTGGTTGTTTCGAAGTAGATTCGAAACGTTCGTTCTTTCCCACCCGCTCTCTTCGTTTCCCTCCTGCCTGAATAGGGTTAGGTGCAGAAAGGGAGTGTAGAAAAGAGCGAAAAAGAAAGTGACAGCACTTACGGAAGTGACAATAAACCAATAGTTAAGGCGCGGTAGCCAAGTGGTAAGGCCGAGGTCTGCAAAACCTCTATGCGTCGGTTCAATTCCGACCCGCGCCTCCAATTTCTTCTCCTTGTGGAGAAGAGAGTTACGCGAGTTGGGGCAGGCCACTGTCAGCAAAAGTGTCAGCAACACTAAGTGAGCTAAAGCAACTCCCTTAGAAGAAGCCGACTACTCCGCTGAAACTCGCCCACCGCTCGCTAACGCGAGTGGCGTGGATGCCTCTATGATCCGGGTCATCGCCATGAAGACGCGTTTCAGACTGTTTCGCCGAGGCGGCACGTTCTACTGCCAAGACAACACCACCGGCCAGCAAACGAGCCTGCGCACCAAAGACGAAGCCGAGGCCCGCACACTCTATCTTTCGAAGAACGAGGCACATCGTCAGCCCATCCTAAACCTTCAGATCGCTCGCACTTACCTTTCGGCCTCCGATCCCGAAATCGCCAAGCGGAGCTGGCAAGTGGTCATGGATGAGATGGGAAAAACCAAAACCGGCACGACGCTCACCCGCCACCACCGAGCGATGCTGGATACCGCGTTTGATCTCATCCGCAAAATACCGGTCATTGAGACGCAGGCAATACACCTCCTGCGCGTCCTGGAGGCCGGGGGCGTCTCGACCAACACTTTTCTGCGGCGCCTGCATAACTTCGCGCTAGGAATGAATTGGCTCCCTTGGCCCATCCTTACGAAGAAACGCTGGCCGAAAATTTCCTTTAAGGAGAAGCGTGCCGTCACCGCCAAAGAACACGCCGCCATCGTCAGAACCGAGCAGAATCCCGAGCGCCGCGCCTACTACGAATGCTGCTGGCATTTGGGGGGCGCCCAATCGGACATCGCGAATCTAATCGCAGAAGATATCGACTGGCAAAACAAGGTCGTAAGCTTTCACCGGCAAAAAACGGGCACTGCCTCGATCATTCGGTTTGGGGCGGATCTTGAGCGCGTCTTGCAAAATCTGCCCCGCTTCGGAAAACTCTTCCCTGAACATAGCCAATTGCGCGAGACACACCGCTCAAAGGAATTCTGGCGCGCTTGCCGCCGTGCTAAAATCAGCGGCATCACCCTCCATTCCTACCGCTATGCATGGGCCGAGCGGGCTAAGACCTGCGGCTACCCCGAGCGCTTCGCTCAGGAGGCCTTAGGCCATCAAAGCAAGGCCGTCCACCGCGCCTATGCCCGCAAGGCCGTAGTTACGCTTCCTGCCTTGGAGGATTACGAGAAAAAGGCAGCCTTCGCCCCGATTGTCGCAATGCCGCAAGCAGAGGCCACGGGCACGTAACCCGCCACGAGCAAAGCAATGGAAATGCAGCCCGCTCTGCGTTCGTGCCGCCGGGCGGTCTTTCTTGCGGGCAGTGTTATCCTGCCAGCAACGGCTCACCGCACTCATCATCGCGAGAAACGAATGATCTTTAACCACCTCCTCAGCACCGGCGTCGAAAAATACTGATAACATTGGGCATAGCTGGCCATTGGCCGGAGCAGTTCGACGCTACGAGCACCGGCACGACATCTGCCGGGCATGCCTTGATCGTTTCCCATATTCCAAGGGTCTTTCGGACGACCGCCTGACCCTAAACCGGAAACAGCGGGGCAGGAAATGTTACCCCTACGCTCCACCATCCCGCGGCTCCGCTACGTGCCGACGCTCCTGCCCATCGTTAAAAAGCCTACAAAGCCGGCCAAGGAACGCCCGGTTTGCTAGCGCTCTCTCTTTGCTGTGCCGAGTCCTCAGCCGCCTGATCTATACGACCTTGCCAATTGCTCAATCGATTGGCGATAATTCCTTCTTATGATTACCGACCGCCTTAAAGAACTTCAGACCCTGCGCACTAAAGTATCGTCCCTCGAACAAGCCGTCGCCGCCGATCTCGACGCCGAACTGAAAGCTCT
>JAZKEV010000669.1:0-1998 GCA_040386765.1 Verrucomicrobiota bacterium | reverse complement strand
CCCCTAAGAAACCCGAAGGCAAGCGCACCCGCTCGGTGATCACGGACGATACCCGCGCCGAAGTAAAGAAACTGGTCGAAGCCGAAAAGACCGGCGCCGAAATAGCAAAGGCGCTCAAGATTTCACTGCCGAGCGTTCAGAACATCAAGAAGGCGCTCGGCCTGGTTAGGAAGCAGAAGAAGTAACTTCCGATTGCTCTGATGCATCGCGGGTACGTTTGGATGAAAGATCCTCATCGCTCGATGCCATGGAGCGGTGCGGCTGATGACGGTGCTCGACGGGTACACCCGCGAGTGCCACACCTGCCTTGCTATGCACCCTGAAGTTGGGGGACGTGATCCTGTTGGTAATCGAAGAGATCGCCCAACATGGCCGGAGCACATCCACTCATGGCCCCTCACGAGGCCCAGTCGTCATCGAGGATTTACCGCAGCCACTATAACACACGACGGTCGCCCAGTCGCCTTGCCGACATCAGCCGTCCAACTTACCACTGACCCGACTCTAGCCGGCCTACGGCTCCATCGGTTGGTTTAGCTTCTTCCACCATCGTTAGATTAACCGATAACTATACCATGGACCAACACGCGGGTACTCCGAAAACTTGAGTTCGGTCATTCCGAACTGCCCGGTAAGTCATCCGTCGAACCGCCTTTCTTGCGGGCATTCTTCGCCTGCCAGTGATGGCTTACCGTATTGGTCATCTTCGCAAGAAACGAGCGGTCTTTGGCCAATTCCAGTAATTCTGCTGTTGAAAAATACTTGATAGAATTCGGCGCAGGCGTACCTAGCGGTTTGAGCAGCTTCGCTGCGATCAAAACCGGCATGTCATGGGCCTGGCATCCTAGCACCCAAGCGGCCTGCTCTACCGTGAGGCGCGCAGGCGGGACGCCCATTAGTGCCAGGAAGCGGTGCTGTTCATCACGCATGCCCCTAAGAACAGATGCCACTTTTGGCGGAGAAACGGGACATCTAGGACTTACTCTTTTACTCTCCGCTGCCGGGTGTCTAAATCTTGCCGAAAGCGCATACCATAAATTGGATTCCACAGTGGCCCCGGACGACACAACGGGGAGGCCGAGGCATTTTCATCCTCGTTCCATCACCTCCGGCTCGCATGCACCTCTTTCAACAATTACTGAGCCACCACAAACATCGCTGTGAGCGCCATACACCTCTCATAGGGCATTTCTCGAAGTATCTCAGCCAGCATCTCTTCAGTAGGACTAGAAATTGCACATTCCAGCTTCACGAACGGCTTTGCCGTGCCGTTTTTATTAGCATCCCAGTGAAATTCTTTACCTACCCGAGAATAACCGTACTTCTCGCGCATTAGAATAAACGACTCGTCCCTCGCACACCAGCATCCGATGTGACTGTTGCGGCCGTGGACCACGTACAAGGCACCATCCTGCAGTTCGTGCATTCGCAAATACCGCGTCGATTGTTGCAAACCCAAGTAGTGTGCAAAAACGACAGGATTAATTCCCATGGCAATGTATGTTTTAGAATTTATGAATAGCTACGAGCAAATGCATTGGATTCGGGACGGCGGCTTACCACCACCAACTCCAATCCGGACGGAATTACGCAACGAAGGTGTGGGGGTAGGCGCGTTTCGCGCCGATAATATCTGACGTGGCAGTTGCCGGAAGGGGCTCGGCGGGAAGGTTAATTGACCTAAACATAGAAACGAGCCGAGGATCAAACTCTGCCTGGAGGGCAATGAGGTTAGCAGGACGGTACCTGATGAGCTTTTTCTCCCGGATCATACGCGTGATGATCGCAAGAAACATTTGACGCCTCGGTCGAGTGACAGCCACGGTGCCCTTTCCGGCCAAATAATTAATTAGACTCCACAGTTTGATCCAGACCTTAGGATGCGCCTGTAAAAACATGATAACCTCATGCTCTTGATGGACGAACCCGGTGGTGTCCTCGGCCCTCAGAGGGTTCGGTACATAGCGCCAAAACTGTTTCCGCTGCTTCGATCGTCGC
>JAZKEV010000668.1:25682-32451 GCA_040386765.1 Verrucomicrobiota bacterium | reverse complement strand
ACAAGCCAGGGCAGGCCGACCAGGAACGCGATAAGGTTGCCGAGGATGACGGACTCGACGGGCGAGCCGTCGCGTTGTTTACGGAGCGCGATGGTCATGGCCGCGAAACACACGCCGCTCAGGACGGCAAGGGCGTTGCCGACGAAGTTGGCCATCTCGAGGCCATCGGCGAAGAAGAGCACCATGCCCGCGAGCACGACGGCAATGGTAATCCAGTCGGACCGTGTGGCGCGCTCGCCGAGAAACCACGCGCCGAAGAGCGCAATCCACACGGGCGCGGTGTACTGGAGCAGGATGGCGTTGGCGGCAGTGGTGAGCTTGGTGGCCGCGCAGAAGGTGATCGTGCACGCGGCGTACGCGATCGCGCCGATTACTTGATCGCGCGAGAAGTGGAAGCGGAGCGACCGGTGCGTGACGAAGAGGAAAAGCGCCGCGATGAGCCCGCGCGCACCTGCGACCGCCAGCGGCGACCAGGTGACGGCTTTGATGAGCAGTCCGCCCAAGCTCCAGCAAAGGGCTGCGATGACCAGGAGCAGGACGGCACGGGAATGAGCGGCGGACACGGGAAGGGAAGGGATTCCGGGGTGGGAGCAGGGCGGCGCAATGGGAAAATGCGGGGGTGGGGTTACAGTGGCTTAGCCGGGAGGGCGGAACGCGAGGTGGCGAGGGAGCGGGGAAAGAGACGCGAGCACGAGTACGATCACGAGCACGAGGTAGCACGAGGAGGATGCAGGTCGTGCTCATGACCGTGCTCCTATTCGTGAACGGGTTTGGGTCAGAGAAGGAGACAAGAGCTCCGGGGTTTCGGGTCGCGTGGAAGGGAGGGGGAAGTCATGAGTGGGGAATGAAACCGCTTAGGTACCTCCTTGGGCTGACGTTGATTGGCGTCGGGCTTTGGATGATGCTCGGGCCGAAGGCGCCGGAGCGGGTGGAGGTGCGCGATAAGGCGGAGGTGCGGCAGCCGGCTTTACCGAACGTCGGAGTGGAGGGAGCGCGGGCAGGATCGCAGGGAAAGGAGAATCCCGTCGTGAGGCCAAAGGCGCTTTCGGCGGCGGAGAAGACGGCGCGGATCGAGCAGATCAAGCGGGACTACGACGAGGTGCGGGCAAAAGCGGCGGCGGATTACAGTGCGGCGGGATCGAAATTTCCCGGCGGGCTGAATGCGTTTCTGCGGCAGCTCGCGCTGCTCGAGCGGGAGAAGCGCGCGGATTTCGCGTTGTTCCTGAATCCGGCGGAGCTCGAGGACCTCGAGTATCGCGAGACGACGGCGGGCCAGCTCGTGACGCGACTGCTGGGAGATACGACGACGCCCGAACAAGTGAGGCGTGAAGTCTTTCGGAAGCAGCTCGCGTTTGAGGATCGGTTTGCGCTGACCTTTGACCTCTCGCCAGCGGCACTGCTGGAGCGCGAGGTGGCGCGGCAGACGCTGCAGGCGGAGATTCGCGGCGTGCTGGGCGATGCACAGTTCGCGCAGTGGCTGGGCGGGGAAGGCGCGGATTTCGCGGGCTTCGCACGCTTCGTGAGCGAGCAGCGGCTGCCGCCGGAGCGGGCCTTCGACCTGTGGCAGTTGAAGAACGAATTCATCCGCAAGCGGCTGGAATTGAATGCGCAGAAGCTGCCGACGGATCAGACGCGTGCGATGCAGGGTGGGCTTACGCGTGATTTTCAGGCACGGGTGGTGGGGATACTTGGCGCAGGCTTGGCGGAAGCGGCGCAGCGCGAGGTGTTGGGGTGGCTGCCGGCGAAGTGAGGCTTTTTATTGAGACACTGAGGACATGGAGCGCGGACACAGAGGCCACGGAGGAGGCCGAGGTATTTTGCGGGGAGGCAGCGAGACGAAGTGCGCTGGCGAAAAAGCTGCACATTCTCCGGCTGGGCTCTGGGTCAGAGCTCCGTGTTCTCTGTGACAATTTCTTAGATGGGCTTCGCGCCACAGATGACACCGATGATCACAGCTCTATTTATCTGTGACCATTGGTGATCTGCGGCTAAGGCTTGGCAGGGACGGTTCGCCCTACCTTCCGGCGGCGGTGGCGCGCATGATCACTGGCGGCGGGAGCGGGCGCGGGTTGCGGAGGACGCTGTGGTTGATGGGGCGGCGCTGGTCGGGCGTGAGGGGCGGGAGATCGGGGAGGGTGTCGTTGCGGACGTCGCGCAACCACTCGCGAGCGAGGGCGCGGAAGCTGTCCCAGCGCTCGGCGATGAAGTGGTCGCGGCCGGTCATGGGGGCGCCATCGCCGAGGAGGGGGCCGGCGGCGGCGGCCTGGCGGAGAAGGCTGCGCCACTCGGTGAGCAGGCGGTCGAGGTCACCGCGGCCGGCGGTCTCGACCTCGTCCAGGACCTCGCGGGTGCGCGCGCCTTCGGCGACGAGGGCGCGAACGGCTTCGCTGGCGCCGGAGCCGTACTGAAGCGGCAGGCCCTCCTGGAGCCAGCCGTCGATGGTGATGCGGCGATACGCACGCGTGCAGGCATCGGCGAGGCGGCCGATGGTGCGAGGATTCGTGCCGGTGAAGCGCTCGCCGGCGAAGAGATTGGCGGCGTCGAAGATCAGGTCGTCGATCGGGTAGCGACGATCTTCGAGGGCGGCGGCGAGGGCGAGGCCCTCCGGTCCAAGAAAAAAGGATACGATCTCGCCGCGCACCGTGAGATGCAGCTGGCGGTCGAGGACATCGACGCGTTGCCATTGCCAGAGCAGTGTGGGCGTAGGCGGGAGTGCGATACAGGCGGCGCGGTGCACGCAGGTCTGGCAGGCGAGGAAGGGATTGCGCTCGCGGCGGACGAGGCGGGCGCGGCCGGTATCGGTGGCCTCGCCGCAGGGGATCTTTTCCGGCGGCAGGCTGGTGGCGGGATCGAGGCCGAGCGAGATGCGATCCTCCGTGAAGAAGCGCGCGGACTGCGTGAGCGCGAGCTCGCGGGCATTGCGCCCGGCGCGGAGCTGGCGGAGAAACATCGCCCACGGCAGCGGCGCGGCGCGCTTGAGACGGAGGGGCTCGGCGCGGCGCATGCGCGGCGTGCTGCTGCTCACGAGCACGTAGCCGACATCGTCGAGGCCGCGGCGGCCGGCGCGGCCGATCATCTGCAGCAGGTCGTGCGGGGCGATTTCGCGCTCGAGGTGATCGTGCTTGTAGCTGCTCGCGGTGATGAGGACAGAGCGGAGCGAGAAATTGATGCCGGCGCTGAGGCCGAGCGTGGCGACGACGGCGCGGAGCTGGCCGGCCTTGGCGAGCGGCTCGATGACGCCGGCGCGCTGTGCGTAGCTTAGGCCGCTGTGGTGGTACGCGACGCGGCGGGAGATGAGCTTCGCGAGCTTGGGGCCGCAGAGCTGCTCCTGCTCGGGCGTGAGCGTGAGAGCATCGGCGAGCGGGAGCTCGCGGGCGAACTGGCGGGCGAACCGCTCGGCGTCGGCGCGGTGCGGCGCGAAGACGAGGACGGGTCCGAGATTGTCGCGGAGGGCGCCGGCGACGCGTTTCGACCAGAAGCCCTCGACGCTGCGCGGGAGGCCGTGGATGAGATCATCGACATCGACCTCCTCGAGCTGCACGGGGCGCTCGCGATGTTGCACGACCTCGGCCTTGCGCCCGAGGCGCTGGAGCCACGAAGCGACATCGTGGGGATTGGCGACCGCGCCAGAGAGGAGCAGAAGCTGCAGCTCGGGCGGAGCCGAAAGGAGGACGCCTTCGTAGTGATTGCCCCGGTGCGCATCCGCGAGCCAGTGATACTCGTCGACGACAAGGAGTTGGAACGGAGTGGGCGCATCGCGGCGGAGCGGGCCGGCATTGGGCGCGACGATGTGGCGCTGACCGGCCTCGAGCGTGGCGACGACGATGGGCGCCTCGGGATTGACACTGAGATCGCCGGTCATGATGCCGACGTTCCAATCGCGGGCGCGCCACTCGGCGAATTTGTCGTTGGCCAGCGCGCGGGTGGGGACGGTGAAGAGGGCGCGCTTGGAAAAGTTCTGCTGCTCGGCCCAACGCTCGAACACGTAGGTCTTTCCGGCACCGGTCGGCGCATCCACGACCACATCGTGTCCGGCGCGCAAACCCGCGAGGGCGAGCGCCTGCCAGCGATCGGGGAGCATTAACTTCTGCAGACCGGCGAACGCGTCGGAGAGCACACGCGAACCGTGGTGTGCCGGGCGCGCAGGGTCAAACGAAGCCGACGGAAGTTAGCCGCAAAAATGCGCAGAAGGCGGGAAAAGGAGAGCGGGGGTGTGCTGGGAAATCGGAAGGGGACCCCTTGTCGTGAGAATTGCCGCGAGATTGGGGAAGGAGGAATGACCAAGGCCCAAGGTCCAATGACCAATGGCGGAGGCAAGCAGCCCGTTGACATTGGTCCTTGGGCCTTGGTCATTCCGGCGGCGTTGCCGCCGGTTTACTTTACCCGTTCCGGCGCTGCCGTTTCGGCGTTGGCGGGGAAGGTGTAAGGGAGGCGGAAGACGTTCTGGCCGGTGGAGTCGGCGAAGTAGAGGCGGGAGGGGCTGAGCTTGTCGGGATTGCCGTCGGCCCAGAAGGCGAAGAAGGGGTCGCGGACATCGCGGGGGCGACGGGCATAGGCGTGGTTGAACTCGCTGTTCTGCGTGATGGCGCGGCGGCGCGTCCAGGTCTTGCCCTCGTCGCGGCTGGCCCAGAGGACCATGTCGCCGCCGGTGCCCCATTTCTGCGGGCCGGTGTCGGTGGGGGCAACGATGAGCCACTCGTCCTTCATCACGTAGAGGCTGCCCATGTCGTAGTTGTGATCGGAGGTGGTGACGGTGGAGAAGTTCCACTTGCCGCCCTTCCAGTGGGCGACGGTCCACTCGCGGTCGCCGGCGGCGGGGCCGGCCTTGGAGTCGCGGGAGAGGACGTAGAGGAGGATGGGATTGCCGGCGGCATCGAAGGCGAGGTCGCAGGTGTAGACGAGGCGGCCCTGCGCGGCGTAGTCGACGACGAGGGCGGGGTTCTTGATCTCGGCGAGCGGGAGCGTGAGGGCGGTGCCGGCGGCGGTGGTCCAGGTGGCGCCGAAATCGGTTGTCTGCGCGTAGTAAAGATTGGTGCGCTTATCGACGTTGCCGCCCGGGTGGTAGTTGAAGAACGAGGCGATCGTCCCATCGCGCGCGCCGCTCGTCTGGTAGTGCCCGCCCATGCCGGCGAGCTTTGTATCCGGACTCCAAGTACGACCGTCGGGGCTGGTGGCGAAGTAGAGCTCGCGGCCCTTGGTGTACTTGGTGAAAAGGTGGAGGAAGCCCTTGCCAGGCACGTGCCACGGTTGCGGGTAGGTGATCTCGCGCTGATCGACGCGCTCGAACTTGGCGTGATCGTAGGGCTTTACGCTGCGGTAAATGAAGCCGGGTCGGACCTTGGCGCGGCCGCTGACGAAGATCCAGAGGTGGCCGTCGGGCGTGAGATTGATGCTCGGGTTATCGTGCGGGTCGTCGACGGGGCGCTTGTCGTGGACGATGATGGGACGGGTGACGAGGCCGGTCTTGTGATCGTAGGAGCCGACCATGCAGAGGAGCGCGCGCTCACCGGCGGGCGAGCCGCCGTAAACGAAGAAGGTCTTGTCGACGGCGGCGGCGTAGACGGCGATGGGATTGTGATTGGCGGTGTAGGTGCCGAGGCCGCCGGAGTATTTGTCGCCGTGCTCGGAGAACTGCCCGAGCGTGAACCAGATGCCGCGGTAGCCCTCGACGCGCTCGAGCGGGGCGGGCTTCGGCGGCGGGGCTTTTTTATCGGCGGCGAGGGCGAGGCTGGTGAGCGAAGCGAGGCCGAGGAGGAGGAGGGATCGAGGGAGCATCGGAGGCGGATTAGAAACGAAAATGAGACTATGCGAAATGCGACGGAAGAGGGCGGAGGAAATCCGAGGGAGTAGTGCCCCTCGCAACTCGTCTGTCATTCTGAGTGCAGCGAAGAATCCATGGCTACGGAAACGCTGCCGCGTTCGTACGCGTGGATTCTTCGCTGCGCTCAGAATGACAAACCATTTTGAAGCATGCCCTAGGGGACCAACTCGGGCTTAGCGGTGGCGGTCGTCATGTGTGTGGGCAGCTTGAAGACGCGGCCGTCGCGGGTGGCGAAGTAGAAGGCGGAGGGCGTGGGCTCGAGCGGGGAACCGTCGGCCCAGAAGGCGTAGAAATCGGGGTGCGCGTTCACAGGCTTGCGGGCGTAGGTGTGGTTGTAGCGCGAATTGTGGGTGAGGGCCTTGGCGATCGTCCACGTCTTCCCCTGATCGCGGCTGGTCCACGCGACCATGTCGCCGCCGGTGCCAAAGGGCTGCGGGCCGGGGGCGGTGGGGGCGATTACGCGCCACGTGCCGTCGGGCTCGATGTACATCGAGCCGTGGTCGTAGTTGTGGTCGGTGGTGGTGAACTCGCGATATTCCCAAGCGGAGCCAGTCCAACGCGCGGTGTTCCACTGGAAGGGGCCGGAGGCGGGGCCGGGTTCGTAGCCTTTGGACGTGAGGTAGAGGATGACCGGCTCGCCCTTGGCGGTGAACGCGATGTCTTTCAGGTAGACATTGAGATTCTCGGCGCGGTAATCGCGGACGAGCGCGGGATTGGCGCCGTCGGTGAGCGGGGTAGTGAGGGTCTTGCCGTCGACGGTTTTCCAGGTGGCGCCGGCATCCTGGGTCTCAGCGTAGTAGATATTGGTGCGATAATTGAGGCCGGTGCCGGGGCGGCCTTGGGCGGGGTGGAGATCGAAGGCGGTGGCGACGCGGTCGGTGTCGCCGAGACGCTGCGAGACCTGGTAGTCGCCCAGCGATTCCGCCACCGCATCGGCATCGGACAACT
>JAZKEV010000668.1:0-25672 GCA_040386765.1 Verrucomicrobiota bacterium | reverse complement strand
CGTCGGGCGAGGTCTTCCAATTCAGCGTGCGCTGACCGTTTTTGTAGAGCGTGTGAAGAAAGAGAAACCGGCGCGACTCCGGGAGGTACCACGGCTGGGTGTAGGAGAAATTGGTCTTCTCGATGAGCTCCCACGCGGTGATGTCGTAGGGCTTCTTCGAGCGGTGGATGTAGGACGGGCGCGAGGTGCCGTGCGCGGAGGAGAAGACGTAGAGGTAACCCTCGGCATCGATGGAGAGCGTAGGGTTGTCGTGCGCGTCCTCGGTGCGCTTCTGCAGGAGGCGGATGGGGCGGGGCACGGTGCCGGTGGCGTGATCGTAGTAGGAAATGAGGTGCTGCAACTCATCCTGCCGCTCGGAGACATTTCCGGCTGAGCCTCCGTAGACGAAGAAGGTCTTCTTTTGCGAGGCGACGTAGATGGCAATGGGAACGTGCTGCTGCGGATAGGTGCCGAAACCGCCACTGTATTTGTAGCGGTGCTCGTTTTTCACCGGCTGGTTCATGTACCAGATGCCGCGATAGCCATCGCCGACGGTGAGCGTGAGGTCGTCGGCTTTTTTGGGCGCGGGGGCGTTGGCGCTGAAGGCGAGAGGGCCGAGCGCGATGCTGGCAGCGATGACGAGCGGGCGAAGAGGACGGAAACTCATGCGAAGAAGAGCGGTGAAATAGAGGCGGACGAAGAGGGCGAGATGTGACTGGCTCGGTGAAAGCAGGCGGGGCGCGAAGCGCGCCAGGATGGTTCAGATGGATTGCTTCGTCGCTGCGCTCCTCGCAATGACAAGCGTTAGGGAGATGCGGACGGGGCGCTTTTACCAGACTCCCTTGATGCCGAAGGTCCAGATCGTGCCGGTGCGCTCGTAGGTCTGCGCAACGGCTGGGGCGTCGG
The DNA here is from genome assembly GCA_040386765.1 of Verrucomicrobiota bacterium. Classification (GTDB taxonomy): domain Bacteria; phylum Verrucomicrobiota; class Verrucomicrobiia; order Opitutales; family Opitutaceae; genus ER46. The sequence continues at coordinate 24,787 of JAZKEV010000668.1, read as the reverse complement.
GCATCTGCTGCATCGTAATGACGGGCTCGCTGCGGATATTGCGGCCGGTGTAGAAGACGCTGAAACGATTCGTGAGCCGGACAGAGCCGCCGACATCGATGGTGGCGCGGTGACGGTTGTAGAGGGTATTGGCGATGTTGGTGGGGGTGTCGTCGCGCCAGTTGAAGCTGGTGTAGACATTGAAACGGCCGAGCGTGTAGTTGAAGCCGGTGTTGAAGGCGTGCGGCGACATCTGCGGCGTGACCACATCGGCGTAGGAGCGCGTGTAGCTGGCGCGGAGATTGAGGCCCTTGAACGGACGCGGGAGGAAGGAAAGGCTCTGGCTGTACTCGAGCTCCATGCCGCGGATCACAACCTTGTCGACGCTCGCGACCGTGGTGATGAAATCGTAGTTGGCCAGGTCGAGATTGCCGTCGTAGCCGTACTCCGCGGCGCTGATGCGAGTCTCGCGGTGGAGGCCCTCGACGGTATTCTGGAAGAGATTGAAACCGAGGATGCCCACGGGTTCGAAGTAGTAGGCGAGGCGGGCGGCGAGGTTATCGGAGGTCTCGGGCTTCAGGCGTGGGTTGGGCGCGTTGACGGTGAAGGCGTCGTCATTGATCGTCCACACGCCGGCGAGATCGCGGATGGTGGGGCGGCGGATGGTGGTGCTATAGCCGAAATGCGCGTCGAGATTCCGCGCGAACTTGTACTTGATGGACGCGCTTGGGAAGAGGTTGTCGTAGCTGCCTTCGCGGTGGATCTTCGGCTGCGAGAAATATTGATACTGCAGGCCGGGAATGGTGGTGGCGCGACCACCCGTCTCGGCGAAGCCGGCGGCAGCGAGCTCCGCGGGGCTGCGGGGATTGTATTCGAGGGCGTCCATCTTCGTCTCCTCGAAGCGGAGGCCGGCGCGCAGGATGGCCCGGCCGACGGAGGCGGTGGCCATGGCGAAGCCGGCGGTGATATCCTCTTCGTAGTGCCGGTCGTTGCCGATGAAGGCATTGTAGTAGTTGTCCCGGGTGAGCGATTGCGTGAACAACTCGGGGCGTTCGCGGAAGAGTTTTCCGAGCGCCAGCGCGTCGGCGACGAAGACATTGCGACCCGAGATCGAGGCGATGTTGGCGTGGAGCACGTCGACATCGTAACCGTAGGCCGACTGCAGGCCGGCGAGGGCGCCAACGCCCGCGCCAGGGCCGGTGTAGCTGTAGCGCTTGGACTCGGTATCGACGATGAAGTCGCGGACCTCGTGCTTCCGCTTTACGCCGGCCTTCCAGATGATGGGTAGGATCTGCCGGGTGCGATAGGTCGCGGTGATGTCGCCGCTGTAGACCTGCGTGCGGCCATAGCGCCCGTCGTTGGAGGTGAAGACAGGGCTGGTGTAACTGTTACCGACGGCGAAGTCGGGGCCGGCGATCTGTGTGATGCGCCAGTCGGAGCTGATGAGCGAGGAGCGCTCGGCGCGGAACTGGATGCCGGCGAGGGCCGGAGTGCCGGCGTTGTTGGTAGAGCCTTTGCGCGCGAGGGGGTTGTACCAGCTCTTGGAGTCGGAACCGGCGAAGCGGCCCTCGACGGTGAGCTCGCCGAGCTTGTACTCGAAACGCGGGACGGCGGTGTAGGTCTCACCGGGTTTCACGACGACATTGGGATTGCTGCTCACGCTGCCGGTGGCGGCGGAGGTAAAGCTCCGGAGCGGGTCGGTGCCGACGACGGCGGTGCGGCCGCCGGCGGTGAAGGTGACGGTGCGCTGCGGGTTGTAGAGCGAGGCGTAGTTGTAGATGAGGCTGAGCGAGAGGACGAGATTCTGCGTCGCCTTCACATCGGTGGTGAGGGTGACCGTGGAGCGGCGGTTGAGGCGCGGCGCGTGGAGAAACGCGACGGTCGTCGGCACGACGGGGCGTTGGTCGGCGGGGGTCTTCGCGTAGTTGTAGGTGACGATACTGCGCGCATTTTCCGAATAGAGATTGGACTCGGCGACGTTGAGGACGACGCCCAGGCGCTTGTCGAAAAACACATCGGAATACTCGATCATGCCGCCGGGAAGGAGCTTGCGGTGCTTCGCATCGTCGGGGCCGTAGGTTTTGCGGAAGTGCCACTCGTCGGCGTAGGCCATGAGATTGGCCTGCGCGACGATGCGGCGGCCGGCGCGGGAAAAAGCGCGCTTGGACTTGAGGTTGATCGTGCCGGCGGGGGCGTTGGCATCGACGTCGGCGCTGATGGTCTTCGACACCTCGATCGAATCCATGCTGCTGAGCGAAACCTGCTCGAAGCTGAAGGCGCGGGCATTGCCGGCGGCGCCGGTATTGGCATCGGCGCTGGCGAGGGAGACACCGTCGATGGTGACGGAATTGTACTCGGAGCCGAGGCCGCGGAGGCGGACGTTGCGCACCTCGCCCTGGGTGAGCTCGAGATCGATGCCGGGCATGTTGCGCAGAAAATCGCCGACGTTGCCCTCGGCGTTGTCGCCGAAGACATCGGAGGAAACGGTGTTGGTGATGTTCATGGAGTTACGCTGATCCATGATGGCCTTGGCATTGCCGTCGCGCTCGCTGGAGACGGTGAAGGCGGTGAGTTTTATCACGCTGTCCTTGGCGCCGGTGGTGCCGGCGAGGGTGCTGACGAGCTCGAGATCGCGGACGACGGTCTGGCCGGCGCCGACGGAAACGGTGGCGACGCCCGGCGTGTAACCGGTAAAGCTGGCGACGAGCGTGGTCTCGCCAGCGGGGACTCGGGTGAGAACGTAGCTGCCGTCGTCCTCGGAGACGGCGGTGAGCGACGTGCCGCGGATGGAGATCTCGGCATTGCGGAGATACTCGCCCGTCGCGGGGATGAAGACGCGACCGCGGATCGTGCCGGCGCCGGAGGCAGTCGAGGCGGCGGCAGCGGAGGGCGGAGCGCTGGAGGCCGTGCCGGGCGGGGCGACGGAGACAACGAGGGCGCCGGTCTCGGAATTTTGCGCGACGGCGAGGCGCGTGCCGGCGAGGAGTTGGCGCGCGGCGTCGAGCGCGGTAAAGGAGCCGAAGACGGCGTGGGTGCGCACGCCGGCGGTGGCCTCGCTGGCGAAGAGCACCTCGTGACCGGACTGGACCGCGAGGCGCTTGAGGGCGCGCTCGGCCTCATCGGCGGGGAGATCGAAGGCTTTCTTGACGGCCTCGGCGGCGGAGACAGCGGGCAGCAGGCCGGTGAGCAGCGTGAGGGCGACAAGGAGGGACAGGAGTCGCCGGAAAACGGGCGAGGGGTAGTGCATGGTGGGGGCTGGGGGCGACGGCGTGAGGAGCCGTCAGAACAAGCGACGAAGCGGGGACAAAAATCCCTTACTGTAAATCGCGGGGCGGGGTAAAAGACTGGAAGGAGACGCCGAGAGGGGCGGGAGTCCACGCGAAGGCTACTGGAGTTTAGTTAAACAGGAAGAGGATTGGGAAAGCGCTCATGAGCACTTCATTTTCGACACAGAGTTAACAGAGAGGCCCAAGCCGAGGACACGGAGCAGATCACTTTCCTTTGTGAACTCGTGCCTCCTCGGTTCTCTCTGTGCCACCGAATTGGGAACAGGAAGATCGGGAAGAACGGAAAGGATGAAAAGCGGCTGCGAAGGAGGCCGATTCCTTCTGCGTTTTATTTCCCATGCCGAGCCTCACCGCGCGCGGCGGAGGAGGACTTCGGGGCCACGGGTCTCGGCGGTGAGGCCGAACTGGGCGTGGAGCAGCTGGAGGAGGGCGGGGGTATTGTCGGCGCGGACGATGCCGCTCAAGGGGAGCGTTTCGAGTAAAGGGTCGACGAGCACGAGGCGGACGCGGCTGTGGGCATTGAAGAGCGCGACGACCTCCGCCAGCGGAGTAGCCGAGAACTCGAGGCGGGGCGCGCGCCACGCGAGCCGTTCCGCGATCTCAGCCGCGGGGACAGCGACCACCGGCAGCGGTGCGACCACGAGCGACGAGATGGCGGCGGTCTCGACGACGGTGCGGCGGCCAGCATCGACGATGGCGAGCGAGGGCGCCCGGGGGAGCTGCACGCGATCGACGGCGACCGTGCCCTCGGTGACGAGCACTTCGACGGTGCCGGGCGCCAGCTGGACGGCGAAGGCGGTGCCGACGGCGCGCACCTCGACCTTGCCCGCGACGACGACGAAGGGGCGCGCGGGATCCTTAGTGACGGCGAAATGCGCGTCGCCGCGCCGGAGGATCACGCGTCGGAGGCTGGGCGAGAAATCGACGGAGAACTCGGCGCGGTCATTGAGCTCGACAACAGTGCCATCGGGCAGGGTCTGGCGGGCGGGAAGCGAAACGGTGGCAGAGGACGAGGATGCAAGCGGCGCAGGTGAGCGAGGAACCGCGTGCCAGAGAAGCGTTCCAGCGAGGGCCAGCACGAGAGTGGCGACCGCTGCGCGGGCGCGCAGGCGACTGCGGCGGCGGCTCACCTGCGAATCGAGAGCCTGGAGAACATCCTCCGTGACGCCGGCATGCTGCGGCCAATCGAGCGCGGACCGGGGCGGCGGCGCCGGGTCGGGTCGGGGCGTGGGATCGGGCGCGCTCACGGTTTACACGTCGTCGAAGAGATTGTGGATGCCGCGGGCGCGAAGGAATTGCTCGCAGCGCTTCACGCCGCGGGAGACCTGGACCTCGACGGTGCGCTCGGAAAGCCCGAGCCGCTGGGCGACCTCGCGTTGCGAAAGGCCGTGGAACTTGCGCAGGACGATGATCTCGCGGCAGCGCGCGGGCAGCGTAGCGACGGCGGAGGCGACGAGCTGGATTTTTTCCCGGGTGCTGAGGACATCGACGGCATGGGCCTTTTCTTCTACGACGGACAAGGCGTCGAAATCCCTCACAGCCGCGAGTGGCGAAGCGCGGTCGCGGCGGACGAGATCGAGCGCGAGATGGCGGGCGACCTTGAAAAGGAAGCCGCGGGCACAGCGGATGGGCTGCGCGGCACAGGCAGTCCAGACGCGCAGGTAGGACTCCTGCACGACGTCATCGACATCGCGCACGGCGGGGAAGGAGCGGCGCAGGTACGAGCGCAGATCGGGTCCGTGAGGATGCACTTCTTCCTCGAACCAGCGGGCTTGCTGCAGGTGTTCCGTTGGCATTGGGGTTAATGCGGAGAGGGCGACGAGTGGGATGCAACGCGCGGGAAGGATTGTCGAGGTTTGTCGATGGATGGGGAGATGGGGTTGGAGTGGGAACGCGAAGGGGGGAGCAGCAGGTCGGCGCAGAAGGGGAAAGGGCGCGGAGCGGAAAACGAAGCGGAGGGAGAGTGGCCGCAAGAAGGCGCAGAAGGCGCAAAGAAAAACAGAAAAGGGGTTGGGGTGGAGCGAGGGGTTTCTGCCGAGCGCGACGCGCTTTTGGGAGTGCGAATGAGCCTGGCTTTTACGATGGGCGCCATGCTCGGCGGTGCGAGAGGGCGGAGCGGAAATGCGTCCTACTGCCGAGCGCGGCTGAAGCTCCGCGCTACGGATGGCGTGTACGCCCACTCTCTTTTTCCCGGCTAAAGCTGCGTTGGCAGCGCGTCGAGGATGGCGCGGACGGGGGCGGAGGTTTTGCCGCGCTGCCAGGCGACGCAGAGTTGCCAGGTGGCATTTTTCTCGCGGAGGGGGCGGTACACGACGTCGGAGCCGGCGGATTTTTTCGTGTACTCGGGGAGGAGGTCGACGGCGCCCTCGGTGACGACGGTGGCGAGCGCGTGGGTGAGACTGTCGGTCTCGATGAGGCGGGGGCGGAAGCCGGCGCGGCGGCATAGCTGGGCGATCCAGGCATTGTGGCCGGGGAGATCGCGCTCGTGGGCGCCGACGAAGAGCTCGCGTTTCAAATCGGCGAGGCGCACCGACGGCGCGGTGGCGAGGGGGTGCGTGGCGGCGAGGACGGCGAAGACAGGGACGGTGGCGAGGCGGCGCACGAAGAACTCGCGGGCGACGAGCGGGCCGGCGTGGCCGAGGAGCGCGAGGTCGAGTTCGCCCGCGCGGAGGGCGGCAATCTGCTCGCCGGGCGAGAGATCGAGGAGCTTCACGCCGACCTCGGGATGCGTGCGCCGGAGCGAGGCGAGCGCAGGGTGGAGATAGTCGCCGGCGAGCGACATGAGGTAGCCGATGCGCAGCGTGGTGCTGCGGCCGCGGGCGCGCTGGCGGGCGGCGGCGAGCGCGGCATCGAAGCTGGCGACGACCGGCTGCATACCGTCGAGCAGCGCATGGCCGGCGGCGGTGAGCGCGACGCCGCTGGTGCTCCGCTCGAGAAGCAGGCCACCGACCTCCTGCTCGAGCGCCTGCATCTGGCGCGTCAGGGTGGATTGCGAGACGTGGAGTTGCTCAGCGGCGCGGTTGAGGCTGCCATGCTCGACGATGGCGAAGAAGGAGCGGAGCAGATCGAGGTTCACGTGGGGTGGACGGTTATGCGTGCGGCGCATGACCGCAAGCCGTCCCGCGCAGTAGCCGCGGAACCGAGGCGGCGATACAGTCTGCCCATGACAACTAACCACACCCCCGTCGTAGCCGGCCTCCATCATGTGACCGCGATCGCGAGCGATCCGCAGCGCAACGTCGCCTTCTACACCGGGCTCCTCGGGCTCCGGCTAGTGAAGAAGACGGTGAACTTCGACGATCCCTCCGCTTACCACCTCTACTATGGCGACGAGACGGGCCAGCCGGGCACGATCGTGACCTTCTTCTACTGGGCCGGCATGGCCTCGCAGGGTCGCGTCGGTGCGGGGCAGATGACAGCTTTTACCTTCTCGGCGCCGGTGGCATCGCTCACCTTCTGGGAGCAGCGGCTGCGCGAGGCCGGTGTGAAGGCTGAGCGTACGGTGCGCTTCGGCGAAGATGTGGTGGCGTTTGCCGACCCGGATGGCATTCCGGTCGAGATCGTCGGGACGACCGGCGACGCACGACTGGGCTGGACGGGTTCGGGCATCGGTACCGAGCACGCGTTGCGTGGGATGCATACGGCGCAACTCACCGTGCGGAATGCGTCCGCGACGGAAGGTCTGCTGACCGACGACATGGGCTACCGGCTCGTGCGGCGCGAGGGTGACCGCGCGCGGTTCGAGGCCGGTCCGGGCGGCAGCGGTCGCTACGTGGATGTGATTGCAGATACCTCGGCGGCGCCGTCGGGCACGGGTGGCTCGGGGACGATCCACCACATCGCATTCCGCGTGGCGGACGATGCCGGGGAGCTGGCGATGCGCGACCGGCTGAATCGCGCGGGCTTCATGGTATCGCCGGTGCGTGACCGGAATTACTTCCGGTCGATCTACTATCGCGAGCGCAACGGCATCCTCTTCGAGATCGCCACGGATGTGCCGGGCTTCGCGATCGACGAGACGGTGGCGGAGCTGGGGACGATGCTAAAGCTGCCCGCGATGTTCGAAGCGCACCGCCACGCCATCGAAAAGACGCTGCCGCCGCTGGAACTTGCGACACCGGCGGCTTGATCGCCGGTCCAAGAGCAGCGCTCCCCCTGCGAGCAGGGCGGCTTATTTTTCAAGGGGAAGGTAAGCCGTGGCTGGCGTGGGGGGCGTGAGTCGCAGGCCGGACGGCGCGTTAAAAAGAAAAGATAAGATAACGCGCCGATCTTTTTCTTCAGTTCAGTCAAACATCACAACCCGCAGGAATTCATCATGAGCGTTAAAGTTAAAATCATTTTCTACAGTTTGTACGGCCACGTCTATAAACTCGCCGAGGCGATCGCTTCCGGTGCTCGCGAGGTACCGGGCGCGGAGGTGGAACTGCTGCAGGTGGCGGAAACGCTGCCGGCCGACGTGATCGCCAAGATGGGTGCGACGGAGGCGAAGAAGGCCTTTGCGCACATCCCGATCGCGGACGCGAAGAAGCTGCCGGAGGCCGATGCGTTGATCTTCGGCTCGGGCACGCGCTACGGCAGTGCGACGGCGCAGATGCAGGCGTTCTTCGACAGCACAGGATCGCTTTGGAATAGCGGCGCGCTGATCGGCAAGGTCGGGAGCGTCTTTACTTCGAGCGCGAGCCAGCACGGCGGGCAGGAGACGACAATCGTGAGCATGCACACGTTTCTCTATCACATGGGCATGGTCGTGACGGGCGTACCGTACTCGGCGAAGGAACTGCTCACGATGGACGAGATGACGGGCGGCTCGCCATACGGCGCGTCGACGATCACGGGTCCGAAAGGCGAGCGGCAGCCGAGTGCGAACGAGCTGGCGATCGCGAAGTTTCAGGGGAAGCACGCGGCGGAGATTGCGGCGAAGCTGGCGCGGAAGTGAGAGGAACGAGAGGGTGCTTCGGACCCGCTGAGCGCGGGCTGAAGCACCGCGCTACTTCGGAGGCTCGCCAGCGGTGGAATGCGTTGGTGAGATCGCGGGCGTGTTGACCACTCATCAGACGCGAAACGAATTCTCAACGTCGGCGTGCACGGTCGCGGTGCTACCGATCGGGGCGGTGGAGCAGCATGGCTCGCACCTGCCGATCTCTACGGACATCCTGCTGGCGGAGGCGTTTGGGCGCGGGATCGCGGAGCGGCTCGATGCCTACCTGCTGCCGGCAGTGGCGATCTCGTCTTCAATCGAGCACCGGAAGGCGCGGGGCACGGTGTATCTGCGCGCGGAAACGCTCGCGGCGGTGGTGCGCGATATCGCGGAGTCGCTGCGGCTCTCGGGTTTCACGCGCGTGGTTATCGCCAATTGCCACGGCGGCAACTGGGTGCTGAAACCCACGATCCGCGCGATCAATCGCGAGCGGCCGGAGTTTCGCGTGACCCTCGTGCACAACGAACTGCCGCCGGCGAAGATGGCGGAGATTTTTGCGCATCCGGTGGGCGATGTGCATGCGGGGGAATTCGAGACCTCGCTGATGCTGCACCTTCACCCGGACAAAGTGGGTACGCCCTCGGCGACGCCGGAGCGGCCGTTTCCGCCGCAGGCGTTTCTGGATTATTTCGACGCGAGCGAGCTCACGGCCTCGGGCCACTGGGGCTGGCCGAAGGAAGCGACGGCGGAGAAGGGCCGTAAAGCCTTCGAGGCGTTGATTGAGACGGCGGTGCAGACGGTGCAGCAAATCGAAGCACTGGGCCGGGAGATCGAGGAGCGCGCGAGGAAATGAACATCCTCGCCTCGCGCGAGTCGTAACTGCAAGGTGCTGCGCGCGCACAGGCGCATTTTGCACCGCCCGGTTGCCCGTCCTCCATGATCCGCATTCTCGCGATTGTCATCCTGCTGGCCTCGCTCGGCGCGAACGTTTGGTTTTTAACGAGACCGCGATCCGTGGCGCCTGCGGCGAGAAGCGTGGCACCCCTGCCGGCAAAACCATCACCGGTGGCTGCAAAGCAGGAAACGCCCTTCTCCCGGCGGCCCGTGACACCGGCGGATTTTCAGGCGTGGCAGGTGCAGCTCGAGCAGATGGGCATGCCCCGCGACGTGGCGCGGACGGTGCTCGCGGTGATGGTCTATAAAGAGTTTGAGCGACGCCGGAAGGAATTGGTCGGCACGCCTCACCCGGACGAGTACTGGCGCTCGCGGATGCCATTGCTCGACAATCCCGAGACGACGGCGGCGCTGCGCCAGTTGACCGTCGATCAGAAGCGGGCGATGCGTGAGATGGGATTGGACGATTTCGACGCGGATGACGACACGGAGCGGCGGATGTATGGCGGGCTGGCGCCGGAGAAAATCGCGCGGCTGAAGAAGATCATGAGCGACTACACCGATCTGGAGGAGCAGCTCTATGTCGACGGGCGCGACCGGAATTCGCCGGAGACGCGAGCGAGGGCGGAGCTGCTGGCGAAGGAAAAGCGCTCCGACATCGAGCGAACGCTCACGCCCGAGGAACTGCGCGACTACGACTACCGCAACAGCCAGGCCGCCTCGCGACTGCGCGGGCAGTTTGGATATTTTCAGGCGACCGAGGCGGAGTTCGGCGCGCTGTACCCGCGCATGCAGGCGATCCTCGAGACCAACGGGCTGCTCGGTCCAAATCGTGCGAGCAATAGCGCGGAGGCGCGGCGCAATTATGACGCTGCGACGCAGCAGATCGAGGCCGCATTGCGCGAGACGCTGGGCGAGGCGCGGTACGCGGAGATGAAGGATGCGAATGACCGTTCGCTGCGGCTCACGCGGGAATTTATCGCGAGCACGAACCTGCCGCCGCAGGCGGCGTCGGAAGTGATGGCGGTGCAGCGGGAGTTTGCGCCGAAGCTCCTGGCGGTGGACCGCAACCGCGACCTCAACGACAACCAGCGTGACGCGCAGGCGTGGGCGCTGGCCTCCGAAGCGCGGGAGCGGCTGGTCCGCACGCTGGGACAGGAAAACTTCGAAGCTTACAAGCGGCGTGGCGGTTCGTGGCTGGGCGAGGCACTCGGCCGAAAGGCGCCGACCCCACCGCCGAAGTAGTGACCACGACCCGGCGCAGCGGATGCGCGATTTCAAAATACATCGTAACCCGCTTCTCCCCAGTAGCTCGTGAAGGGCACGATCTTGCAATTGGCTTGCCGTGAGTGTAGTGCGTTCCTGCGTCATGCAATCCAACTCACGTCGCGGGGAATGAGCGTCGCCGCTGCCAAGCCAGATTTTCGACTGCTTTTCGAGTCGGCGCCGGGGCTTTACCTGGTGCTCACACCGGCCTTCACGATCGTCGCGGTCAGCGAAGGTTATCTCCGCGCGACCAAGACGGAGCGGGCGGCTATTCTCGGGCGAGGGATTTTCGAGGTGTTTCCCGACAATCCGGACGATCCGGCCGCGACGGGCGTCGCCAATCTACGACGTTCCCTGGAGCGCGTCGTGGCCGCCCATGCGGCGGACGCGATGGCGGTGCAGAAATACGATATTCGCCGGCCGGACGCGGAAGGGGGCGGGTTTGAGGAGCGATTCTGGAGTCCCGTCAATTCACCCGTCTTTGGACCCGATGGTAAACTCCTCTACATCATCCATCGCGTCGAAGACGTGACGGACTTCGTACGGTTGAAGGAGCGGGAAGCCCAGGAGCGCCGCAAGGCGCAGGAGATGGAAGCGGAGATTTTTGCCCGGGCGCGGGAGGTTCAGGAAGTGAACCGCAAACTCGAAGAAGCCAATCGCGAGCTCCTCGTCGCGCGCGATGCCGCCATCGAATCGGCGCAGCTGAAGTCGCAATTTCTGGCCAACATGAGCCATGAGATCCGCACCCCGATGAATGGCATCATCGGCATGACCGGACTCCTGCTCGATACCAGTCTGACTGCCGAGCAGCGCAGCTTCGGCATCACCGTCCGCAATAGCGCCGACTCGCTGCTCTCCATTCTCAACGACATTCTCGACCTCTCGAAGATAGAGGCCGGGATGCTCTCGTTTGAGCAGCTGCCTTTCAACCTTCATGAGCCGGTCGAGAGCTGCCTCGCGCTGATGGCGGAGCGGGCTCACGCTAAAAATCTCGAGCTGGTTTATCTGATCGAGGAGGACGTGCCGAAGCGTTTCATCGGGGATGCGGGCCGGCTGCAGCAGGTATTGCTCAATCTGCTGGGCAACGCGGTCAAGTTTACCCACGAGGGCGAGGTCGTGGTGCGCGTCAGCAAAGTTTCCGAGATGAGTGCCGGCAGGGTCCGTCTCAAGTTTGCCGTCAGCGACACCGGGATCGGCATCCCGGATGAAGCGAAGGCGAAGCTGTTCCAGCCGTTCGTGCAGGCCGACGGCACGATGACGCGGCGCTTTGGCGGCACCGGGCTCGGCCTCGCGATCTCGAAGCAACTCGTGACGATGATGGGCGGCGAGATCGGGGTGGAGAACGGGCGCAACTGCGGCGCGATCTTTTGGTTCACGGTGGAACTGCCCGCGCAGATGTCGGCGGCGACGACGAGCCGGCGCTGGATCGACCTCGTCGGCCTCCGGGCCCTGGTCGTGGATGACAATGCGACGAACCGCGAAATCCTCCAGCGGCAGCTCGCGACGTGGCAGATCGACACCGTCGCCGCGGGCAGCGGCGAGGAGGCGCTCGCCGTTGTGCGCCGCGAGCGGCCCTTCAATTTCGCGCTGCTGGATATGCACATGCCGGGGATGGACGGGCTTGAGCTCGCGCGGCGATTGAGCGCCGAGCCGCAGTGCACGGGCACCCGGCTGGCGATTCTCTCCTCGGTGGGAAACACGCTCACACCGCACCAGCTGGCGGAGGCGCACGTGTGCGTGGCGCTGACGAAGCCCATCCGGCAATCGCAGCTGCACGATACGGTGGTCTCGATCCTCACCGGTCCCACCGGTCCCACCGGCTCCCGTGCGAAGAGCGCGGCCGACGCGGCCGAGGATCACGCCGCCGTTGTCGCCGGCATCCCCGGTGGCGAAGGCGCGGCGAAGTCACTCCGCGTCCTGCTCGCGGAGGACAATGCGGTGAACCAGAGAGTGGCCCGCCTCCAACTCGCCAAGCTGGGCTGTCGCACGACAGTAGTCGGCAATGGCCTCGACGCCCTGCACGCGGTGCAGACGGAGCAGTTCGACGTGGTGCTGATGGATTGCCAGATGCCGGAGCTCGATGGCCTCGAAGCCACGCGGCAGATTCGCGCATGGGAGGCGGACCGCCGCCGGAAAAACGAGAGCGTCGAGCCGGTCCACGTGATCGCCATGACGGCCAACGCGATGCTCGGCGACCGGGAGGCGTGTATCGCCGCGGGAATGAATGACTACATCAGCAAACCGGTGCGGACTGCGGATCTGGAAGAGGCGCTGGGGCGGGCGCCGGTGGCGGCGGGCTAAGGGGGCTGAGGTCTGGGGTAAAATGGCGTCAGAGCCGCGACGGCTCGGCGGGGACGGCCTCCCTTAGCTCAGAATTCGGAGTTCCTGAACGGCGCGTTAAGGAGAACGCGTCCTGCCTTAGCGGGCGGTGACCAAGGCTCCGGGCGCGTTTTGCTTCAAGGCATCGAGGACGATGCCGGGGGTGAGGACTTCGGGGAGGAGGACGGGGTCGGCTTTGCCGGGGATCCAGATGAGGTTGAAGGGGACGGCGGCGCGCTGGTATTTGGCGAGCTCGGCGGTGATGCGGGAATCCTGGTTGGTCCAGTCGGCGCGGAGGGTGACGATCTTCTTCTCGTCGAAGGTGCGGAGCACGTCGCTGGAGCTGAAGACGAGTTTCTTGTTGGTCTGGCAGGTGGCGCACCAGCGGGCGGTGAAGTCGACGTAGACGATGCGACCTTCGTCGCGGAGCTTGGCGACCGCTTCGGGACTCCAAGGCTGCCAGACGATTTCGGGCACGGCGCCGGGGGCGCGCTGGGCATTGGCTTCCATTTGCTGCGGCCAGCCGAGCCAGAGGCCAAAGGCCCCGACGGCGATCAGGCCGCCGACGCCGAAGCGCGCGCGACCGGCGGAGGCGCCGGGGGCAGTCCAGCGGCCGTAGATCCAAACGGCCATCGCCACGAGCACGAGGCCGAAGAGCACGCCGCGGAAGCCTTCGTCGCTCGTCTGGCCGGCGAGGACCCACACGAGATACGCGACGGTGGCGTAGAGGGGGAAGGCCATGAGCTGCTTGAAGGTCTCCATCCACGCGCCGGGGCGGGGGAGTATCTTCACGGCGGCGGGAAACATCGAGAGCAGCAGGTAGGGCGTGGAGAGGCCGAGGCCGATGGCGGTAAAGACGGCGAACTTTTCGACGGGCGCGAGCGAGAGCGTGGCGCCGAGGGCGGTGGCGAGGAAGGGCGCGCTGCACGGGGTGGCGACCACCGTGGCGAGGATGCCGGTGAAGAACGTGCCGGCGTAGCCGGACTTCATCTGGAGATTGCCGCCGACGGCGGTGGCGCTGAGGCCGAACTCGAAGACGCCGCTGAGGCTCATCGCGAAGACGAGCATCACGATCGCGACCGAGAAGACGAAGCCGGGAATCTGCAACTGATAGCCCCAACCGCGACCACCGCCGAGCACAGTGAGCAGGCCCGCAAGGACCCAGAAGGAGAGCAGCACGCCGACGGTGAAGATGAGGCCGTGGGCGATAACCTTGGCGCGTTCGTGGCCCGCCTGGTTGACGAAGCCGAGGATCTTGATGCCGATGACCGGGAAGACGCAGGGCATCAGGTTGAGGATCAGGCCGCCGACGAAGGCCAGGCCCAGCATGGTGAGGAGCGAGGTGGCGGGGCCGGCTGCGGCTGCGGCGGTGCCGGCAGCGGCTGAGGTTTGTTGGGCGCTGGAGGTGCCGCCAGAAGTGGGCGCGAGGGTGGCGAGGGGGCCGCTGAAGGGCGTGTCGACGGCGAGGCCGCGGAGGGTGCCTTGGGCGTGCCACCCGTTGGTGGAGGTGAGGACGCCGATGAGGGCCTTGGCGTCGGCGGGGGCTTCATCGGAGAGCTTCAGCGTGAGGACAAAGCCGCCGCGGCCATCGGGGGTGACGGTCTGGGGCTGGTCGTAGGCGATGACGGTATCGGTATTGAAGAAATGGAGGCCTTGGGGCTTGTGCGTGGGGCCGGCACCGGCGGGGGTGACGGTAAGGGTGGCATTTTTGCCGTCGCGGGCGGCGGTGACTTTCCAGTTGGCATCGGTGCGCGGGAGGCCGGCGACGGTGGAGCGGATTTTTCCGCCCCAGGTGGCATCGGGTTTGGGGGCATCGGGGCCGACGGTGAGGGGGAACGTGAGCTTGGCGCTGCCGGGGACGCAGATCGCCTCGCACTCTAGCCACTCGGCGGCGACCTTGAGCTCGACCGGACCGGGCTTGGCATCGGCAGGGGCGGTGAGCGTGAGCGGGAGGAGGGTGTCGCCTTCGTAACCGTTGCCCACGACGTTGCCGCTCTTGTCTTTAAGGAGGATGGGGGCGGGCCACTGGATGGGGCCGGCCTGCCAGCCGGGCGGGAGGTCCCACTTCAGTTCCGTGGGGAGGCCGGTGCCGGGATTCTGCCAGTAGGTGTGCCAGTGGGGGTCGTGCTGGAGGCGGAGGGCGAGGGTGATGGGCTTGCCGGGCTGCACGGAGGCGTCGGCGGCGACGAGCGAGGCCTTGACGTGGGGCGTGCGCGCCGCGGTGGCGGCCTGCGCGGCGGACGCGGCGAACAGGGTCGCGAGACCGAGAGCAAAGGGAAGCAGCAGGCGGCGGAGCATGGAGAAAACGTGGCGGATTATGATACGAGGCGCAAATACCGCGATTTATTCCGATGGGAGCACGGGCAGACGGCGCGGGAGCGAGGACGCAATTGGGTCGCGGGATGTTGCAGGGCGGCGACTGAAAAAGAGTAACGCGTGCGTTACGCGGATGGCGGTAGGGGATGGTGAAGTAGTGAAAGGGCCGGAGACAAGGTTAGCCGATGGCGGGTAGTGGAGGCGGGGGGAATTTTGAGGGGGAGTTTTTGAGGTAGATGGGAGAAGCAGATCCCGGAGGAGAGAACCGCTAATGGATTTCACCAAGGGGTGAAATCTTGGAGCAGAAGCTACGGCTAATCGCCTTCGCCTCTCGTTAGGTGCCCGCTTATCGCGGGCTAAACGGGCTGCGACTGGCAATCCTCTCTATCCTTATCGTATCTGCCTGTTTGGCGAAGGTCCTGAGGTCGCGGCGTAAAGCCTCTCCTACAACTGGGTAGCGACCGGGGTTAACGATGCCACCGATTTAAGGTGGGTCGAATTTGACACCCTCTCCCGCGCGTGAACGTCTAGCGGGGTTCATTTACTCCCGATGGATCGCATTACCCGCCTTGTACGAATCTTGTCCCTCGCTGCTCTCTCCGTTGCGCCCGTGCTGGCGCAGAGCGGCGATAAAAAAGGCGAGGAGCAGGCGCCGTTGCCGGACCACCTACAGGTGCCGCCGGCGCCGGTGCGCTCGGCGGTCGAAGAGGCCGCGAGCTTCAAGCTGGCGCCGGGCTATCGGGCGGAGCTGATCGCGGTGGAGCCGCTGATCGGCGATCCGATCGCGATGCAGTTTGGGCCGGATGGGAGGCTGTGGGTGCTGGAGATGCGCGGGCTGATGCCCAATGTCGAGGGCGAGGGCGAGCGCGAGCCGGTGGGCATGGTGGCGGTGCTCAGCGACACCAATGGCGACGGCAAGTACGACAAGCGCGTGGTCTTTGCCGAAAAGCTCATCATGGCCCGCGCGCTCGGGCTGGTAGGCGACGGCCTGCTGGTGGCGGAGCCGCCGAATCTGTGGTTTTTCCGCGATACGGATGGCGACGGCGTCTCCGACTCGAAGGTCGAGGTCGCCAACGACTACGGTGGGATCACCAATCCCGAGCACACGGCCAACGGCCTGCTCTGGGCGCTGGATAACTGGATTTACTCGGCCAATCACACGGTGCGCTTCCGCTACCTGGGCGACGGGAAATTTGCGCGCGAGAACACCGTGACGCGCGGCCAGTGGGGCATCGCGCAGGACGACGCGGGCCGCCTCTTCTATAACAGCAACAGCGATCCGCTGCGGCACGATGCGATGCCGACGGAGTACCTGAGGCGCAACCCGGGCTTTGCCGCCACGGGGGCCAATCTGCAGATCGTCCCCGGCAACCTGCGCATCTGGCCTGGCCGGATGACGCCAGGTGTGAACCGCGGGTACAAGATGCTCGACGAAGAGTTCAAGCTCAAGTCGATGACGGCCGCCTCTGCGCCGGTGGTGTATCGCGGCACGCTGTTCCCGAAGGATGTGTATGGCGATGCCTTCGTGCCCGAGCCCTCGGCCAATCTGATCAAGCGGATCAAGATCACCGAAAAAGAGGGCGTGCTCACGGGCGCCAATGCCTACGAGGGCACGGAGTTCATGACCTCGACCGACGAGCGTTTCCGTCCGGTGAGCCTTTACAACGGTCCCGATGGCGCGCTCTACGTGGTCGATCTCTACCGCGGCATTTTGCAGCACCGCATCTATATCACGAGCTTCCTGCGGAAACAGATCCTGGATCGCGGGCTGGACAAGGGCCTCGCGAAAGGCCGCATCTGGCGGATCGTGCCGGAGGGCGCGGGCAAGGGCAGCTACGACGCGGGCCTCGCGAAGGCCTCGGGCGTGCAGCTCGTGGCCAAGCTCGGCGATGCCAATGGCTGGGTGCGCGACACCGCGCAGCGGCTGCTGGTCGAGCGGCTCGTGGGTGGGAAAGACCCGGCGGCGAAGGAAATCGTGGCCGCGCTGCGTAAGGCTGCAGTGGATACGAAACTGCCGGCGAATGCCCGCCTGCACGCGCTCTGGACCCTCTCGGGCGCGCGCGGCGACGCGCTGGACCGCGCGACGGCGAGCGCGGCGCTGAAGGACCCCAGCCCGCGCGTGGCGGCGGCGGCGGTGCGCGTGAGCGAAGTCTTTATCGAAGCTCCGGTGAAGGATGCCGAGATGACTGCGCAGTTCGCGGCGCTGGTGAAGACGCGCAAGGAGCCCGAGGTGCGGCTGCAGCTTGCGCTCTCGCTCGGCGAGGCCAGGACGCCCGAGGCCGATGCGGCGCTGCGCGCGCTCGCCGTGCAGGCGAGCGACCAGAAGTATTTTGCGGATGCGGTGGTGAGCAGCATCGGCGGCCGGGAGCTGGCCTTCGTCGAGGCCCTTGCGAAGGACCCGGCGGCGGAGAAACGCGCCAATGAGACGCTCCGCCTTGCTACGAGCGCGGCGGTGAAGACCGCCAATGCGGCGCAGATCGAGCGCACGCTCGCGCTGATCGTGGCCGGCAGCACGCCGGAGTGGGCGCGTGCCGAGATGCTAGCGGGCGTGAAGCACTCGCTGCCGAAGGCGCCGGATGGCAAAGCCGTGATGGGCCGCTGGCCGGCGGAGCCGAAGGCGTTGGTCGCGCTGGCGGCGACGAAGGGCTTGCCCTCGGCCAAGGCGGCGCAGCAGATCCTGGATCAGGTGCGCTGGCCCGGAAAGCCTGGAGCCGCCGCGGCGGTCGCGCCGCTGACGTCGGCGGAGCAGGCGATGTTCGAGAAGGGCAAGGCGCAGTTTGCGATGCTGTGCGCGGCGTGTCATCAGCCCAACGGCCAGGGCCTGGCGGGCCTCGCGCCTTCGCTCATCTATTCCAAATGGGTGCTCGGCGACCCGCGCCTGCTCGCGCGCATCGTGCTCAACGGCAAGACGCGCGAGAACCTCGTGATGCCGCCGTGGAAGGCCGCGCTCGACGATGAGCAGATCGCGGCGGTGCTGACCTTTATCCGGCGCTCGTGGGAACACGATGCGGACCCCGTCTCGAAGAATCTCGTCGCCGATGTGCGCAAGGAGGTCACGGGCCGTGAAGAGCCGTTTACCGAGGAAGATCTCGCGGAGGTTGCGTCGACGCTGCGGCCGATCCGGCGGCGTAACGAGTAAGGTGACGGCGGCAGCGCTGGCGCACGCCGACGGGGCCGGATTTTTGAACAGGAAGGTCGGGAAGGGCGGGAAGAAGAGGGGGGGCAGGCTTCTGGCGGGCTCGGTCTTCCCGGGCTTTCCGCTCTTCCTGTTCAGGTCAGGTTTGGGCTTTTGGGTGAGCGGGCGCTGAGGGTGGCGGCCGGGGACGACCGCCGCTACTTCGGAAAAACTCGCGCGAGGCGGGGGTATTGCTCAGGGTGGTGGGGCTTTCGGTTGCTTCAACCCCTCTACACCCCGTTGGTTTTACCCTTCCTGCTTATGAATGCTTCGACGTTGGTCAGGTCTTTTGTCGTGGTGCTGGTTGCCGGTCTGCTCGCGAGTCGAGCGGCGGCGGCGCAGCCTAACCTTGTGATCTTTTACGCGGACGATCTCGGCTGGGGCGAGCTCGGGTGCCAGGGCAACAAGGAGATCCCCACGCCACACATCGACTCGATCGCGAAGAACGGCGTGCGGTTCACGCAGGGTTACGTGGCGGCGACGTATTGCAGCCCGTCGCGCGCGGGCTTGATGACGGGGCGGTATCCGACGCGGTTCGGGCACGAGTTCAACAGCACGGCCAATGTCACGGGGCTGCATCTTAAAGAGACGACCATCGCGGAACGGCTGAAGAAACTGGGCTATGCGACGGCGTGCGTGGGCAAGTGGCACCTCGGCGGCGGGGCGGAGTACCGACCGACCAAGCGGGGCTTCGATGAGTTTTACGGCACGCTGGCGAACACGCCGTTTTTCCACCCGACGAATTTCGTGGATTCGCGCGTCTCCGACGACGTGCGCAAGGTGACGGACGAGTCGTTCTACACCACCGATGCGTATGCGGACCGCTCGCTCGACTGGCTCGAGCGCAACAAGACGAAGCCGTGGTTCCTGTACCTGCCGTTCAATGCGCAGCACGCGCCGCTGCAATCGCCGAAGAAGTATCTCGACCGCGTGCCGGCTGGCATCACGGAGGAGAAGCGAAAGCTCTTCGCCGCGATGATGATCTCGATGGACGATGCGGTGGGCCGCGTGCTCGCGAAGATCCGCGAGCTGAAGCAGGAGGAGAACACGATGATCTTCTTCATCGGCGACAATGGCGGGCCGACGGCGAGCACGACCTCGCACAACGGGCCGCTGCGGGGCTTCAAGATGACGACCTTCGAGGGCGGCCCGCGCGTGCCGTTTCTCGCGCAGTGGAAGGGGACGTATCCGGCGGGCGGGACGTACGATTTTCCCGTGATGAATCTCGACGTGCTGCCGACGATCGTCGCGGCCGCGGGCGGAAAGATCGCGGCGACGGACAAGGTCGACGGTCTCGACCTCAAGCCCTACGTCACGGGCGCGAAGAAAGACCGTCCGCGGCAGACGCTCTACTGGCGCTACGGCCCGCAGTGGGCGGTGCGGCACGGCGACTACAAGCTCGTCGTCTCCAAGGGCGGCAGCGGCAAGCCGGAGCTGTACGATCTCTCGAAGGACATCGGCGAAGCGAAAGACCTCGCCGCCGCGCAGCCGGCGAAAGCGAAGGAGCTGCAGAAGCTCTACGATGCCTGGAGCGCCGAACAGGCCGAGCCGAGCGCGCCCGACTCGACGCCGGAGAACAAGGCGGGGAAGAAGAATAAGAAAAAGAACAAGTGAGTGAGTCGCCTGAAGCGGCTCGCTCGGCGGAGCGCCGGGCTGCCGCGGCGATGGAGGCCCTCTGGGCCGCCTTCGAGCGTGGTGGGCGCGGTGAATGTGGTGAGTATGACGCTGAGCAACTCGGCGTATTGGCCGAACGGATGCTTGTGCTCGAGGGGCGCCTGTCGCCCGCGGCGCGTAGCGAGATTGAAACGATTTCCGGCGGGCGCTCGCTGGCTGAGCTGGCGGGCAAGTTGCGCGAGGCGGTCAGCGCGGAGGCGATCCAGGCTGCCGCGGCGATGCTCGCGGCGAACGAGTCGGGCTGCGCGTGCTCCGGTGTCGAGCCGCCCGAGCCGACGCCGGCGCAGAGCGCGGCGGCGACGGAGCGGCTGGTGGAGGAGGCGATTGCGCCGTGGGTGAGGAATGCGAGGTTGCGGGCAGTGGTGATAGAGGGGCTGCGAAAGAGCGAAGTTTGATGGCTTGGGGGCGCAGCGCTGGGTTGTGGGCGTATATCATTTCCAAATCGGGCGGGGGGCTGCGCTCGTGCAGCGATTACCGACTCGCAAGGTGCACGCATGGTGCTGTGATTTGCCGACGATGAAGCCTGATCTTGGTGCTCCGGAGTATGCGGCGTTTCTGGCAGGGGTGAAGGCGCGGGTCGCGGCGGCGCAGCTCGATGCGGCTCGAGCGGTGAATCGCGAGCTCGTCCTGCTCTACTGGGATATCGGCCAGGAGATCGTCGAGAAACAGGCGGCGATGGGCTGGGGCGATGCGGTGGTGGAGCAGGTGGCGCGGGACCTCGGCCAAGCCTTTCCGGATAATCGCGGTTTCTCTGCCCGCAACCTCTGGCGCATGCGGCAGTTCTTCGTCGATCACACGGCCAGGGAATTTCTGTCACAGCTTGTGACAGAGATGACTGCGGAGGCCGTGAAAGGGGCGTCGGAGATTCTGGCACAGCTTGTGACAGAATTAGGGAAGACCGAAACGTCCACGCGCCGGGATGAACTGGCCTGCCGGATTGCGCGTGAGTTGGCCGCAGGGGTGCCGTGGGGTCATCATGCCAATCTGCTGGCGGGGATCGAGTCGCCGCCGGCACGGGTGTACTACCTGCGCGCCACGGCCCGCTTTGGCTGGAGCCGGGCGGTGCTGCTCAACCAGATCAAGGCGCAGGCTTACGAGCGGGCCAAGGCGGAGAAGAAGTCGCACAATTTCGCGGTGGCGCTGCCGGAGCATTTTGCGGAGCAGGCCGATGAGATGTTGAAGAGCCGCTATAACCTCGAGTTCCTCGGGATCGCGCAGCCGATGCGCGAGCGCGAGTTGGAGGAGCGGCTGATCGGGCGGCTGCAGCAGTTCATCCTGGAGCTGGGCTATGGGTTTTGCTTCGTGGGGCGGCAGTACCGGCTGGCGCTGGGGCAGAAGGAGTACTTCGTCGACCTGCTCTTCTATCACCGCTTCCTGAAGGCGCTCGTGGCCTTCGATCTGAAGATCGGCTCCTTCGAGCCGGAATTTTCCGGGAAGATGGATTTTTACCTGAACCTGCTCAACGAGAAGGAGCGCGGCCCCGGCGACCGCCCCTCGATCGGCATCATCCTCTGCGCGGAGAAGGACGACGTAGAGGTGGAGTTCGCGCTGAAGAGCAAGGGCAACCCCATCGGCGTGGCGGAGTACAAGCTGCAGGCGAAGCTACCGGCGGAGTTCAAGGGGAAGCTGCCTTCGGTGCGGCAGTTGACGGCGGCGGTGAAGGGGGCGGTGGCGGGGTGAGGGGGGAAGAGAGATGGCGATTAAACGCCAATTTGACGGAGCCGCTTAAGCTCATACGTCGGCCGACTTAATGCTCCGTGGGTCCGATATTGGATGACATTGAGCACGGCCTCGCAGCGTTGGTTACAAAGGCGTACCATGCCTTGAGCTTCAGTTTCGGCTACCGATTCCGCTAGAGCTCCAGATATTGGCAATTGTCCGTCTGGAACAAAATCAAAACGCCAGGACTCAAGTAAGACCCCGCGAAAAATGCCTTGAAGCGTCGTTTCTCCTGAAACCGTTTCTGTCGCAGCAACGCGTGTCCGTGCAGCACGAACCTGTTCAGGCACTAGAGTAGATTGGCGAGAACCCGATCGGAGAGTTATTGATGCATCTCGACTCGCTAAGGTTTCCAAAAAACGTTGTAGCGGCACTAAAACTCGCGGGTGAAATCGTTCTACACTTTGAGAAAATGATGCATCTCCTCCTGCCGCTGAATCAACTAAACTAGTCAATTCATCCATGACTACGCTCATTTGTTGGGCTGAGATAAAATCATGAGGTTGAGGCTGCGCTAAGCGCAAGCCGAAGGAACCTCTCGGGAGCGCTGTTAGAAACAGTTTGGATTCTTGCTCTCCCGGTCGGCGACCCGTGTCGCCCATTCCTGGTTGGAGACGAGCTCCATGATGATTGCTCACCATGTCTTGGTATGATTCTAGAATCTGAGCTGCGAACTTTGCATCGATCCCTAACGATCCAACTACTCCGCGCCCTCCGAGTAATAACTCTGCTTCCGGCGCGATAGATGGATTTCGTTCGATTTCTATCAACGCCTGCTCCCGAGCAGCAATTTTGGTGCGTAAAAGAGGCTTTTCGAATATTTCATCGTGGGCTGACGCCAATAACGACCGTAGGCCTCCCAGTTCGGCCCGGCGTTCTTCGAGTTCCCTAAGATGGCTCATGGAAAAGTAAGCATCGCGAGCGCTTGTCTGGCGGCAGTGTCGTCGGTTTCGGTCATGACGTCAATTTGAAGCATCCCCTTCCAAACAGCGGTTCCTCGTTGATGGGAGAATAGACCGAACCAATAGCGACTTTGTTCTATCAGTCGTTCTGAAGAGTCGCGTAACGGAACAAGGTAATGATCTACGTGGTAGTGACTTTTTGTTGCCGCATGATTCTGCAGGCGTGCGAGTATCGCAGGGTCTGGTGGAACAGCGGGAACCGTGGCGTGAAAAAAAGTCACTACATCAATGTCCCTAGGTGGGCCTGGGCGCGTTTTTTCTACGTTTTCTAAGAAGCTTCCGTCAAACCACTGAAAGCCTCCATTGATTCCCATTCGACGAAGATCTGCGCGTAGATCGAGAACACCGTTCAAGATCGCTACCCGTTCACGGGACGTACTAAATTTCGCTACCACTTCAGACATCGTCACCTTGAAGGGCGACATGTTCACGGGATTCGTTACATCACCCACGTGAGGCGGTAAGACCTCATTGTGATCAAAATTTGGGATAGGCATGCGGTCCGGCTACAGCTAGGGGGCCGGATTCTCGCGGCGCGCAGCATCGTAGGTTTCGAAGGCAGCAAAACGCATCTAAATTCGGAGGGAATGTCAGCTCTAAATAACGTAACCAACTGCAGTTGGAAGCCTGATACGACCCCTGCCATGGAAGACTAACGTGCCATGAGCTACATCCCCTTTAGTCGTGGATGTATCGCGCACTCACAGTGCTGGTCTTGGTCAACATGTGATCGAGCTGTTTCAGCTGTTGGAGGCCGATTTTATCGCCGCGGTCGATTTCGCGGTGGGCTGACGCAAGCTCCTCTTGGAGCTGAGGGTCTTCGCGCGTCGCAACATGGTGCAGATACGCGGTCAAAAATAGCCGGTCGGCAGGGGAACTGCGGTCGACAATCTTCTTCAGCTCGGCGCGAGACATAAGGCGAAATTTGTCGGTTGGCTCGGGGAGTCAAGAGTCTGAGGGGCGAGGCGAGGAGGGCGGACGTCCGGGGTGAAATTTTTGGGAATGGACGGAACTGACGGAATGGATGGGGTGACAGGGGGGGCGGCTAAAGGTATAGTGGGGGATGGTTGAACGGGACGGATGGGGGATTTTAAAGGAAGGGTGGATGAAGGAGGAATGAAGGACGGACGGCGTGGGGTGTTGGTTGGGAATCCTCCTCTATTTCCGGGTTAATCTGCGATAATCCGGGGTAATCCGGCGTCGCCTGGGGTGGAACGCGGCGCGTTGGGGTCTGGGGTTTGGGGTGTAGGATTTGGGTTCGCGGAAGGGGGCCTCATGAACGGGCTACATCCGATTCGACGGCCGTTACGACGGGCATAAAACACCCGCGAGGGTGAGTCGCGGGTGTGTGAGGATGAAGGGCGGACCGTGCGGGATGCTAGCCGGGGGTCCTCCTCTATTTCCGGGATAATCCCGGCTAATCCGGCATCGTCTGGGGTGGAACGCTGCGCGTTGGGGTCTGGGGTTTGGGGTCTAGGATTTTGGGTTCGCGGAAAGGGGGCCTTCTGGTCGGGCTACATCCGATTCGAAGGCCGTCGCGACGGACATAAAAACACCCGCGACGGTGAGTCGCGGGTGTGGCTGCTTTCGCCGGAGGTTAGGCGAGATCAGGGATGGCCGCCGGTGGCTGCCTGGGCCAGCGGGAGGCCGCGGAGGGCGCGGGGTTTGGCGGCGTCGAGGGTGGCGGGTTTTTCCTTCAGGCTCGCGATGTACTCCATCACGTCGCGGAGCTCTCTCTTGGTGAGGATCGTGCCGTAGATCTCGGGCATGCCGCTGGGGGCGCTTTCGCGTTTGGCGATATTGGCCTTCGTGACTTCGACCAGCTTGTTGTCCGTGTTGCGGAGGCTGATGGTGGTGGGGGTCTCCTGGGCGACGATGCCGGCGGCGGAGGTGCCGTCGTTCAGCGTGAGGATGATGGTGTCGAAGCCGGCGGCGATGGTGGCGTTGGGCTTGATGATGGCTTCGAGGAGGTACTCGCGGGGGTACTTCGCGCCGATGTCGGCGAGGTTCGGGCCGGCGTCGCCGCCGTCGCCGCCGGCGCGGTGGCAGCGGAGGCAGGCCAGTACGGGGTGATTGCGGAAGAGGCGCTCGCCGCGGGTGCGGTCGCCGCCCGCGAGGGTTTCGCGATAGGGGGCAAGCGGGTCGGTGCTGGCGGCAATGGTTCCGGCAGCCCGCAAGGCGCGGCTGTGGGAACTCTTCAACAGCCTTTATGGCGAAGTCGCTCGCGAGGCGGAGGACGACTTCCAGCGACTGTTCGGCCAGGCCTTCGTGGCGGCTT
>JAZKEV010000667.1:0-2564 GCA_040386765.1 Verrucomicrobiota bacterium | reverse complement strand
CGAGATCCTCGGTCTGGGCGATGATCGCGCCGCCGATGCGGGCGAGCTGGGAGGAAAACTGTTCGTTGGTGTGGTTGCCCTTGAAGCCAGGGATCGCCGCGAGCTTCTCGAGGGTGTTAATGATGTAGTCGTGCTCGACGCCACACATCATCGGAACCACGACGCCGGAGGCCATCGCGAGAGGAACGAGGACGAGCGAGGTTTTGTCACCCACGCCGCCGGTCGAGTACTTGTCGATCTTCGGTTTCGCGATGTGCGAAAGGTCGATCACTTCGCCGGAGAGCATCATCTCTTCGGTGAGGTCCGCGGTCTCCTGGGCGGACATGCCGGAGAAGTAGATCGCCATCGCCAGGGCCGCCAGCTGGTGCTGGGGCATCTCGCCATCGAGGGTGCTGTCGATAATGTAGCGAATTTCCTCTTGCGTGAACTCGCCTCCATCGCGCTTCTTCTCGATCAGGAAGGTAAAGGAAGGCTTGATGAAACGACGCGTCGGAATATTTCGTTTACTGGTCATGAGTAAGGTTATAGGCGTAGGCAGGCAGTAACGCCCGCCGGGCAGAAAAGTTTGCGAGCCAACCGACTCCCGGTAAAAAGTCGAGCCAAAACAAGCCGTTGCCGCGTGGGTGCTTAAGGGGTAAAGCCTTAACAACAAGTAACCGGCGCGACACTCTGGGGAAGAAGGGTGTAATTCGCTCGTTTTACTGAGCTTATTTCCCCCCGTCCCCCGCCAGAGCCAGAGGTTTCCGAGGAGGAGTGTACACATCCGATGAGGTTGCGCAAACTACGATGGGATAATGGGGCTAGGCCCGAGGAGCCGCCTGCGTAGAGCGGGAGATATCTAGGAGAGCCCGCGAATCACGCGAATGGACGCGAATAGGGAGCAGTCGTTATTCGCGTCTATGCGCCGATTCGCGTGATTCGGGGGATGGGATTGGGGGGACGAGAAGGGATTTGTATCACGGGAGCGGCAACGGGGAGTGGAGCTTCCGTGGTGGTCGAGGGTGCGAGAGGGCGGGTTAAAACCCGCCCTACTTTACTGAGTCTTTGCGCCTGACTTCACCCAATCCGCGATGGCGGCGCGCTCGAGGTCGGTCATCTGGGTGATGTTGCCGAGGGGCATGATGCGGGTAACGATCACTTGCTGGTAAATGCGTTGCGCGTTTTGCGCGATGGCCGCGGGCGTATCGAGGAGCACGCCGCCGGGCGGTTGCGTGATGCCGGGAAAGGTGGGAGTCGGCGCGTGGCAGGAGATGCAATGCTGGCCGACGATGGTGCGCACTTGGTTGAAGGTCGCGGGTGCCTCGAGTTTCGGGAGCGGCTGGATCTTCGGCGCGGTGAGCCACGCCACGACGCCGAGGAGGACGGCGCCGAGCGCGGGGTATTGCCACGCGAGCACGCCTTTGTGGCGGCGGTTGAAGAAGTGCCGGATGCTGACGCCGGCCGCCGCGATCAGGGTGAGGACCACCCACGCCTGCTTGTGGCTGTAGGTTGAAGCGTAGTGGTTGCTGATCATGATGAACAGCACCGGGAGCGTGAAGTAGTTGTTGTGCACGCTGCGCTGCTTGCCGCGCTTGCCGTAGATCGGGTCGGGCAGCTGCCCGGCGCGCATCGCCGCGACCATCTTCTTCTGGCCGGGGATGATCACGAAAAAGACGTTGGCGACCATGATCGAGCCGATGGCGGTGCCGACGTGGATAAAGGCAGCGCGGCCACTGAGAAATTGATGCAGTCCCCACGCGAGTGCGGTCAACAGCGCGAAGACCACGAGGCCCAGCAGCCCATCGCGTTTGCCGAGGGGCGAGCGGCAGAGCGCGTCGTACACGAGCCACGAGCCCACCATGCTGCCCGCGCCGATCCCGATCGCCTGCCAGGTCGTCAGCGCGCTGAGCGACGGATCGACCATCATGGTCTGCGCGCGGATCCAGTAGACGACCACGAGCAGCGCCGTGCCGGAGAGCCAGGTGGTGTAGGCCTCCCATTTGAACCAGTGCAGGTTTTGCGGGAGCGAAGCGGGGGCGACGGCGTACTTTTGCGGATTGTAGAAACCACCGCCGTGCACCGCCCAGAGCTCGCCGGAGACACCCTTCCTGGCGTTTTCCGAACCCGGCGCGGGGGGCTCGAGGCTGTTATCGAGCCAGATGAAGTAGAACGAGGAGCCGATCCATGCGATGCCCGCGATGACGTGCAACCAGCGTAGGAGCAGGCTTAGAAATTCGACGAGGTGGGCGTCCATTCGGTGGCGCTGGGAAAGCTCGCGCGATGCCAAACGCAAGCGTGCGCTGCCGCAAGCTTCGGCGCGTAGCGCCGAGGAGAAAGGAGAAGGGAGCAGGGAGAAAGAACCCGAACCCGCGCCCGAACTGGACCTTTTTCCTTCTCCTTTCTCCCTTCCCCCTTCTCCCGCGGCGCGCCGCCGCTCCCGCGATTCCAGCTTGCCCGGGGCGCGCCGCTTCCGGTTGTCTGCCCCGATGCACGTTTCGTTCAACCTCGCCGGCGATCTCGATACGGCCCTCAAGTCCGCGGCTGCCGCCGCCGGGCTCGCTGAGGCCGCAGCCTTCGCGCCCGAG
>JAZKEV010000666.1:7041-9277 GCA_040386765.1 Verrucomicrobiota bacterium | reverse complement strand
CACCGGCACGAAGTTGGCCTGAACGATCACGTCGTTGTTTCCGATCGCCACGCGACCGTTGCGGGCGATGGGATGGGTTTGCAATGCCCCGCCGCCGGAGATGGTCCAGCCGGCGAAGTAGTGGCCAGCCGGTGTCGGGCCCGGACGAACCTCGCGGAGCGTGCCAGTCGGCAGGTTCTTCGCGGCTCCGGTGCCGCCCACGACCATCAGTTCGTATCCGGTGAACTCGCCCTCATTGGGGACCGTCGCGCCGCCGCCGCCCGAGTTGCCGCCTCCGCCTGAGTTGCCTCCGCCACCCGAGTTGCCGCCTCCGCCTGAGGTGCCTCCGCCGGTGTTGGTTCCGATCGCCTGGCGCTCGTAGGTCTCATAGACCGGATAGGTTTCTACATTGCGCTCGTCGCCGCATTGATTGCGGTCGCCGCGCTTGAACGTGTGGACGTGATGGGGCCCGTTTGACTGTATAAATCCCTCGCCCTCCGGCACGCTATCGACACTGGGACTCCAACTCGACTCCTGCACACTCGCCGAGTCTATGCCTTCCGAGCTCACCCAGTCATCGAAAGGATACCACTCGGCGGGTTCGGTGCCCCAGAACCCCGGGGTATCCGGCACCGGCTCATACCATTCGGGCACGGACTCGTCCCGCGCCTCTTCATCCACGACGACCTCTTCCCACGCTTCCGACACCAGCTCATCCCACGCCGGCGATATCTCTTCGTCCCACGCCGGCGAAATTTCTTCGTCCCACGCCGGCGACACCTCCTCATCCCACGCCGGCGAGACTTCCTCGTCCCACGCTGGCGAGACTTCCTCGTCCCACGCCGGGGAGTCCTCCACCGTATACTCGTTGCCAAATTCGTCCGTCTCGGTGTGGGTCACCGCCTCGTGGTGCACGATTTCCGCGTCGTGGTGCACGATCACCGCCTCGTGGTTCACGATCACCGCCTCGTGATGCGCGATCACCGCCTCGTGATGCACGACCACGGCATCGTGATGCACGTAGACGGCATCATGATAAACCACGTGCGTTACGGCAGGATGGTGTATGACGGTCGCCGGGTGGTGAATCGGCGGATGGCTGACGGGTGGCACCCACACCGGACACGTATCCGCGAGCGCCTGATTCGCATATAGTATTACCGACAAAAAGGCGGCCGACCTCAGCCACCTTGCTATCCTTGATTTTGTTTTATATGGACGGTGATTCATGTCGTTGGACGATCTGTCGGCGACAGACCAACAGCACACATCGGCGCCAGGAAGCGGCTCGATTCGCCAATATTGGTTAGCTGTTCCTCTAAATATAGTAATGTCTGGCCCGATCAGACGCCGTGGGCGTGCTCCCGCGGTGCCGCTCACGGG
This sequence comes from Verrucomicrobiota bacterium, assembly GCA_040386765.1. GTDB lineage: Bacteria > Verrucomicrobiota > Verrucomicrobiia > Opitutales > Opitutaceae > ER46. The sequence continues at coordinate 7,915 of JAZKEV010000666.1, read as the reverse complement.
ATCGAGCATGGTCGCTCTCGGCGCAAAACCGACACCGCACAGATCTCCCGAGACTGGACACCGATTATCCCCGCACCGCCTTCAGTTCGACGCTGCCAGCTTTCGATGGAATTGGGCTTCGCGGCTTTAGGCGCGCTCGTCCACCCGTCCGGCCTCATAGGCGCTTCCTGGTCGTCGGCACGCGACTTTCACCTCTCGAACCTGTTGCTATTGCTCGGCACACAAAAAAAGACGGGCGTATGAGCCCGTCTTTGCGCTGGGATTGCTTCGCCCGTCCTATGAACCGGAAGGCGTCTTGTCCGGCACCGTGACTCGAACGCGCAAGGTCGCTTCGCCGGCCGACGTCATCACTATGATCGGCTTTGTGATCGTGCCGGGTTTGCCCTGGAAGCTCAGGGTCGCGACGATCTCGGTGGTTGCGCCCGGAGCGACCTTCCACGGCTTTTCCGGCGGTTTCACGGTAGTGCATGAGCACGCGGCGACGACGTCGTGAATGATCAAATCCGCCGAGTCGATATTGCGAAGCTGAAAGCGAAACACATGGGAGCTCTCCGCCGGAGTCGAACGCCACTCCTTCTCCATTGCATCAAAGGCTATCTTTTTTCCCACCGCCGCTTTCCTCAGAACGTCGGCGGACGGTGCTTCCCGGGCCCCGGTCCACAGCACGCCCGGGCCCAATGCCAGCAGAATGAAGATAAGGCGCATGCTATCGAGAGGGCGGGCGCTGACCCTGGGCGCTGGCAAGCATCTGCAGGAGCTCCAATTGTCGGCGCTGTTCTTTCTGCATCTGCTGAAGCACCGCCAACTGGGCCGGGTTGAGCACGGCAGCCGCACGGGCGATGCTCGTTTCCGAGATATGCACCGGAGCCTGCCC
>JAZKEV010000666.1:0-7031 GCA_040386765.1 Verrucomicrobiota bacterium | reverse complement strand
ATACGAGCCAAGCAGGCTGGTCGCATGGCGCGACAGCTTTTCCGTGCCCGCGGTTGAACTGGCGGCGGTGCCGGCGCTGTTTTTTGCGCGCCTCGCATTTGTATCCGCCGCCAGGATGTCGACGAGCTGCTGCACATGCTGCCCGGTCAGGGGGGCTTCGCCGTAGCTGAGGCGACGCGCGAGTTGCAGCACCGCCTCGCGCTCCGGCTGAGTTCGCTCGAAGTAGAGCAGCTGGTCGTAGCCGTCTTTACCAAGCGCAGCTTTGAGTTTCATCATCACGTCCTTTTGTGCCTGGCGCGCGTACTGCCCGGCGAAATCTGCCACCTCGGAGTCGGCGAGCCCTTTCTCGCGGGCGGCCTGCGCGGCATCGACGTAGGCCGTCTGGCGCTCCAGCAGCAGTTGTTGCACCACGGCCACCTTGTCCCCCGGTAGATTGGCGCGGTGGAAATACTCGGCATATCTAGCCGCCACCTTGGCCTTCACCTGTTCGCCCAGGATCTTCTGGAACTCCTGTGAACCGAGAGTCTCCGAGTCGGGAAACAGATCGACCCGCGCCTGACTATCGGCCGCGGCCTTTGCCGCCGGGGACGACCACGAGTCGGCGCGCGCCCCGGTCCTGCCATCACCCGCGCCCACGGTTGCGCCTCGAGCGGCGCCGCCCACCGACGCCGGCTCCATCCCCGGCGCCGCTCCGCCCATGTGGTCGGTACGCGAGGTGGTGGAAGGATTCCTGGACGCGGAGGAGCCCGACAAGCCAGGGTTTAAACGAGATTCCCCGACAACAAAGCCAAGTGCAAATAACGCTGCAGCAGCGACGACCATGGAAACGACGTATTTGGGTTTCATACGAGATACACGTAAGTGAGCAGGGGAACCCGCGGAATGTTGAGGCTCCTGTTGAGCCAATATGTGTTATAGCTACACCTTATCAGGCGCCTCGGATGATCAGGATACGGCCATCTGCTCGTTCAAGGCCTGATCCTCAGGCTGATTTAGCCATTCGCCTCCATCATATCCGGGCCTGAAAACGCGGCCACCGGCTATGCGTATGACGCCTCGCTCGATTGCCACGCGCATCAAGTCGGCGCGGGATTGGACGCCGATCTTCTTCATTATCCTGCGGCGATGGCTGTGCAGCGTGTGGGCGCTGAGGCCCAACCGCGCTGCGGCCTTCTTGTCGTCGCAGCCATCCCCGATCAGGGCGAAGATCTTCAGTTCGTGCGTCGTGAGAGTTTGAAACAACGACGGCTGCTTCGCGCCGGCTTTCGAGGGAGTCAGTGCGGTGGCGCTAAAATACGCACCACCCTCGCAGACCTTCCGGGCCGCCAAGACGAGCGATTCCGGGTCTTCGACTCCGGAATCGAAAAAACCGTCGACGCAGCCGGGCCTTAGGCGCAACCGCACGACTTCATCGCGTCGCCCCGAAACAATCATCAACCGCAGCGCCAGGCGCTGCTTGGTGATAATGTGCACCAGGTCGATTCCATCTATATCGGGGAAGCTTAACCCCGCCACCACGAGATAGGCCCGGTCGGCTTGAAGCGAGCGCAAGGCGTTGGAAGCGCTGTGCACGCAGCGGACATCGCTGAACATGAAGGACTGGGCCACGGCGGAGCGGATTGCTTCCGCAGCCAAGCGATCATGTTTTATGACCATCGCGGAGAGATGCCGGTTGCTCGGGGTGGCAGGCGCGGAGCGGCTGACGCGCTCGACGTTGATTTGAGTGGGATACGTCATGAAAACTGGATGGGCTTGAAGGGGGCTGCTGGGGCTGGGCAGGAGGACACGACCGGGAAGCGTTCGTACTAACAAGAGTTGGGCCTACCTGTTTTCCGGTACGCGATGCAGATCCTTACCGCGCTCATCCCCGTCCCCCTTCCCCATTTCGCTGGAGGTACGATGGATGCACATGGTACAGCTCCTGCTCCCGCCCCGCCGCCTCTGAATTTACCAGTACACCTGGGTGAATATCGAGCCATTCGCCCTTCGCGCTTAGGTGCAAAAAATCATCAACGCGTATCACCACCAGCATGCCGGTAGATACAGCTTCGTAGTCGGCGGGGCACGGCTCGATATTCGAATGAAATACGAGTCTGGCATCCATCACGTATATGAACCTAGGACGGTGCATGGCAGAAATTTCAGCGCTCTGCAGGTGCGCTAACAATACCGCTATTTAGCCATAATAGGTGCATGCCTCGCTCGGATCGATCAACGCCACGGTTGCCACAGAAGCACCCAAATGAATCACACCCCTGAAGCGCATTCCCACGCGCCTTGCAAAATGACTTGCAACATCCGATGCACACCGCTCGACAGCGCTGCGAGATATTGGATAAGTACTTATTTAAACTACTCGCTATCGTGTACACTCTCCCTTGACCCGCCTGCACATCGCTTCTATACAGAAGACGGACGATACCTAGCTAGTTCTCGTGCCCAAAGCTAGATCCACTTAGGCGACGCCGTGGCGGCTTGCAGGCAATTTCGTCCCTGGAAGTTGCCAGGCTCGCGGTCGATCCTTCGTGGACGGCGTACGCGCGCCGAGCGCGTTGTCCCTTTCGCCCGTTGCAAATTCAGGGCTTCGCGTGGATGTCGCCCTCGCCGCTCAGGCGGATCGCCTGACGCGAAGATTCACGCTTATCACGGGGCGAAGTAACGACCGTCATCCTTGTCTGCGTTAAGGATCCCCAACTCGAGGCTTTGCTTTAGAACGCCGTTGAACTTCGCCTTGGACATCATCTCCACTCCGTTCGCGGCGGTATAGATCAAGGAAGCCGGCATGCGCTTTTCACGACCTTTGAACCGACCGTTGAACGCAACTTTGAGCCGTTCGATGAGATCACGGGCAGCAGGTTGACGGCCTTGGCTTCTGGCTCGGCGAGATCACTGGGCGAACGAGCGGAGTAAACGCCGCGTAGCAGTTCACTTTTTTATCTGAGATCAGCATATCGATCTTCCGCCGAAGTGTGCTATTCCTTTCTGGTCAACTGATCGGCCCCAATTTATCGAGGGCCATGTCGGCCGTATTTTGCTCCGTTCGGCCGCCAGGGGTTTTAAGTTTCGCGGGCTCAAGCTGACTGTCGATTGCCCAATCTTACTATGAAGAACAGCCACTACCCGTCAGAGTTGCACACTAAGACAGACCCTCCTAACGGACTGGAAATTCTGGTTGCCCCGGTTCGAGTACGGGTTGAGCCATAAATTTTCAACCATTTACTCCACAACTCTAACGGCGGCATCGGCGGCCCCCGATGGCAACATGTCCTGAGGCGCATCCAACCCACTCGGGTTCGAGCTTCAGCCCCGGGGAAAGCGGCTGGAGTGTGACCGCACCTGTTCTTTCCGGCTTCCGCGAACGTCCTTGGACGTTTCGCCTATCCATGCGCACGTTTTGAGCTGTTCGCCCGCTCCTGACTCCGCACTCTCCTGCCCTTTCTCCCCCATGCGTCTCACCGGTAAAACCGTCCTCATCACTGGAGCCAGCAAAGGCATCGGCCGCGTCATCGCGCTCGGCTGCGCCCGCGAAGGCGCCGACGTCATCCTCAACTACAACTCGGATCGTGCGGGCGCCGACGAAGCCGCCGCCGAGATCGAGGCCCTCGGCCGCCGCGCCTTCTGCGTGAAGGCCGACCTCGGCCGCGTCAGCCAGATCCAGAAGATGTTCGCCGCCGCCCGGAAGAAATTCGACCGCCTCGACGTCCTCATCAACAACGCCGGCCTCACCGGCTGGGCCAGCTTCTTCGACACCACCGAGGAGAAGTGGGATGTCGTCCTCGACACGAATCTGAAGGGCACCTTCTTCTGCTCGCTCGAAGCCGCGAAGTGGATGCGCGACACCAAGACCGCCGGCAGCATCGTGAATGTCTCGACCCAGTGCGCCGAACTCGCCGTCAAGAACCTCGTCGCCTACGGCACGAGCAAAGCCGGCATCCACGGCCTCACCAAGCAGCTCGCCGTCGAACTCGCCCCGCTCGGCATCCGCGTGAACACCTTCGCGCCCGGCCCGGTCAACGTGGAGCGCAACCTCGCCGACGACCCCGATTACCGCCGCGTCTGGGGCGCGATGATCCCCCTTGGCCGCACCGCCGAAGCCAGCGAAATGCTCGGCCCCGCTCTCTTCCTCGCCTCCTCCGAGTCGAGCTACGTCACCGGCCAGACCTTCTTCGTCGACGGCGGCTGGACCGTCCAAGGCATGGTCCCCAGCAGCAACGTGGAAAAAGCCGCGAAGAAGAACAAATAGGCCCGTATTCCGGGATCGAAGGCAGGGCGAACTGTCCCCGGTGCGCCGTCGCGAGGCACACACGCGAAAAACATGAGATATTCGCACACGTAGAGCTCGACAGCTCGCGCTCCAAACCATCAGCCGCGACGTAATACCTTATCCATCGCCCGATGCTTTTGGACTTTAGCCACAGATAACACAGATGGATTTTTATCTGTGTCCATCCGTGCCATCTGTGGCTAAAATGACTCCGGTTAACTTTCGGAAAGTCTAAATTCCAAGGCGCGATTGGTATTAGTAGTCGAAATCAGACCCTCGGCACCGAGCTCACAGAGACGCTCAAAGGCAAAAAGCGAGTCGCGGAGCCGACCACCCGGCAGCCCTCCGTGACCTCTGTGCATTCTCCGTGCCCTCTGTGTCTATCGCTTCTTTCCGATTCTTAATGGGTAGAACACGCCGCTTTACCGCGCCGCGCCCTACCTCGCCGCCGGCGCCACCGGCACCGCCGCCGCCGCCCGGATATTCGCCTCCGCCATGAAGTATTTCTGCGCCGAAAACGACGGCTCGCCCGTAGCCCGCGTCGGCGGCACATAGCCATTCGGCGGCTGCAGCTCGCGCGCATCCTCGTTGTCGCGCAGCTCGATCGCCAGGATATCCGAAATGAGCCGCCGCTTCAAATCCGCATCCTCGATGGGGAAGACCGTCTCCACGCGGCGGAAGAAGTTGCGCGGCATCCAGTCCGCGCTGCCGCAGTACACGAGCGGGTCGCCCGCATTCTCGAAGTAGAAGATGCGCGCGTGCTCGAGGAAGCGTCCGATGATGTTGCGCAGCTTGATATTCTCGCTGAGCCCCTTCACGCCCGGCAGGACGCAGCAGGTCGCGCGAATGATCAGCTCGATCTTCACGCCCGCCTGCGATGCCGCGTAGAGCGCGTCGATGGTCGCCGGGTCCACGAGCTTGTTCATCTTCGCGATGATCCGCGCGGGCTTTCCGGCCGCCGCGTTCTTCGTCTCCGCGGCGATGAGCTCCTGGATGCGCGAGTGCATGTTGAAAGGCGCCACGAGCAGATGCTTGAACTCCGGTGTGCGGCCGTGGCCAGTCATCGTGTTAAAGACCTGCGCCGCCTCCGCCGCCAGATGCGGGCGGCAGGTGAGCAGGCTGATGTCGGTGTAGAGCCGCGCCGTTTTGGGATTGTAGTTGCCGGTGCCGAGGTGCACGTAGCGCCGCAGTTCCTTCCCTTCGCGTCGCACGACGAGGCAGCACTTCGAGTGCGTCTTGTGGCCGACGAGGCCGTACACCACATGCACGCCCGCCTCTTCGAGCTCACGTGCCCACTTGATGTTGTTCGCCTCGTCGAAGCGCGCCATCAGCTCCACCAGCGCAGTCACCTGCTTGCCCGCCATTGAGGCCTCGATCAGCGCGCGCACGATCGGCGAGTCGCCACTCGTGCGATACAGCGTCTGCTTGATCGCCAGCACCTCGCCATCGCGCGCCGCCGCATCGATAAACTCCACCACCGGCGAAAACGAATCGTACGGATGATGCAGCAGGATATCGCGCTCCCGGATCCGGTCGAAAATGTTCCTGCCGTGGACGAAGGGCGTCAGCTCCGCCGGCGTAAAGGGCGGATATTTCAGATCCGGCCGGTCGATCATCTCGTAGAGGCTGAAGAGCCGCAGCAGATTCAGCGGCCCCTGCATCCGAAAGGCCTGGCTCGCCGTCACGCCCACGTGCTGGCAGAGCGTGGTGAAGAGTTCCTCGTCCACACCCTGCTCGATCTCGAGCCGCACCGCGGCACCGCGCCGGAGATTGCGCAGCTCTTCCTCGATCTTCTTGAGCAGATTCTCGGCCTCCTCCTCGTCGATGTAGAGATCGCTGTTGCGCGTGACGCGGAAGGCATGCGCCCCGCGCACCGTGTAACCGGGGAAAAACGTGCCCGCGCACAGCTTGATCACCTCGCTCAGAAAGATGTGCCGCAGCGGCCCCTCGCTACCCGGCGCGATCTGCACGATGCGCGGCAGGCTCCGCGGCACCGGCACGATCACCATGAGCTTCTCGGTGTCCGGCGTGTCGGATTGATCGAGCGAGACGATGACGTTCAGCGTCTTGTTCCCGAGCAGGGGAAACGGATGCGCCTGGTCCACCGCAAGCGGCGTCAGGACCGGAAAGACCTGCTTCTCGAAATACTCGCGTACCCACACACGCTCCGCCTCATCGAGCTGCGCGACCGTGCGGAAGAGCACGCCCTTCTCCGCCAGCGCAGGCACGAGATCTTTGTGCCAGCAGGCGTATTGGTCGCTCACGAGCGTGTTCACCTCGCGCGTGATGCGCTTCATCTGCTCGCGCGGCGTGAGCCCATCGATGCTCAACAGCCCCGCCTCCGAATCCGCCTGCTGCGTGATGCCCGCGACGCGGATCTCGAAAAACTCGTCGAGATTCGAGCTCACGATCGCGAGAAACTTCACGCGCTCGAGCAGCGGACTGGCCGGATTCTTGGCCTGCTCCAACACGCGGCGATTGAAGGCCAGCCAGCTCTCCTCGCGATTGCCGTAGATATTCTTCGCATCGGCGTGTGGCGGGCGGACGGGCTGGGCAGGGGGGCGGGAATTGCGTTTCGGGCGGGTCACGGTAAGAGGGATGAGACCGTGACAGGCTGAACGGCAGGCAGTTCACGCTCCAGCGCGGAAGAGCCGAAAACGAAAATGTAACATTCGCTTCCTTTGGGACTAAGGGGAGTTGGGGAAAAAAGAAGCTTTGAACCTGCGCACAGGGCACAGGGTTACGAAGCCAAAGCGTAGCGCGGAGC
>JAZKEV010000665.1:0-5263 GCA_040386765.1 Verrucomicrobiota bacterium | reverse complement strand
GGTGAGGCCGATCTGCCGGTTCATCTGCATCTGATTGATGCCGGCGAGCGTGTACTCGATGGGATCTTCCGCCGTCTGGATGTTGACGTCGGGCGTATTCACTTCGCCGAGCGCGGAGTAGAGCGTCATCGACTTGCCGGAGCCGGTGGGCCCGCAGTGCAGGATCATGCCGTAGGGCTGGCGGATGCACTCGCGGTACTTGACGAGATTCTCCTCGGAGAAACCGAGCGCGGTGAGAGGCAGCGTCGACTTCTGCTTGTCGAGGATGCGCATGACGACCTTCTCGCCGTGGTTCATGGGACCCGTCGCGACGCGAAGGTCGAGGTCCATGTTCTTTTTCGTAAACTGCTTGAAGACGATGCGTCCATCCTGCGGCAACCGGCGCTCGGAGATGTCGAGGTTGCACATGATCTTCAGGCGCGCGACGAGGCCGCCGGTGACCTGCTTGGGGAGGCGGAGTTTTTCCGCGAGCATGCCATCGACGCGGTAGCGGACCATCAGCTCCTTTTCCATCGGCTCGATGTGGATATCGGAGGCGCCGGAGATATACGCATCTTCGATGATGCGGTTGGCGAGCTGCACGATGGGGGCGGAGTCCTCGCTCTCGAGATCCTTGGCGCTGATCTCGGATTGGCCGTCGAGGGAGTAGGTGTTCTGGATGACGTCGGCGACGGCGCCGATATCGATGTCGTCGGACGTGGCGGGGCCGGCCTTCGAGTCCTTGAAGAATTTTTTGATGAGGCTCTCGAAGAGCGTCGCCGACACGACGCTAACATCCTCGATCGAGAGCTCGGTGGCCTGCGTGAACGACTCGCGCTTCGCGTAGTCGAGGGGATTGGTCATCACCACCGCGACGGAGTTTGGGCTGAGGCGCTTGTGGGGGAAGACGCCCTCGCGCCGGATGATCGCATCGCCGGTGACCTCGATGAGCTTCTCGTCGATCTCGATTTCCTCGATCTTGGTGACGAGGGGGAGGTCGGTGAGCTTGGCGACGAAGCGCGCGGTGTCCTCCGCGCTGGGGACGAATTTGGGATCCACCATGCGGTGGATGAGCGCGGACGAATACTCTGCGACCTCCTTGAGCAGGGCGAGGTCCTTGTCGGTAAACTCGCCCTCCGTGCCGGCGGAGAGCTCCTTGTTGAGCACCTGGATCGCGCCGAGCGTGATCGTGGTCTTGAGGGGCACCGTGAGCATCGAGCACACGTCGAAGCCCGTGGTCTGCGCCATCGACTGCATGAACGGCGCCTGGCTCTCGCTATTGCGAAAGAAGATGGGCTCGCCCGACTCGATGACCTTGCCGACGATGCCCTTGCCGACGGGGATCTTGAGCGAGAGGAGCTTGGCGGCGGTATCCTGAAACTTCTTTTCCTTGGCGGGATTTCCAACCCAGAGGGTGGGAGAGTAGTAGATTTGTTTGAAGGCGATGTCGTTGCCCTCGACGAGGTAGAACGTCATCGACTGGGCCTGCAGGGCCTCGACGACCTTGGAGGCCGTGAGCTCGATCACCGAGGCGACGTCTTCGCGGCTCGGCGCGGGCTTGGAGATGACCTTGATGAGCAGCGAGCGACGGAGCGTGCCTGCGATAGTGGAAGAAGCCATGAGCTGACCGCGGAAAAGGTGGGGTTAGGTCGGGGATTGTCAAAGGCACCGCCCCATGTCGCAATGAGATTCCCGTGCCGCACGTCCGTAAGTCCACGGAGGGCCCGGCCGCTGCCCTCCTCCGCCTCTTCCGCAGCTTGCTGGGAAAAGAGACGCGTGGCGACCGTGGGGAACGTGGCGAGCGGTTGGCGGCGGAGTGGTTGAAGCGTGAGCGAGGGTTCTCGATCGTCGCGCGCAACTGGCGCAATCCGCGGGATCGGCGCGAGGAGATCGACCTCGTGTGCATGGACGGGGATATCCTTGTTTTTGTGGAGGTGAAGACGCGCACCCCCGGCGCGCTCGTGCCGGGGTACTATGCGATCGATGAGAGGAAGAAGCGGGCGCTACGCCGGGCGATCGAAGCGTACTTGGCGGGGTTGAATCCGCGGACGCGGCCGAAGACGTATCGGTTCGATGTGGTGGAGATCGCGCTGCCGGCGGCGGGGGTGGCCGGAGGGGCGGGAGGAGCGGGAGGAGCGGCAGCCGGAGAGCCGGAGATACTGCACTTCGAAAACGTGCCGTTGTTCGCGAAGTACTTTCGCGGGTAGCGCGAGGCGTTCTTCGTCGTCCCCCCCGGTCGAGGCGGCTGCCCGCCCGCCCGCCCTAGCTATTCGTGAACCGCGCCATGATCGTCTTGAGGCGCGTGCCGACGGCTTCGTTGGCGCGGTTCGTGGCTTCCTCGGCGGTTCGGGGCGGGGTGGGCGACAGCGCCATCGTCATCACCTCGACCGCGAGCATCGCCTGGTAACCGGCCCGCGCATAGGCCTCGTGGGAATCGGTTGCCTCGTCGATCTGGGACAGGGCGGACTTTTCCCAAGCGGGCGCATCGATGATATTCTTCGCGGGCAGGGTGGGCTGGGCGAGGTAGAGCTCCCGCGCATGCCCCACGATCGTCTTGATTGCTCGTTTGAGCGCGTCGATCTGATCTGCCTCGCCGAGCCGCCGGATGCTCAGCGCCAAGGTGTCGATCATGGCGATGCTCGGGGCGACTTCGCGCTGCAGGGCATTGGCCCCGCGCTTAAGGGTCTTCTGGATGCCGGCCATGTTTTTCTGCGCGAGCTCGATCTCCTTGCGGAGGGCCCGATCCGTGGGATTGGCTTTCAGCCGCTCGAGCAGCTCGTTGCCCGCCTTCAACACTTCGGCGTGGCGCGCGGTGAGCGTTTCCTGCGTCTGCTTGAGTTCGCCATGGCGCCCCTGCGCATACTGGCGGATCATTTTGACGTAGTCCGTCAGAGCTTCGCCTAGGCCGATGCAGATGAAGAGCGATTGCAGCAGGAATTGCCGCGCCGTCTCCGACTCGGCCGTGCGGAGAGCCGTCTGAAGCGTGGCGATGCGACGGTTGAGCGCGTTCTCAGCCTTTTCGATGGGTGTCATTGCGCGATGAGGTGCCCGAGGTGTGAAAGCCTCGCCGTGCAAGGGCAACGGTCGATTTTTGCCGACGCCTTGCGCGCAGCATTTCCGCTCCCGCGACCGACCGGCGTTGGTCAAAATGTGAGGAGCTATTGGGCCCACATAGGATGGGAAGGTGGCGACTTTTGCGGGGGACCTTCCCTGCGCGTCGGCCGGGTGGCGGAAAAGTTTAGGGTTTTTTGCGAAAATCTTGTCGCCGCGCGGCAGAGGCGGGTTTTCACTGAAGCTGCGATGTCGAAACCCCGCCTACTCCTCCTGTCGCTGGCTTTGGCCGGCGTGGCTGGCGTCGGAGTGGGGCTCGGTTGGAACAGCAAGGAGCACGACGGCGCCTCCGTTGCCCCGTCGCTGCCTGGGTCGGCTCCGCGCGTGGCCCTGCCGGCGCCTGCGGCCAGGCTTGCGGAACAGACCGTGTATTTCGACTCCGTGCCCGCGCCGCTCGTTTCGCGGGAGCAGATGGCGAGGCCCGCGATCGCGCTCGGGGCGGATGCTTCGGGCGCACTCGCGGAGCAGGCGGCATTGCAGCAGCTGGCGCGCGAGGCGGACTTGGAATTATCGCCGCGGCAATTGGCGGGCTTTGCGGTGGCGACGGCCTACATCCAAGCGGTGCGGCAGACGTATGAGGCTTCGCTGGCGACGGTGAAACCACTCGAGTCGGGCGGCTACCGGATGGAGATTCCGGCGTATGCGGCGGCGGGCGATGCCCTGCGGGAGAAATTCAAGGCCGAGCTGCGCACGCACGTCGGGCCGAATACGGCCGATGAAATCCTCACGCTTCTCGGAGGAAAACTCGAAGGCTATTTCGGCGGCTTTGGCGTGAGCGTGCAGACGCTCGATTTTACGGCGACGGCGGGCGCGGCGGGGGTGGTGGGTGCCGGTGGTTCGGCGAGTGCCGCGAACGATTTCCAAGTGACGCGCACCGTGCAGTATTGGAACGCGCGCGAGGGCGGCACGCAGCTCAACACGCGACGCGAGACGCATTTTCCCGGGCTCGAAGATCCGAGCGGCGAGACGTGGGGTGCGTTTCTCGCGCGATTGCCTGCGGGCGTGCAGGCTCCGGGTCGTGGGCGGGGTTGAGGAAGCCTCGTCGGCTCGCGAGTTCCGGCTTACTTCTTAGTGGCCATCGGTGTCGCCGACATTTCCGAGCGACGCGACGCAGGAGCGGGCGTAGCGGGTTTCTCGCCTTTGAGCTGTTCAGCGAAGAAGCTCGCGACGACGGGGTGGAGCTCGCGGTACGGGAAAGCAGTGCCGTGTCCGCCGCCGCGGATGGTGATGAAGTGGACGGCGACTTTGTGCGCCACCGCGGCCTCGTAGAGGAGCACGCTTTGGTGATGGGGTACGGTCGCATCCGCATCGCCGTGGACGATGAGGAAAGGCGGATCGGTTTTCTCCAGGTAGGTGATGGGATTGGCGCGGCGGACTGGGGCGGCGGAACCTGCATCCTGGATCGGGCTGCCGATGAGCCGCGATTCCGGCGACTCCGGGTCGTCGTGTTTCTGGCGGGCACTGGCAGGTGCGTGCTTGTCCATCTGGCGAAAATCGGTGGGGCCGTAATAGTCGACGACGGCCTGGACGCGACTCGATTGATCGAGATGCGCGCCGACCTCGAACTCGCGCACGCCATCGGTGGTGCCGAGCAGGGAGACGAGGTGGCCGCCGGCGGAGGCACCCCACACGCCGATGTGCGCAGCATCGAGGCGATACTCTTTCGCGTGCGCGCGGAGCCAGCGCAGCGCGGCTTTGCAGTCCTCGATCTGCGCGGGAAAAATCTCATGGCTGCTCAACCGATAGCCGAGGCTCGCGACTGCATAGCCGCGCGCGACGAAGCCTTCGCGGAGCGGCGGGCAGTTCTTGCGGTCGCCGGCGAACCACGCGCCGCCGTGAATCCACACGATCACGGGAAACGGTCCGCTGCCCTCGGCCGGCAGATAGAGGTCGAGCTTCTGGCGCTCGTGGCCCACGGCGACGTAGGCAAGGTCGCGATGAGCAGTGACACCGGCGGGCACGGGCGGAAGGGCTTTGGAAGCGGGTTGCGCCCGAAGCGAAACGGCGAGGAGGAGCGCGACGACGAAGAGGGGAAGGCGCATGGAAATGGAGGTGGTGGCGGTCATCCCTGTAAGGGCCGCCGCCGCTTACGTTGCCCGTAGAGGCGAGCGACCGCTATCCTTTAATGGCGACGGTCGAAGCGGCCTTGTTGTAGCGGCGGTCTATGACCGCC